>NZ_JALAAR010000007.1:0-222876 GCF_036984005.1 Rheinheimera muenzenbergensis
CAAGAAGTGTTAAATCGAGCAAACTTAAGTATCCCGTTAAAAAGAAAAATGCCGGTCAGCTTAACTGACCGGCATTAGGGCTTGCCCGGCTTTTTTTAGTCTGCTTAGAGCGGATGGTTGACACATATGTGAGTCCTATTCGTCTGTATATTTAAATTCGATCTTAGTCTGACGATATCCAATAACAACAGGGCCTATTGAAGAGTGAATTTTTCTAGGGTATAAAGAAATTAATAGTTTCGGAACGGAAATTCAATAAGCATGGATGTAAACATTCCTCGTAATTGTTCCATTAATTTTTTACAGAAAAAATTTAATTTCAGTAACGAATTCAAAATTATAATTTCGAAAGAATCTAGCTTCTCTCTTGGGGCAGAAGGCTTTTTCATTTCGATTATAAATCTACTTTGTAAGAGAAATTTGCTGAGTTCAGTAAGGCTTTACTTGGCTGAATATGACATTGAAACGCATGGCATAAATAGCGATTCTTCTCTAGTTTCAGCCTACTTTTTAGCGATATGTCTTCAAGGAGTGGATATTGAAGATCGTTATGGAAAGAAAGTCACCGATTTGGTTCAGTCAAAAATTGACTTGCTAGTGAAGGCAGAAGAAGGAGTATTTGAACGATCAACAGAGCAATTTTTGTATGCTCTTGATCCCTATTATACTCATCCGCCCAAGTTGCTTTCTGAAAATGAGGAACCCTCTGAGGAAAGCTTCAAAGATCTATTGAAAAAGAGAATTGAGAATAGCTTTGTAAGTAACACGTCTTCAGATCAGAAACGTATTTTTCAAATTACAGAAAAGATTAACTTGTACGTTTTTCTTAAAGAAATTTGGGAAAATACAGTGCATCACGGAAGAACTGCAAGCAGAGGATTGCGTTACATCAAATTATCAAAGATAATTTTCGTCAACGAAGAAGGATTGAAAAAATCAAGATTTCCTACAGCAATAGAGGCTTATATTCTTCATAACATGTCTCAAAATAGAAAAAGATTTATTGTAATAGACATAGTAGATTCAGGCGAAGGTATATATAGAGAGTTGTTAAGAAAGTCTTTTAATAAAAATATTATTGAAGTTGTATCTAGCGCTTTTGAAGAAGGGGTAACCTCAAAAATAGCAAGATCGTCAATTAGGAGAGGGTTAGGACTATCAACAGCGTTAAAATGTGCTGCTGATTTAGAAGCTTTGCTTATTATGACAACATCTGGCACTTTAGCGACAAATTATTCTTTAACAGAAAACAAGATTTTAAACACTGTTCTAGTAAATCAAATCGATCAGGAAATGATCTATTCTTCGACTTCTGTTTCCCTAGTAATCCCAACTTGATTTGGTGTAATATGGAAAGTCTCGTTTTAAATTGTATTGGTAATAAATCTCCGGGAATTGTTGATACACTGATATCATCTCAAGTTGATACTGTCGGCAAGGCGATTACAAATTGTTATTTGTTAGTAACTGAAATTGATTTTTTAAATAATCTAAAAGACTCTGAGCACGACATAGTTAGGCAGAAGTTCATTTCTCGTTTGTGTGATGCTTCGCTTTTCATTATTTATTATTGTTCTGATGAGAATGATTATATAATGTTTGATGTGAGGGGTGACGGTGTTTTCAGAATTGATTGCGAACAAAAACGACTTGTAGAAGTTAGACAAAATGATTTGCTAAGAATATCGGAAAGGCATTCTGAGCAGAGCTATCTTAAATCTACTGGTCAGTACCATTTTGCAACTCCATCACACAAACACACGAATGTTTTTTTTAGACTAGGAGATTCAATTCAGAATAAAGATGAGTTAGACAGGATTGCATTTTGGCTTTTACAACAGGTAGAAAGCTCGGACTTTATACTAATCGACTCATGGTCAATTGCGGCTTTACCACTCAGAGCTATGCAGTTGATAGGTAAGGTAATTCCTTTTGAAGCATTGCCTGCTCATCCGGCCAAAAAGAAGCGAGAATGTTATTCTCTATTGAAGTCTAATTCCCGATTAATCTCTCAATCTAACTCTCCGCTGTTGATTGTAAGTGTAGTGAGCAGCGGCTCATTAATTCAAAACTTTACAAATATTGTAAAGTCTATTTCTTTTAAAGCTAACTTCAGCGCTTTAGCAGTCTACTCTTTTGAAGAGAAAGATTATTCATTGTGTAAGCTGGCTCATGAAGTTCGCAATTATGATTTCAATGATTGCGAGCACTGTAAATCTGGTAGTAAAGCCATTGAAATACATCCAAGCGCTTACTATATAAAGGATATGAGAGACGCTGGCGTTTGCCTTAAAAAGGCTTTAGCTGAAGGCAACAGAGCTTTTTTCGACAAGTACTCTAAGAATCTGGATGATTTGCTATTTTTTCACAAAGGTGATCCTGATAAAAATCAGAAACATTATGCTTATTTTATTGATTACACCAAGTTGCTATCGTTAGAGCAATTTAGACAGCAAATCGAAACGTTGACAAAAGTCTCTATCGCTGAAAAAGCGACAATAGTTTGTTTGAGAGTTGACTATTTAGTTGAATATTTGAAGGAAATAAAAGATTGTAATGTTATTGAACTTGGTGCTCCTAGTCATATAGAAAGTCCAGAGAATATAAAAATTCTTTTATCTTCAAATCAAATTGTAGTGTACGAATCAACGGTGATCAATGGTGAATTTTTAACATTAATTAATACTCGCATAAGAGAAAATAATAGCTTGGCTGGGAAAGTATCCGATTTACTGTTTCTGACAGGTTTGTTTAGGCCAAGTTCTAAATCTATTGAGCAGAGACTTAATAGGTCTTTAGCTTACAAAGATCCAAAAGTGATTAGAAATTTTAAGTATATTGAAATGGTAGTGCTACCTGATCCAAAAATGGGAGAGTGCCCTTGGTGTGTCGAGCGAAACTCTTTAAAAGATGTATTGAAGCCTAGCTTCATGAAGACAGGTATACTTGATTTGAGGCTAGAGTTACTTAGTAGTTTAGAGTGTGGGATTAGGGGCTCAGATGCTTTGTTTCATTTTAATGAAAGCACTAAGAATATTTGTCTAGGTAATGAATCATATTTAGCTCCTATGGGAACATCTATAGCAGGAGTTGTCGCCGCGGTAGCTTCCGGAGTTCAATTGCTGAGAGAAAATTCAGACGAAAAAAATAGATTGGCCCCTAGATTTCCTTATATTCAATCGCTTAGTTTAGATAACTTTACTAATTTTGATGAAGGGCTAATAAGGGCAGCTTTTATTCGTGTGGCAACTTCCATAGAATTTGGCATGATTGAAAAGGAAAAAATTATTCAATATTTAATTAGTCAGATGGGTCGTGATAATCAAGAGTTAATGGTCTCCGAGTATTTTTTGGCTATGATTTGTGGAAAATTTCCAGCAAACAGTCATTTACCTGATGAAATTGCTCAAAAGGTTAGAATGGCTGGCCCAACTATTAAAGAGTATTTAGGTTTGTAGTCATATTGGAAATTGAATCGAAATAAATAGGCAGAGTCATTGATTTTCTTGTCATAAAATTATTAGCTTAATGCTTTGCATTTTCACCTTTTTCAGTAAAACCAGTGAAAATGCGGTCAGGGACTTTGAGCCTTTTAACAGATTAGGCTGCTGATACAAGCTAAACGCTGCATAACCGCTGTAGCTTTGAAGTATCTATTTTCTGTCTTGCATGCCACAGTTCATAAGCATCCTGCATACCGATCCAGACCAGCTCTGAGCTGCCAATAACTGCTGCGAGGCGAATCGCCATTTCCGGTGAAACATCGGATTTGCCGCTAATCAGCCTTTGCACTGTTGAGGGCGCGACATCTAATGCCGATGCCAGCTTACGGGCGCTGACATCAAGTGCTTCCATGGTTTCTTTAATCAACTCACCCGGATGCGGTGGGTTATACATAGTGGCCATTAGTGATAATTTTCTTCGGATGGTGCGTTATACGCAGCGTAGCAGGGTGGTGCGTATGGCGCAACATACGCTTGAGAATGGAGTTGCAGCATTTTTAGATTAAATTAGCCCAGACCCTTTTCCCGGCTTTTAACGGCAAAACGAAGCAAAACGAAGCAAAAAATGCTGCATTTGTAGCTTTTCTTGCTTCGTTTTTAATAATGAAACCGACACTGCGCTATTACCAGATAACCATCTATGTAGGTGTAAACCAAGCGGTGCTCGCGGTCTATCCGGCGTGAGTAAAAGCCGGCGAAGTCACCCACTAACCGTTCTGGTTTGCCTTTACCCTCCAGTGGTGCGCGCATGGCTTCTTTGATCAGCTCATCAATACGGGCGCTTAGCTTTTTGTTGTACTGCTTAAAATATTGGTAGTCATCCCAGGCGTGTGCATCAAAGGCAACGCCGGGTTTAGTTAGTTTCTTGCTCATCTAAAAAGGCTTCCTTCACCTCGAAGGCGCCAGCTTTAATGCGTGCTACCGATTCCCGCAAACGGTTTGCATTATTCGGTGTACTGAGTAAGTACAGCGTTTCCTGCATGGCGTTGTAATCTTCCTGAGAAATCATCACAACGTTACCAGAGCGCTGGTTTGTCACTAACGTCGGTTCGTGAGTATCCAGTACAGTATCGATAACCGCCTTAAAGTTAGCCCGTGCTTCACTAACAGTAAGAATGTTCATATTCGGTTTGGCTCTCATTTTCAACATACCGTTCTTTAACTGTCACATCTGAAACGGAATACAGGGATGGTACCAATGTTTGTACAATTTGACAATGCAAGTGTACAAACTTAAGTACTAAGTTTCGCAATATGAACAAATGCAGTGTAAGGCAGTTAGATGAGGTCATATTTTACTAAGAGCGTCTTTTTGCGAGGCTTAACACCCACTTACCGCAGCAGAAAGTTAGTATGGTCAAAGCGGGGGAAGGGGAGCTACCGGCCAGACATGTGGCCGGTTAAGCTGTAGCTGGCTGATACAGCCGAAGGTTTTACGCTTGATCCGGTATTTCCGGCTCGGTTAACAAGGCCAGCAACTGCAGCGATTCCTGCCAGTCGGCATAGCAAAACTCCAGCGGTATCGCATCGGGTATACCGCTTTGCTCAATAGTCAGCTCAGTGCCACTTAACCCGGTGTTATTGGGTGAGTTCACTGATCACTTTTTGATATAACGCGTTATGCGCGTCATCGCAGGCTTGATAACCGTTGCAGTTGACCAACATCGCCACAGTCGTTTTTGTGTCCGGTATGTAGAAGTTGTAAGTTGCATAACCCAGTTCCCGGCCACCATGATGGATCACCTGTTTACCATTGATGGTTTCTTTAAATAAACCATAGCTGTATAACAGGCTACCAAGACCGGTACTAATAAAGCTGGTGTCGCTCATCAATAACTGATGGATGCTGTGGCTGAATTGTTTACCCTCAACAATAAATTTCAGTAGGAGAGCCATATCTTCGGCGTTACCGACCACAGGTGCATCGGCCACACCGATATTTTGATAATATTGCCGCGTGTTCACTACAGCGTCTGCCGTGTGAAAGTAACCCGGCACGATGGAGCCGTAACTTTTTTCCAGGCCACCGTAACTCAGACTATGCAAGCCTAAAGGTTCGAAAATTTGCTTGCGCATTGCTTGAGAGTGATGGGTGCCGAGAACCTTATCCAAGACAAGCCCCGTTAAAATATATCCGGTATTTGAATAACTCCAGCCTTGACCGGGGGCAAAATTGGCTGGCTGATCCAAGGCGAATTGTAGGGCGAACACATCGGTTTTTATGCTATCCGGCTCCGCAACTACTGCGTCATAAAATGCACCATTGGAATCGTTTAAATAATCAAATAAGCCGGCGCTGTGTTGTAGCATTTGTCTGATTGTCATACTGGCAGCGTTGTCGATTCTGCTAGTCATTTCAGCAGGCAGATAGTTGCTGATACTTTGGTCTAAATCAAGTTTTTGCTGCTCCACCAGCATCGCAGCCAGTAAAGCTGTCAGCTTTTTACCGGCACTGCCATTTGGGATCCGGGCATCTATCGGCATTGGTGTTTTATCGTTGAGATCAGCCATTCCGGCCGCACCGTAAAAATAAAATTGCGGTGACTCAATATAAAGCACCACACCTGGTATTTCGCCGTCGGCTGCTGCATTGAGTAAAGCCTGATAATCAAATGGTTCAGAAAGGAGGTCATTGTTGGTTTTATGCTCTGAACCACAACCGGTAATTGCCAGCGCTAAACTGCCAATAATCATGCCAGAAAAAAGATTGTTCACTTTCATGTTGATGTCCCGTGGTGATGAAGAAGCACTCACTTTATCGGGTAGTACGGTTGCGGGTTGTATCAGTTTCTAAACGGCTGTGTCAGCTTGTATCAAGCTGTGTCTCATCAATAAATCTATGATTAACTTTGGTTTTAATGATACAGATTGATACATTTTTCTATATCCTGATACGGCTAAACTTGTACTGCCTCGATAAGCTAGACGCAAATTAACCACCAGAAGAAATTGCAAAATGAAACACTACTTCCTAACACCACTTTTATTATGCAGCACAGTGAGCTTGGCGAATGAGCCAACATCCGACACATCCTGGTATGATTTTCTGCTGCAGAAACGCGATGGCGGCGGTTTTTTTTCAGCCGGTATTGTGGTTCAAAATAGTCGGGGCTTGTATCAGTCTGAAGACTTCAAAATACGGCCTGAGCTAAAGGGCGCATATTATTTTAACAATGGTTTATTTATTGAATTTCCTGGTAGAGCGGACAAGTTCGACAACCAATTTGCCATGGGTTACAACCTGGGCACTACCGGAAACTGGGAGTTTGATGTTTTACTGTCGATGGCGCATGGAGGCTTAATCTACACAAGTGCACAAGGCAGCTTTAAAAAAGAACCCAGCCCCTATTGGGGGCTAAGGGCCATAGGTACGATTGCCGGGCTTGATACAATGTTGATGTATGGTACCAACAGCAACAAGATGGACTACAGCAATGGGCTGTACGGTGCGGCCTGGCTCGGTAAAAGTTGGAATATTAACAACTGGCACCTTTACAGCTCGGTAGGGGCGCAGTATCGAAACGCTGCCATGTTAGATTTCTACTATGGTATACCCGATAACCAAGCAGGCGTGCCAGCGTATGATGCAAAAGGGGGCGTTAACTTAATTTATAAAGCAGGATTTAAAAAGCCGCTTAATGAAAATTGGCTGGTTGAGGGTAACTTTAGCATGACACGCTATGCCGATAGCATCATAGATAGCCCTTATTCACAGTCTATTCTGCAGGGCGATGAAAAGCGCAGCGAGAACGGCAGAACATTCAGTTTATCAATTAGTTATGTTTTTTAAGGGTGACCAATGAAGATAAGCATATTATCAGGCCTGGTCATTGCACTGGCTTTAATGAATCACTCCGGCGTGGCGGCTGAACAAAGTCCGGCAGCAGGTTTTACTGTGTCACCAAAACAATGCACCACGTTAAAACAGGGCGATATCTGCTACCTGAATTTACAGGTGTCCTGGCAACAGGCATCACAGCAGAACTATTGCTTGTTCGCCGATGAACAAAAATTGCACTGTTGGGATAGTGTGCAACAAGGGCAATGGCAGCAAGATTTCGCGATGCAACAGGATTTAGTGCTCACGTTGCAAACTTCGGATAGGCAGGTACTGCATAATCAAACGATAAGGTATGCTTGGATGTACAAGAAAAACAACAGTAAGGCGATGCGCTGGCGCATGTTTTGAGCTTAGGCATGATCACAATTGCATTGGTAGAAGACGATAAAGAGCTGGCCGAGTGGATTTCAGATTACCTGTTAGCGAAAAACTATCAGGTAAGCATTTACCATGATGGCCAGCAAGCTTTAAATGCGTTCAATAGTGCCTTACCGGATCTCATCATCCTTGATGGTATGTTGCCATCAATGGATGGTCTCGAGATATGCAAACAGTTACGAATGCGATCAGGTGTTCCTATTATTATGCTTACGGCTCGTGATGAAGAAATCGATGAAATTCTCGGACTGGAAATGGGCGCCGATGACTATATTACCAAACCGGTGCGCGGGCGTTTACTAGAGAGCCGTATTAAGTCACTGCTGCGCAGGACCAAGGTGGCTGTCACGTCTGTGGCTCCAGAGCAAATTGCACTGGGCGCTTTAGAAATCTGCAAATCTGACCTATCAGTGCATTTGCACGGCGTGTCGATGAAGCTCTCGAGTAAAGAATTTGAAGTGCTTTGGCTACTGGCCCAAAATGCCGGCCGGGTCGTCAGTCGTGAAATATTAAGCCAACAACTGCGGGGTTTTGATTACGATGGTTTTGACCGGACTATAGACTTACGCATTTCCAGGCTGCGCAAAAAGCTGTTGGATGATGCCACTGAACCCTACAAAATAAAAACCATTTGGGGGAAAGGATATTTGTTGGCAACAGAGGTGTGGCAATAATGTGGCGCTTTGTGCTTGCCCTGCTGTTGGTGGTGATTGTTGGCAGTATCGTGTTGGGGCAACTGTTTGATGCCTTGATCCAACAACAAAACGAGCACAGGCTTAGTAACGAGCAGCAACATTTGCTAAGCCAGGTCGTGCTGATCCAAAGCGCCCTCAAATCGGGTATCGAGCCAGAGCAGTTATCCGGATGGTTTGCCTCGGCCTCCGATGCTTCCCCGGTGCAGAATAAACTGCAATTCGAGCTGCAGTCATTAAAGGACTACCCGTTACCCGATGCACTAATGAAACAAATTTATGCCGATAAATCGGTATTTCTGGAATCAAAGGAAGGACTCACCGCTTATACGCTTATCGATGCACAAACGGTGTTACTGGTGACTCGTGCCAGCGAGCCAGTCACCGGGGTAATAGATAATCCCTGGCTACTGACTGCCGGGTTTTACAGCATTTTGCTTGGCCTGTTGCTGATTTTTTTGGCGCCCTTTCTCATCCGTTTGGCGAAGCTGCGTACTGCGGCTATTGCTTTTGGTGATGGCAAGTTAGATATCCGCTTAACAGTAGGCTCTTTTTGGTACCTCAAAGAAATTGAGCAGGCATTTAACCAGATGACTGAACGGCTTGTGCGCTTGATACAGGATAATCAGTTGTTGTCTGCAGGTTTGTCACATGAATTACGCACACCACTTGCCAGAGTGAGAATGGGGCTGGATACACTTTGCGAAACAGCAGATCCAAATTTAAGAAGCCAGTACGAAGTCCGGGTTAATCAAAACCTCGATGATATGGAGGACTTAATCAACGCTTTACTTCATTTTTCCCGCCTGCAACATTCACTCGATAGTACGGCGAAATCCAGGATAGATTTAAAGCCGCTGGTACTGCAACACCTGGAAAAAGCGAATGACCCGCGCCTGGAGCTGATAACAGGGCCAGAAAATTACTGGATTTGGGCAGATGAACGTCATGTCAGCTTAATACTGAGCAATCTGCTCACCAACGCATTAACATACTGTCGGGACAAAGTGCAGCTGACACTGTCCGATTCAACTAGCCACTTTATACTGTGTATTAGTGACGATGGTGCAGGTATTCCTGCTCAGGATGCGGACAAAGTGTTCCAACCTTTTGTCAGACTAGCCGGAAAAACCACAGGCCATAAATCAGGATTCGGTATAGGCCTGGCATTGGTCGAACGTATTACCAAATGGCTGGGTGGCGACGTGAAAGTAGTCAGCTGCCAGAACCTGAAAGGCGCAAGTTTTGTGGTTAGATTTCCCCATCATCCACCAAGTAAATTGGGTCAGGTACAAATAACTTAAGATTGTCAGATGACAATTTGCGTTGCTAATCAAAGGTGCAAAGACTGAAACATCAGGGGAAGAACATCAGCACCTAACCTTAGTGCTGTGATTTATTAACGCTACAATTTAATTTCTTCTGGCAATACCACCGCAATTAAAGTTTGCGGTATAAGTATTTTCAGGCACATAGGAGTGACCAATGCGAATTTTTTTAGCTGCGGGTTTATTTTTATTAGCAGGTTGTGTGTCAATGCAGCCAAGTGTTCCGCCACCGCAAAACACCATTAAGCGTTTTTCGATAAGTACGCAATTTCCGACCTTGCCTTCTGGCTCACGGTTAATTCCTGATACGCATTTTGCCATGATCTTTGCTGACAATGCGGCAACCTTACTTGTGCCTGTGCCTTTTGTCGGCGAGGCAGTAAGCGGCGCTATTAACTCCAGCAAAAGTGAATCTTATAAAGCGCACTATGTTGGTATTGATCTATTGCAGCTGGCTGAAACAGCTTTTAGCAGCAGCGAGTTTTTTAGCCATGAGCCACAAAAAACGCAGTTGTTTCCGGTGGCTTATGTTCAGGAATCGTTCGACGATGTGTTTCGGATCTCGTTAGCAATTGAAGTTGATTCCAATACCTGGGTTGGCCGGTATTTGTATCATGTCCCCACGCATATTCCGGTTAGTGATATTAAAAACCCCAGTACCTTAGAAGTTGAAACGCTGAAAGCGGAATTAGCCACAGGCATGCAAAAGCTTGCTGAATTGATAGCGCGTGACGTGCGGGGAGAGCTTAAATCAACCGGCAAAACCGTCGATTTTGGCAGCTATTACATCTATGGCAGTAAATTCGGCGGTTTAGTTACGCCTTCAATAATGCATCTTCCCGATGGTGAGTTGATAGAAGAAGGTGATGACTATGTCATATTCAGGCACAGCGGTGACCCCAGCGTGGCAGGAAATGCCGGCGCATTACTGTTTGGCGTGCACTATTTTAGAAAGGACCAATTACACACCTTTAACGTCAGCGAATAGCGCAGTTAGCCGCGTTTAACTGTTGAAAAGTGGCATGCTACCCACGGTGTACAGCCACTATTGGACTGCCGCGCTAAGGGGATTGGCTAAACAATCCCCTTGGTTCGAGCGGATATTACAGCGACTAATTACCTTCGGGCAGAATAGTTTCCTGTGCCGGTAGGACAATAACAGCGTCGGTTTTGTTGCCGGCATTGTTCTTAGACGGTTTCTGGGCTTTGGCAGCTGGTTCACCTACCTGCACTATTGCCGCAATCGCGCGGCTTGACGTTTGCTCTTCAGTAGTAATTGTTATGTGAAGTTGCAGATAAAAACGACCTTCCTCTGTGATATTTAATGTAACCGGCAGCTGGTACTCAGCATCAGGTTGCAAGGCAAACTCAAAATGGCGGTCATTTGACACGATTTCAGCACCTTCAGCGGAGCTGACATCAACGGTCATAGTGCCTGCGTCACTGGACGACACCAGGGTGAGCGACAGATCATGCAGCCCCGGAGCGGCAATAAATAAGACTGCAGAGTTTTTAAGCTGCACTGCTGCGCCGGGTTTGCCAGGCGAGCGTGTTGCCTGGCTTTTATTGCTATCTGCCGCTGCACTAGTGTTGGCAATTGGTTGCCCGCTGTTATCACTTACTGCGTAGGCACAGCTATAAAGGCTTGCCGCTAAAACAATAGCAATGGCAACAGGATGGCGAATATAACTAAAAACTTGATTGTTTATCATGACAAGCTCCAGATTAATCAATACGCTGTGCGCTTACGTTAAAACACGCAGTAATTTCGTCGTTGTTCTGTGAGTCTGCCAATCGAAAATCGACGACTTCAATCACGTAGGTATCTTGCTGCAAAAACTGTTCTAATGTTTCCTCGTCTACCAGTGAGCTTTCACCCAGACCGACAAGCTGCCCCTTACGATGCAGATAGATGTCAGGGTCGGAGTCACCGGAGTCGGCACTGGTTTCTTGTACGCTAATCCGATAAGTGGCGGCAGAGGCCACATCGATGCGCAAAAATTGCGTCACACCCAATTTATTGTAAGTGCCAAACCGGTTTGTGTTGCACACCGTTGTAGGCGTTGTATCGTCAGCAAGTATTTTATATACCGGCAGATTTGCCGCGTAGCCACCATCATTTGTTTCGTCTGTGGCAAAAGCATCCGTTGCCTGAATATTTTGCTCCATCAGTAATTCACTAAAAGTGATAACCTGATTTGGTTGCTGGTCTTTCAACGCATCATAAAACGTAAAAATAGATGTCATGGCTGAACTGGCGACAAAACTATCCGAACTAAGTACGCTGAATACCGGCGTAAAATCCCGGGCTGTTTTGCCATTACTACTGGTATAGAAGTTATACAGCACCGACAGTATTGAGGCCTCTGAATACCAGCCCCGTATAGCATGATCGTTGCGACTGACGTTTACTACAAACCCTGCTTTTTGCTCAGAGCCGTTGGTATCACTATAGACAGGTTCGTCTAACATCATCGCTGAAAACGCACTGGCAACAGCTTCTGACATAGCGACACGAAAATCGACTTTTGCGTCTAAAGGATGGTCGCCACCAATACTGTCTGAGCGTGAAAAGTGTGCCTCAACGTAGTGGCCGAATTCATGTAGTACCACGTTGCGGTCGTATTCATCGGTGTCGTTGTTTTCGTCTCCCAATATATATAAGCGGGTGCCGCTGAAAAAGCTGGTACCGATTTCACCGAGAGTTGTGTCGCCGTTGGCTGTGTTATTTTTACTGCTCCAGGCGATTTCAAGCGCAGGAAAGTCTTTACTATTGGCTGCTGCATTCATGCGCTGGGCAGCTAATAACACCGCATCCAGTATGGCAAAAGGTGCGGCTACCCTTGGTTCGGTATAGCCTGCGCCGGTCCAGCCAGATCCAGCGTGTAAATTACGTACTGCTGTGGCTTCAGTTGCCGCAGTTAAACTTCCTTCCATGACATAAAGCGCATCGTCACTGGTATTGTCGATAACCTTAAAATCCCAGCCTGGTGATTGCGTTTTCAACAGCTGCGCCTGGACGCGTACTTTTACCATAGCATCGCGCTGGATTTCAGCACTGTAATGCCCGGTGTTATCTGAAGTCGCTGTCGCTAACACCACATTATTAGCATCGAGCAATTCAATACTTAAACCCCGTCCGGGTTTGGTTGTGGTGGCAGAATAATTTAAGCCTAAACCATTGCTGTTATGCGGGACGAAGTCATAGCTTACCTTGCCGCTTATGCTAACGTTTGCTGACAGTGGGGGCGGGGCTGTGCTCTTGTCTTTACTGCCGCCACAACTAAACAAAACCGCGCAGCAACAGAACACTACCGCACGAAGGCTCCATGCACTTAGCTTATAATCCATGATGATGTTGACTCCCAATACAATGAAGGTCGTAGCGCCCCGCTAAAGGGCTGTTCAGGAGGCAATCCCTGACAGATAGCCCCGGATATTTTTAATGATGTTGTAGCTACAAAGATATTTAGAATCAGGGAAACATTTAATGCTAAATGTACTGATTCTCTGCAGAGTACTGATTTGATATTGGTTTTTTGTTCTGGTTTTATAGCCTGGTACTTTGACAGCCACAGTGCATTCCCTGACTTATGCCCAAAACAATCGTTCCTAAAAATAGCATATATTGCGACTTGAACAGCGTGTACAACATGAATAATTTTTCTTCAATACTGTATGCGATAGCAAAGATCGCGCATTCAAAATATAAGCTACTTTACAGTGAGTTAAATTACCTATTATCTGCCGGTTTATCAATCGGATAATACGCATTCTGCAGCGTTTATCGGGGCTTTGTTTGCAACTTGTTATTTGTTTTGGTAACGCCAGCTATGCGCAACTGCTAAGGCTGATCAGGAATTTCTGGCTCGGTCAGCAGAGCCAATAACTGCAAGGATTCCTGCCAGCCGGCATAACAAAACTCCAGCGGTATCGCATCGGGTATGCCGCTTTGTTCAATCGTCAGCTCAGTGCCGCACAACACTGGCTTTAGTTTTATCGTAACCTGCATTTGGCCGGGCAGGTTAGGGTCGTCAAACTGGTCGTTGTAACGAATAAGCTTGTTAGGTTTTAGTTCCAGATAGGTGCCACCGAAGCTGTGGCTCTGGCCGGTATTAAAATTGGTAAAACTCATCTTGTAACCACCACCGACCCGCGCATCCATACTGTGAACCTTGCCGGTAAAGCCATGCGGTGGACACCATTTGGCTAACGCATCGGCGTCTAAAAAGGCGCGGTACAACCGCTCTGGTGTAGCTTTTAGTACCCGGTGTAGTGTTACGGTATTAGCTGGCATAACAAATCTCCTGTGTTAAACGCATTAGTTTGACGTATCACAGCTTAGTCGAAACAGCAGGTAGGGTTTCGACAGCTGGGGCGATTTTATTTGCCGCTGATATTCTGTCTCTGTAAGTAACGCATTTATACTTGCACCGAGCACTAAGGTTGGAGGTAATTATGACGGAACCGATGACTTATCCCGAAGATAAACAGAATGGCCATAAAGATTGGCCGCAAGCTGTGCGTGAGTTGGCAGGCAGTTGGCAGGAGTTTCCGCAGCAGGAAGAGCCGCGTAACGGGCAAGGCAAAGATAAGCCGCGAGAGCCGCTATGATTTTTGGGCTAAATCCTTTAAATAGCGTTCTTACTTTGCCTGCTTACCATTGCAATAAAACCTCTTTGTGAAGAATTTTGCCACTGCGCCGGATTGACTAAAAACCCTGCCCAAACCTATTGCTGGCGCTGATACAACAAGCCAGAATGGCGCTACTTTGCTGTTGAGGTGGTTATGGTTAATCTGGCGTTGCTGGGCGCGTTTATCCCAACGTTTTTATTTGTTTCGGTAACCCCGGGTATGTGTATGACCCTGGCGATGACGCTGGGCATGAGCCAGGGCGTGCGCCGTACGTTGTGGATGATGTGGGGCGAAATGCTCGGCGTGGCGCTGGTAGCGATACTGGCGGTATGCGGTGTGGCGGCGATAATGCTGCAGTTTCCGGCGCTGTTTCAGTGGTTTAAAATAGCCGGCGCCTGCTATCTGGGCTATGTCGGTGTGCAAATGTGGCGCGCCAAAGGCAAACTGGCGCTGCCACAGCCGGGAGAGTTACCGGCCAGACTGGCGCGGCGTACCCTGTTTAGCCAGGGCTTTATTACTGCGGTGTCTAACCCCAAAGGCTGGGCCTTTCATATGGCGCTGCTGCCGCCTTTTATCGACAGCCAACTGGCATTCTGGCCACAGCTGCTGGTGCTGGTAGTTATTATTATCTTATTGGAATTTGGCTCTATGCTGCTGTACGCCAGTGGCGGCAAAGCATTGGCGCTGTTTTTCGGCAAAGCCAACCGGGTACAGTACTTAAACCGCATCGGCGCCAGCCTGATGTTTGGCGTGGCGCTATGGATGCTGTTGTGATCCTAACTGCCTTATTCCCGCATGATGTTAAACCGTCTCTTGTTTGATCTTACCTTACTCATTTTGCACTTTATTTCGCAAATATTGGATTCCATTTGGGGATGAATGGTTTTTAATGATGCAAATATGTGTATAAAGGTTAACTGTGAGTCGTTAGTAATGTCGCTTTAGCAATGCTAAAGAGAGAACCCGGTAAAAGGATTGGAGGTTTAACTTGGATAAAGTAGCAGTGATACATGGCTGTGTGGTGGCTAGAGCGACAATTGCCGCAGTATTTAGTGTGCTATTGGCCGCTTGCGGTGGCGATTCTGAACCTCAGTCTTTTACTGTAAGTGTAACGGCAGGTAATGGCGGCTCGGTGAGCCCGGCCAGTCGAAGTGTACAAAGCGGCGAGAAAGCGTCGTTTACCGTTACAGCTGAACCGGGGTACGGCATTGCCAGTGTTAATGGTTGTGGTGGTGCTTTAACAGGTAATACCTATGTAACCAGCGCTATTACTGCTGCCTGCAGTGTCAGCGCCAGTTTTAATGTCACCCTTCCAGCACCGCAAAACCTAATGGTAACAAAAGCGAATGGCCAACTCAGCTTTAGCTGGGACACGGTCGTGGATGCCACGGGCTACAACCTGTACTACGACTTAGAGGCTAATATCAACCCGGTAAATTACTCAACCACCAACACAGGTGTTCTGGTGCAAAATGTTACCAGCCCTTACACATTGACTGGGTTAGATAACGGCGTGGTTTATTATGCAGTTGTCACCGCCGTGGTGGGCACAGCAGAAAGTATTGCCAGCACCGAAGTGGCAGCATTTCCCGAGGAACCTTTTGTCGCAATTGGCGGATTAAATGATACCGGCATTAGCTTATGCGCCGACAATGATAATAACAACCTCGATTGCCCGGTTGCTGGCTTTACTGGAAGTGATGCTGAGCATGGCCGCGATGCCCAAGCACGTGCCGGCAATTTAGTTAAAATTGGCGGCGGTGAGGCCGGGTTTGATTTCAGCAAAATCGGCAGCAATGGCCAGGTATTGGCAACACAAAACATTGCGTGGGACGACAATGGTAGTGAAGCAGCTGGCAGCAAATGGAGCTGTGTGCGTGACAACGTTACCGGTTTGATGTGGGAAGTTAAAGTTAATGACGGCGGCTTGCATGATAAAGCACATACCTACAGCTGGTATAACGCCGATGCCAGCAGTAATGGCGGGGATGCAGGCGTGCAAAACGGCGGCCAGTGCAGTGGTTCAGAGTGTGATACTGCCGGCTTTGTGCTGGCGGTTAATCAGCAGGGGTTATGCGGTGCCAAAGATTGGCGCATGCCAACAGAGTTGGAGTTATTGGGTATAGTGCACAATGGCAGAGAAAATCCGGCAATTGATATCGGTTATTTTCCCAATACGCCATCCACATCATTTTGGTCTTCGTTACCCACGGCGATCGATAGCGATGACGCTGGCAGTGTAGGATTTAATAGTGGCTCTTTTTCCCGCTTCTCGGAGAAAAGTAGTAGTGGCTCTGTGCGGTTGGTGCGAGCTGCGCAGTAAGGCAGTGATTTGCACGGAAGTGAATTGAACTGCCTAATCTATAACTCGATTATGCAATGACGTGACGATCAAAATTAAGGACAAATCTATGAACGCAGTATCAAGGATATGGGTAGGATTATTGCTGATTTGCGTGACACCAAACGCTTTAGCTGCTGCAGTTTGCACCCATATCAATAATGAAAACGTTAATGTACCCTTTAGCACACCAAGCAGTGATTTTATTGTGCATAACGATGGCACAGTAACCCATAAACCAACTGGCTTAATGTGGATGCGTTGCAGCATAGGGCAGGTCTGGGATGGTGAGAGCTGCAGTGGTGCCGAAAGCCGCTTAGACTGGCAAAATGCGTTGGCGCAAACTGGTACCAGTTATGCCGGTTTCACAGATTGGCGGCTGCCTAATAAAAATGAGCTGGCTTCTATTGTCGAGCGACGTTTTTGCTACCCCAGCATTAACAGTGCTATTTTCCCAAATTCACCTACAGGTTGGTTTTTCGACGATGCTCGCTATTGGACATCTTCGCCCAGCCCAAACGTCTATTCTGGCGCGATTGATAACAGGTTTGTTTGGGTTGTCGGATTCGGACAAGGTTCCATTACCATTTGGAGTAAAACTGATGTGGGAGAGTCAGGCAAAGTACGGTTGGTGCGAACCGCACAATAGTTTGATTCTTAACATAGAGCGGTTGATCAATAGCGATTGGTCTCTACCCGGCAGGCTGTGAATGTTGCTGGGCTGATAACTAAACAGCGGGTTTTTTTCTTTGTAAATGCTGCAAAAAGCGCACTGCAGACTCGCGTTTTTCACCGATACTGTCGCGCCCGGCTATCAGTGGATAACGCTGCTCTGCGTCCAGCAGAAAATCAATTAGCTGTTGTTCGTCAGTTGACGTGCGTTCTGCTTCACCTTGGAAGTGGAGTGGACCATCACAGAGTTTTTCAACCGGCTTGACGGTGCCGTGGTCGGCACAGCTGTCCCAGTGCAGCTCGTAAAACAAGTAGGGTTCAGGCCCTAGTTTAAAGCGGGCAATTAAGAAACCTTCGTAATCGGCATCCCAAATCCCCACTTCAGCATTACGGGCAAATATACGATAACAGCTGCCGTGTTGCAGGCTGCTTAGAGACAAATAGCCGGTATTGTTTTGCCAGTATTCAAAGAATTGGCTGTAGCTGGTGTAGCTTGAGTTGGGATTGGATGTCACCTGGTTTACTCTTTACGTTGCTTGTTGCCCACGGTATTCAGCGGCAGTTTTAGCGCTGAATCTAGAAAATAACGTTCTACGGCGGCACTGATATTCAGGCACATGCCATTTTTCTTTAAAGTGATGTTGGCATCCGCTATCAACCACAGAGAAATTTCAGCTTGCTGACCAGACTGCTGCACTTGATGAACAAGGCTGCGGATCTGCTCGTCAAATTGCTTGCGCCGGGCAACAGCGCCTTTCCAGGCTTTGTCATCACAAGGGATGCCGTGAATAATTTTTAGCAGCTTGTTGATATTGTCGTCAATATTGTCGCTGTGCCAGGACACATACTCGCCGCTAGTTTCGTTAAGACGTAAACTACGCCGCTGTAAAGTACCGGAATAGTAACCGACATACAGGATATTTTCCTCGCAATAGCCATCACCTAAGCAGATGAGATAGCAGCCATTTTCTGCCTGCAGATGTGTAAGGTTTTCCAGCTGCAAAACCGTTGGTTGCTGCCAGTTTTTGTATGGCTGCTCAGAGATGAAAAACTGACCGGCTTTAAAAAAATCGAACCCCAAAAATGTCCTGACCATGTTATCCATTGATATTCGATCCTTGCTGAGCTTTTGCCGAGGTTAAGGCAGGTCGTCGCGCTATTTTTTAATGCTAGCTTTACTGCTACCCAAGCCAGCACTCAGCGTCAGTTGCAATGCCTCAGCCGGTTTCATATCAATATTACGGGTACAGCTGCGTGGCACGATAATGGTGTAGCCACCGACGTTGTAGGCCATTGGAATAAATACCGCCAGTTGCTCATCCTGCATTAGCGACGACATGCGGTCATCCGGCTGGCCGCCTTGTTTGGTAATAATGCCAATCAATTCAATTTCGGAGCCGGGTAGCTTTACCATAACCACTGAGCCATCGGCAAAGTTTTTGCCCGACATCAGCTCGATAATATCCTGCAACATGCCGTAAATCTGGCTGGTGCCGGGTAGCTTAAGCATAATTTTGCCGGGTAATTGCCATAGCCAGTTAAAACCCGACCAACGCGTGCTGTAACCTATAACCATACATAGCAGTACAAAAGCTAATATTGCCATACCAGGCCAATACCAGCTGCCGGGCAGCACCAGCTTTAGCAGTGGTGCCAGGCCGGTTTCCACGGTTAGCAGTAACCAGCGCAGCAGTTCTACGGTGATGATTAGCGGCAGCACTATAGCTAGGCCGGTTAACAGGCTTTTGACGATGATTTTCATAAGAGTCCTATACTGCTTAGCGCATGAATGGCAATAGGCCTTGCCATTAGTTGCCTTATTAGTGTATTGAGTCCGGATAGTTTTAGGCATTGTATTGCCGGTTCGACTGGGCCAACTTTGATTCTCAGCCGCATCACTATGGTACAAATTGCGAAGATGAATTTAAAGGTATGTATTTTCATCCGCCATTTCGGTTAATGAGCTGACAAGTATAAGCAGCCTAAAGCAATTATGAGCTGTTGTCTGTGCCAACTGCAATATTGCCAGCGGCAGCGGCAGCGGCAGCGGACTGGGACTGCGATATTCTGAACAATCTTCTTGTGGTCAAATAGCAGATGGTTAAAAGGTAGCTATGTTTTTGCGGGAGGTGATGCCGGAATTCGTCAGTCATAGGGGTATGTCATTACATCAAGTTTAAAGGAGAGCAAAATGCAACTTAATCAAGAGGTTGTCTTTATCAGCGGTGCCAACCGCGGTTTAGGGTTGGCTTTCGCCCGCGAGGCGCTGGCGCGCGGTGCTAAGAAAGTTTATGCCGGCGCCCGTAAGCCAGAAAGCGTCACGCTGGCCGGGGTTATTCCGGTAAAGTTGGATGTGACCAATGAGCAGGATATCGCAGCTGTTGCAGCACAGTGCAGTGACGTCACTTTGCTAATTAATAACGCTGGCGTTGCCGAAACCGGCAGTTTTTTAAGCACAGCCTCTGAGGCCATGTTGCTCAGGCAACTGGAGGTTAATGTACTGGGCCCGTTACGTTTAACCCGGGCGTTTTCGCCTGTGTTGGCCAATAACGGTGGTGGCGCTGTGATAAATGTGTTGTCAGTCGCCAGCTGGGTCACAGGCCCTGTGCTGGCCACTTATGCCGCAACCAAATCTGCGGCCTGGTCGCTAACCAATGCGCTAAGGCAAGAGCTGGCTGCACAGCATACCCATGTACTGGGTTTACATGCCGGCTTTATTGATACCGATCTGACTACAGGTTTAGATGTGCCTAAAGTATCACCACAGTTAATTGTGACCGCCGCTTTTGACGGCCTGCAGCAAGGCGCTATGCAGGTGCTGGCAGATGATATTACCAAACAGGTGCATCAGGCTTTATCGGCTTATCCGCAGGTGTATTTGGTCGCTGCGCAGCAATAGTGGCTATATAGCAGCAAACCGGCGGGGCGATTATTTTTCTGCCTCGGCAAAAAAAGCCATGCAGTGCTGATAAAACGCCTGCACCAGCCTGGGCATAGGTGCATGCGCAGAATGAATAAAACCGTACTGGTGGGAGATGGTATCCTGCAGCGGAATAAGGCTGATGTTGTCGTCCATGTATTGCATAGCAAGTATCTGATTAATAATGGCAATACCAAGGTTTCGCTTCACAAAGGCACAGGCAGTTGCCACATTATGTGTTTCCAGCCGCACTTGTAAGTTAACGCCGGCACGGCGAAACAGTTGTTCCAGGTTTTGCCGAGATGGCCGGCCCTGGCCCAGCATAATCAGTGGCTCACGGCTTAATTGCTGCAATGAAATACTGCTTTGCTTGGCCAGGGCATGATGTTTGGGCACAGCACATATCATGGCACTGCTCAGGATAGGGTAGCTGATTAGCCCCGGGTGCTGCTCGGGCAATTGAATAAAACCACAGTCTATCGAGCGTTGCGCTACCAGTTCACGCGCTTGTTGTGGGCTGTGCGAGTCAAGGCTGACAGAAATAGCCGGAAACCGGCGAATAAAGCTGGCTACTGCATCGGCCAGCGGGCCGGAGCTGAAACTGGCCGGGGCGACTATTGTCAGCGAGCCACTGTCAATACGGCGCATGCTCTGCGCCAGCGCCAAAAACCGATCCGCGTTGTTTAGCAGCATGTCAATTTCGCTACTTAACCGCTGCGCCTCAGCAGTAGCAATTAACCGGCTGTGCTCGCGATAAAATAACTGAAAGCCAACCAAGTGTTCCAGCGATGCCAGTAACCGGCTGACCCCCGGCTGGGTTAAGCCCATTTGTTTAGCAGCGGCGGTCGCCGAGCCGGTTTGCATAATAGCGCGAAAACTTTCCAGGCTTTTCAGGTTTAACATGGCGCCTCAGTTTGTGATAACAAAAAGTTATTGGTGTATCAGTATTAATCATAATATTGCATAGCTCTTGACCCTTTGCTAGCTTTCGTTGCAATAAAACAACGATGAAAAATCGCAGCAGGGTGACAGTATGAAACGACAACAGTACAACTTATCCGTGTTAATGCTGGCTATGTATGGAGCAGTGCTATCTCCGGCGCTGGCACAGCAAAGCACTACCGAACAAAGCACTGGCGGGCAAACCACTGAGGCTAAAGTAGAGAGAATTGCCATCACCGGTTCGCGTATTTCCCGTCGCGGTGAAACCGAAGGCAGCCCGATCCAGACCATCAGTAAAGGTGATATGGAAATAAAGGGCGCATTATCGCTGGGTGACGTCTTGCAGGAGATGCCATCAGTGGGCGGCAGTTTAAATGACAACGGCAGCGCCGGTACCAGCCACGGTACTGCCAGTGTTAATTTACGCAATTTGGGCGAAAACCGCTCGTTGGTATTGGTTAACGGTAACCGCTGGGTAAACGGTGCCGGTAGCCGTGGTTTCCGGGATTTTGTTGACTTAAACACCATTCCGCTGGCCATGATTAACAATGTTGAAGTGCTGCAGGATGGCGCAACCGCCATTTACGGTGCCGATGCGATAGCCGGCGTGATCAACCTGCAAACGCTGAAAGACTATAGTGGTGCCAAGGTAAAAACCTATGTTGGCCAAAGCAGCGAGAGCGACCGCGAAACCATTAACTTCGATGCGGTGACAGGCACCGACATTGGTCAGCATAACCTGATGCTGGCGGCCAGTTTTTCTAAGCAAAAGCCAATACTGACACAAGATCGCGATCTTACCGCGGTACCGCTAAACGGCTTGTCGTTAGGTACCGGCGAGGGCTTGTTCCGCGAAGCGGCTTTGCAAAATATACTGGGCTTTACTATTCCCTCGCAAGGCATTACCCGCGAGCCGGGCAGCGATGGCAGTAATATTGCCAACTGGCGCGCCGCAACCTCTGCCGATCGCTTTAACCGTTACCATGATAATTACGTGGTGGGCCCCAGTGAACGTATCAGCCTGTTTGCGCAGGGGGTATTTCAGCTGGGTGATATCGGCGTATTCAGTGATACAGAGCTGCGTATTGAAGCCTTACACAACGAACGCCAGTCTGATCAGCAGTTTTCCGCTGTGGTGCCGATTGTCAATGGCAGCCGTGGCTTTGTTATCGCTAATGATCCCCGGGTAAATCCGTTTGGTGTCGAGTTTTCCGGTAGTGACTTTGTTGCAACTAATTTCTTTGTTGACAATGGCTTACGCCGCAATGAGCAGAAGGTAAACACCAGTCGGTTAGGTGTGGGGATAGAAGGCTTTTTACCCGGCGACTGGGCATGGGATGCGTTTGTATCCTGGGCAGAAAACAAAGGCCGCTTTACCTCGAATAACCAATTACACCTGGATAAACTGGCACTGGGTTTACGTGCCTGCAATGCCGGCGGTATTACTGCCAATATCAGTGATTTGCAGGCCGGGTGTGTGCCGGTAAACCTGTTTAATCCGCTGACTCCGGCGATGGTAGATTATATTAACTTTACCGGTGTAGACCGCAACCAAACCCAACAGTTACATGGCCGCTTTAACCTGACCAACGCCGTTGCCAGCTTACCGGCCGGTGATGTGCTGGTAGCGGCCGGTGCTGAATACCGCAAAGAAAAAGGCACTGACACGCCGGATCAGGTGATTAACTCGCCGTCGCGGGTCATTAATTACAATACCACGTCGTCGTCACCACGTACCGGTACCGCAGGTGAGTATGATTTGTATGAAGCCTACGCCGAAATCAATATTCCGTTGTTACACGAGCTGCCATTTGTTGATTACCTTGAAGTCAATCTGGCCAGCCGTTACTCGGATTACAGTACCTTTGGCAGCACCACTAACAGTAAAGCCGGCATTATTTATCGTCCGCTACCCGAGCTGATGCTACGGGCAACCTGGGCAGAGGGCTTTCGTGCCCCTTCTTTGCTGGAACTTTACGAAGGCGAGCGCGAATCATTTTCACCGGTAACCGATCCCTGCTCGGCCAATAAAGCCTTAGCGGGCTGTGGCGGTGTGCCGGCCGGCTACGTGCAGGAAGAGTCAAACGTACCGATTACGGTTGGCGGTAATATACTGCTGCAACCGGAAACCTCGGTAAACCGTTCTGCCGGCTTAGTGTATACGCCTGAGCAGCTGGAAAACTTTAGCCTGACGCTCGATTGGTACAGCATTCGCATTGATAACACCATCAGTACTTTTGGTACCCAGAACCTGCTGGATCTCTGTGCTTTTACCGGCCGTAACTGCAACGTTATCAGCCGTGATAGCAGCGGCAAGATCAGCAATGTCACCGACGGGCCGGTAAACCTGAACCGTACGGAAGTGTCGGGTGTGGATGCGGTTGCGCGTTACCGCCTGAACAGCGATATCGGGCGCTGGGACGTTAATTTAAGTGTGAGTAAACTGAATGAATTAGTGGAAACCTCAACCTTAAATGATGGCAGCCAGGTGTTGTTAGACAAAGCGGGCACAGCCGGGGTGCGTGAGTCTTATCCTGAATGGCGGGGCAGTTTATCAACACAATGGCAGCATAACGCCTGGTCAGCGGCCTACACTTTGCGTTACATCGGTGACAGCACTGAAATATATGCCAATGCACCGCGTCATATCGGCTCGGTGGCCTATCATGGTGTATCAGCCGGTTATAAAGTGACGCCGGAACTGGCGTTGCGTGCAGGTATCAATAACCTGTTTGACAAGCAGCCGCCGGTGTCACTGGTTAACGTCAATATTAACTTTGACCAGCAAACCTACAATGCTGTCGGGCGCTTTTATTACTTGCAGTTGAGCTACGAGTTCTAATGTTAACCTGTCCGGGTGGCTCTGGCTTACCCGGCAATGGAAACCTGGTATGACGCAACATAATGATGTAATCAGCACTGCTGCAATGGCGTGTAGCAGTACTGAAAGTAATGACAGCTTTCAGTTGTACCTGCCGCAACAGCACTGTGTGCCGCTGGTATTTGATTCGCCGCACAGTGGTATGCAGCTGCCGGACGATTTCAATACGCAGGCTAGCCTGCAGCAGTTGCAAACCGGCTGGGACGCCTTTATCGACGAACTGTGGGCGCCGGCTACGGCCTTAGGTGCCAGCGTAATGGCGGCCAGGGTGTCACGGATGTATATCGATTTAAACCGCGCGCCGGATGATATTGCGCCGCAGATGTTGGACGGCAGCTGGCCGGGCGTGTTAAATCCTACGGCCTACAGTCAGCGGGGCATGGGGCTGCTGCGTCAGTGGTCTTTACCGCAAATGCCTATGTACAGTGCGCCGTTATCGGTGGCAGCGGTGCAACAACGCATCCAGCGCTACTATCAGCCCTATCATCAGCGGTTACGGCAGCTGTTGGAACAACGCTACCAGCAGTTTGGCGCGGTATGGCATATTAATTGTCATTCGATGAAGTCACGCGGCAATGCCATGAACATCGACGCCGGTGCCAGCCGTGCTGATATTGTGGTGGGTAACCGGGATGGGCAGTCGGCAGATGGTCGTTTTACTGCCCTGGTGGTAGATAGCTTTCGTGCGCTGGGTTACAACGTCAGCCTTAATTACCCATATAAAGGTGGCTATTTAACCCACTGTTTTGCCAACCGCAACCAGCACCGGCATAGCATCCAAATTGAAATTAACCGCCAGCTGTATATGGATGAAGCAAACTTTTGCCGACATCAGGGATTTACCGGGTTGCAGCAGCATTTGCTGCAGGTAAGCACGATACTGGCCGACTACATTAGGTCGCAGCCGGTAGTAAAAAAAGGCAAACATCATGACTGAACCTGCGACTACCGCTAAGCCGGCTCCACGTAACCCGATTGTCGTACTGTTGTTTATTTTAGTGCTGGCAGCGTCCCTGACTTATCTGCTGGATTCGGGCAGTTATCAGCGCGAAAACGGTTTGGTGGTGCCGGACAGCTATCAGACAATTGACAAAGACCGCTCTGTGCTGCATTTAGCCGGCAGTGTGAAATACGCCCCACAAGGCGAGGCACGGCCGGTGGGCGTGGCCGATGTGCTAATGGCCATACCTCAGGGGCTGCAACGCGGTGGCGGCTTAATATTTATGGTGCTGGTTATCGGTGGCATGTTTGGCATTTTAAGCGCGTCGGGTGCGGTAGATGCCGGCCTGGAGCGCATGCTTGGAATGGTGCGGGGTAACGTTTACGGCCTGGTCGTTTTTTTAATGACCGTTTTTGCGCTGGGCAGTACCTTTCTTGGCCTGGCGTCGGAATACCTGCTGATTATTCCGCTAATGGTCGAGCTGGTGCGCCGCATGGGCATGCCACCGTTAATTGGTCTGGCCATAGTGACGGTGGCGGTGAAAGTGGGCTATCTGTCGTCGGTAACCAACCCGTTACCGCTTACCATCGCTCAGCCGTTACTGGGCTTGCCGGTTTTCAGCGGCGCTGCTATGCGTGCAGTGTTCTTCCTGTGCTTTTTGCTGGTTGGTGTGCTTTATGTGTTGTATGCCATCCGCAAACAGGGTTTTACCACGCAACCTGCCAGCGACATAGTAAGTGGCAAACTCAGCCTGCGGCATACGCTGATGTTATTAACCTTGCTGGTTGGTGTGGCCGGCCTGGTGCATGCTTCAACTGCCTGGCAATGGCACAACCCGCAACTCACTGCGTACTACCTTGGCTTAAGTATGGTGCTTAGTATTCTCAGCGGCATGGGGGCCAGTGCTGCAGCCGATGCGTTTGTCGCCGGGATGAAAAAAATCCTGTTGGCGGCCATGCTAATTGGCCTGGCGATGGCAATTGCCATTACGCTGGAAAATGGCCGGGTATTAGACAGCGTGGTGCACAGTCTGGTGTCACTGGTAGGGGCAGACAATGCCTATCTGGCAGCTATCGGTATGTTTGTCTCACAATTACTGCTGGACGTAATGATACCGTCAACCTCAGGCCAGGCTGCGGTTAGCATGCCCATTCTCGGCCCTATGGGGCAGTTGGCCGGCGTATCGCCGCAAAATACCGTGCTGGCGTTCTTATTTGGTAACGGCATAACCAACATGATTACGCCAACGTCGGGCACTTTGCTGGCATATCTGGCTACAGCACAGGTAGGCTGGACCCAATGGGCGCGTTTTATAGCCCCGCTGGTGCTGATTTTTGCCGTAATGGCCGCGTTGATGCTGATGTTTGCCGTGTATATTGGCTTTTAAAGCGCCGCACGACGCAAAATTGCCGATCCCAGGTTAGGTGAAACACAGTTAAAGTCAGTGGTTACAACAGGCATTTCGCCCCGGTCGGTATACTGGCGTATCGGGGCGGCGACGGCTCGTTCCCGGCAGGATTGCCAGGTACATCAATAAAAGCCGGATAAGAAATTGAAAAAGTGCTTACCTCATCTGTTCCACAAACAAGCAGGAAGCATATTTCACGCCTTATTGTTAAAAGTCAGATAAAACAAAACACTAGGCCTTATGCATTTGGATCTCGATGTGATTGTGTAAAGAATTGTAGCAGCCGGATCCGCCTGCAAAGCCCGCCGGCATTGGCGGAACTGCCAGCGTAATGCCGGGAATTAGTCTAGTATTTAAGCCGATATCCTGTGCAAACTCAGGGTGAATGTAACAGCAAAACACAAGCGACAACCTGCACCGGATAGTTCTTATCTGGCAAGCTTTTGGCATCATTAGTGTCACTCAGAGTTGTGTAATTGCAGAGGCAACTTTAAGCGTTCGATGACGGTGCGAGATACTCGCTGAAATATTCACGCTAAGGAGAAAACCGATGTCTGCGCAACAAGATAAATTACTTGCCGCTGTACACAAGCGCCTGGATGAGCTGCAGCTTGAGCTGGAACGTTTAGCCGAGGCCGGTTCTGCGGCACCGGCTGAAGAGAGTGATGATGACAACACTTCGACTACCACTGAGCAAACGACGGGCTGTGGCAGTGGCATCATTCCGGTGCTTGCCGTAAACAGAGGTGCCGATACGCCGCTTACCATGGGCGAGCAGGAAGTGAGTTTAAAAGGCAAAATTGTGCAAAAGGCCGGTGAAGTGATCGCAGAGCAGGCGGCAGATGAAATTGCTGCCAAGCTCAGTGCAGGGCCAATAACATCATCATCAGGCGCGGTAACTTACCCCTGTGGTTTTAGCGGCGAGATTAGCGTTGAAGGTAACGGATCTTTTACTACCACTTTTTGGTGGAATGCTACTGATGGTGAAATTGCTGACTATGCACCGACGGCAAACGAGCAAACAAAACGCCAGGCCGATACCGGTTTGCAGGCTCAGCTGGCGGCTTTGATTACATCTGGATGTGAGGCTCCGTGTAAACCAACGCTGAAAATCATCGGCGATGTGAGTTATCAATACGGCAGCAGCCGGACAGAGGTAGGCAAATTTACCACTGATGTTACCTACACCTGCAAGGCGACGCAGAAAGTGAAGCTTACCTGTTCTCAGTAAATGCAGTAGACGCGTCCACATATATCTAGCGGTTTTCCAGCCGGTTGTAGTCCAGCCAGCCACTGTCTACCGGATGTTGGCGCATAAACTGCCGGTTTAGCTGATCACTAAAGGCCCAAAAGTCGGCGGCCGTGCGCCGCACACCGAAGTTGTCCAATAGTTTGGCGTAGTCTTGTTCGGTTTTAATTTGCCCGGCCTGTACTACCAGCCTGGCTAAATCGGCTTCTTTTAGCCGCCAAAAGGCATTGGGGTAACTGCCCAGCAGGCCGTATACCAATGTCATATTGTCATCTGCCAGGTTACGGTTGTCGGCTTCGCTAAACAGGCTATTAACGTTGTAATGCGCACTGTTACGCAGCAGAGTAAATGGTTGCGGTTCGGCGCCGTTGCCGGGTTCTATTAGGATCATCGTCAGCTCGGGCAAGATAGACGCCGTGCTGCCACTGATGTTGGCTAATTGCTGCAGCAGCGCCAGGCTGTTACGGCTGAGGTTGGCCTGCTCCAGCTGATATCGCTGTGGCTGCACCTTGGCGAGATGTTTGGCAAGGCTTTGATATAACTCTGCTTTGTGATTAGCGCTTTTAAAGCTAAGCCCGCTGGGCTGAGCAAAGGAGTTAATGTCATCGCGGATAAACGCCGTCAGCTCGACACCGGCTTTTTGGTACCAGCTGTTAAATTCGCGCCGGCGCACCTCGGGTGGCAAAAACGCCAGAAAATTCGACTCGCCTTCCATGCGCAAAAAATCCATATACAAGCGCGTCATCAATTGGTGGCCATAATTGCCATACACATCAAAGCCGGCTACCAGCAGGTAGTGAATACGCTCCAGCAGCGCATAGTCAATGACCCAGGCCGTTTTCGGTGCTTGGCCAATCAGGCCTTTTACCACTGTGGCATTGTCAAAATGGCGGAATATGGTCAGGCTGGCGTTGTCGTTGCTGCCATCACCCTGCCAAATGCCATTTAAGCTAAGATGGCGGCCATCTTTTAGTGCCGTGTTAAGAAACTTGCTGCGCGCACGCACATAGTTGCCCTGACGTTTGGCAAAGGCGGCCCAGCTAATTGCCAAAGCGGTACTTTCTTTTTCTGCCGGTAGATGCAGGTTTTCGCGTTGTGACAGATAAAAAGCGTCCACTTCGGCGCTGCTGGCCAGCTCGGGGGCAACAAAATACACCCAGAAATGGTCGTTTATCACGTTCAGCGCCACCTGGCCGCGGCACACCGGCCCTTTTATGTAGCCCATAATGGTGTTTTCGGCCCGTTCCAGCATAAAACGGTAGCGCGCATTAACCGGCAGTTGGGCAAAGGCAGTCAGCGGGTTGGCCGCCACTTCGGGGGCATATCCCGGTAGAGTGTTGACCTGATAATCAGCCTCAACAAACCTTTGCTGCCATTTCGCCAGCAGGTCGGCGTTAATGTCGTAGGGTTGATGGGTTTTATTAACTATAGTGGCCGTTACCGGCTGCAGCCGGTAGTACACCCGGCTTACCTGCGGATCGTCGAACGGCCGGCGGCTGGCAATAACGGCAATAGGTTTACCCGGTGCGGTTGTGGAGCGCACCAAATGGTAAAACTGCGGCGTTTCATCTTTCTGCTGCAGTGCGCTGAAGTACAGCTGAGAGGTAAACAGGTGCTCGTAAATATAGCGCGCGCTGAGCTGCATTTTCAGGTTGTCGGCATTTAGCCATTGCTCCAGCTTAGCGACTTCGGCCACTTCATCATCCGGCAGCGGTGGCGCTTCTGGCATGGCGGCGCCTTGTTTTAACCAGTTAAGCATTAAGCTGTGTTCGTCAGCGCTTAAACCGGGCAAACCATAAGGCATACCGGCCAACGGCTGGTTTTTGGCAAAGTGGTCAAATTCTTCAATAGTGGGGCAGCTTTGCTCACGATCCAAACTAAAATCGAACGGCTCAGGCAGGATATCGCCTTGCGGCAGTGGCTGTTGCTGTTTTAACAATAAAGAGCGTGCCAGTACTGAGGCCTGCGTATTGGCCTGCATATTTTGTGAACGCTCATTTAATACCGGAAAAAAGCCACGTTCGCGCCACTGCAGTGTGCTGTCGGCATCAATAAATAAGCGGTTAGGGGTAGCGGCCAGTAAACGGGAGCCATCGTAGACTTTTTCTTTATGTGCACCGCGCTCAATACCGGCAGTAGAAGACATATTTAACTGGCAGGGCGAGTCATAACAGGCATGGCACACCACACAGCGCGATTCGATAACCGGCTTAATATGCTGATTGTAATGCTGGTTTAGCGGGCTATCACCGGCGGGCGTGGCGCGGTTGCTTACCGCGGCTTTACCGTATTGCTGGTCTAAATCCAGGCTGGCCAGTGCCGCGCAGCCGGCGCAGATCAAAACCCATAACAGCAAATATCTTTTCCAGCGATGAACAAAAATAGACATAGTCGTTCCTGTCTGGTGTGGCTATATTGTCGTCAATGGTAACGTTTTAGCGATGAATATTCTAACGATACAGCATGGCAGCTGCTGTTGCCGGCTGATATTGGCCGGAGCGGCTAGTCGCTTCGTTATCAACGGCTTTAGGCTGCAGCCAGGCTTGCGGTGGTAAGAAGGGTATTCTTGTCAATACACTAATACCCTGGGTTGAAGCTTATATTGCTGTTATTCGGTAGCCATAACACGTGCGCCGTTACGGTCTACCACAAGCAGATAAGATGCTCCTGGTTCGGCAGAACATAAATCGAGCGCTTTACCAGCCACTTTAAGGCTGTTAGCGCAATTATTTACTTCCAGATAAGCCGTCACTTGACCTTTCTCGGTGCTTAATACGTTATTACCGTCAACCGACACAGCATAGTTAGCATCGGCAAATAAACGTACGTTGAACGTGTCTGATTTAGTGTGTTGCTTTCTGGTAACAATCGACATTGTTTTGCCGCTTGTATCTTCCCAGGCGATTACCCACAGTTTCTCATCGTTATTTAACACTCTGGTGCTGCGTTCTTCGTTGTTTTTACTGATACTGTCCCTGACGCCTACGTTGACTATATTGTTGATAGCCTTATAACTGTAGTGGTAAGGCGTGCCGACTGCATTGGCCGGTACATCGCGCGTCGCCAGATTGTCGGCATCAAACAGACCGCTGTAACCACCATTAAATGTGCGTTTGGCTACATGCAAATCTGCCATCTCACTCCAGGAATTGATCAGCGTAACACTGGCACTGTGTGTTAGCTTCTCTTCCAACTCATCCGAACTGCCGCTACAGCCGATCACTGCACTGGCTACGCCGAATATCAATACAAAACCTAATCCCTTACTCATGTTCGCCATCACGATCTCCATAAATTTAAGTAAAATCCAGCTAGCTGGCGTGCTGTTTTGCAACACCTTTTCCATTAGCAATACAGCCTTACATGCTCATCGGTAATGAAGTTGTCGAAAAAAGGTTAACACCGTGCTGTAAGCGCAGGGAAGTTGATAATTGTCTGCAAATTGTCAGGGTTAGCAGCTTAACGACAGCCATTTCACTGCTGCGTTCTCAAATGCAGGCCGCTGTGCTAACCTGCCAGCATGTTGTTTTGCCGAAGAATTCGTATGCCAGAAGCCGGTTTTGTTGTCATTCACGCCAATCAGCTGGAAACGCTGCGCGAGCTGTTGGTGCAATGGCTGAGCAAAGACCCCGTGCCGGTGCTGGGTACTGAACAAATACTGGTGCAAAGTAACGGCATAGCGCAGTGGCTGAAAATGGCGCTGGCAGAAACCGCCAACGGCCACCCCGGCATTGCCGCCGGCTTAAAAGTGGAGCTGCCAAACCAGTTTGTCTGGCAGCTGTACCGGGCGGTGCTGGGCGACGACATTCCTACCAGCCTGCCGTACGACAAAATGAACCTGAGCTGGCGCTTACTGGGCATGCTGCCACAGCTAACCGACGCCGTGTATCAGCCGCTGCAACGCTATTTGCAGGACGACAGTGATGGCCGTAAAAGCTATCAGCTGGCGCTGCGTTTAGCCGATTTGTTTGACCAATACCAGGTATACCGTGCCGACTGGCTGCAAAGCTGGCGCAGTGGCAGCAATTTGTTACCCAACAGCAAACAACAACAGGTGGCAGAAGATCAACTGTGGCAACCGGCGCTGTGGCGTTTGCTGCAAAGCCAGATGGCCAGCGTGGTGGGGGAGTTGGCATTTTCCAGCCGTGCTGACGTGCACAGTACGGCACTGCAGGCATTGCAACAGGGTAAACTGGCGCGGCCAGACTTACTGCCGGATCGCATCGTGATATTCGGGGTATCGTCACTGCCACAACAAACGGTAGAGCTGCTGGCGGCACTGGGCGCACAGCGTCAGGTACTGCTGAGCGTGCTTAACCCGTGCCGGCATTTTTGGGGTGACATTTCCGCCGCTAAAGATGACGTGCGCGCCGCGCAAAAACGTCATGGCCGCAAACCTGGCCTGCCACCGGTGCTGGATACCGATGCTCTGTATTTGCATGCGCCGATATTGCTGGCCAGTTTGGGTAAGCAGGGCCGCGACTATATCAGCCTGCTGGATGCCTTTGACCACAGCGAGCAATATCAGCACTGGTTTAACGGCCGTATCGATTTATTCTCTGAGCCGGTAGCCGATGTTGCGGCTTTACCGCTGTTAGCCCAGCTGCAGCAAGACATGCTGGAGCTTAACCCGACACCGCAGCCGCCGCGGCTGTTAGCTGCCGATGACGATAGTATTAGTTTTCACCTGGCCCATAGCCGTCAGCGTGAAGTGGAAATTTTGCAGGACAACCTGATCGCCGCCTTTGCCGCCGACCCTGAGCTAAAGCCGCGCGATGTGATCATCATGACGCCCGATATCAGCCAGTATCAAAGCCATGTGCATGCCGTGTTTGGCCGCCTGGCGCATGATGATGCGCGTTTTTTGCCTTACACCCTGGCCGATCAAAGCCTGCGCGGCAGCCAGCCGTTAATGCTGGCGCTGGAATACCTGCTGGATTTACCCGGCCAGCGTTTTAGTTTAAGTGATGTCTGTGACTTACTCGATGTGCCGGCCATTCAGCGCCGCTTCGGTATTAACAATGAGGCACTGCCGCAATTACGGCTATGGCTGACCGAAGCCGGCGTGCGCTGGGGGCTGGATGCCCAGCAGCGCGCCAGCCTGGATTTGGCCGCGCCCGGCAACAGTTACAGCTGGATGTTCGCTATAGAGCGGATGTTACTCGGTTTTGCCATTGGTGATGTGCCGCTGTGGCAAGATCGCGCGCCCTATGCCGAGGTAGCGGGGTTGGCCGCCGCCGAACTGGGGCCGGTATTGCAGTTTATTCAGCAGTTAAAACGCTGGCATCTGCTGTTATCCGGCCAAACCGGGCATAGCCTGAGCGGTTGGCAACAACTGCTGCTAAGCGACAACGGCTTGCTGCACAGTATGTTCGATTTTAGCGACGAGCAGGACCAACTGATTTATGCCCGCTTAACCGAAGCCATTACAACACTGGTGGCCGCAGGCCAAAGTGGTGATTTCAGCGCCACTGTGCCCTTAGCGGTATTGCGCGACGCCTGGCTGGAACAAGCCGGCAGTAGCGGCTTAAGTCAGCGCTTTTTAGCCGGCAGCCTGACCTTTTCTACCTTAATGCCAATGCGGGCCATTCCGTTTAAGCGCATTTATTTGCTGGGCCTTAACGATGGCGATTACCCGCGCTCGCGCATGCGCGATGATTTTGACTTAATGGCCGGCGACTACCGGCCCGGCGACCGCTCGCGCCGTGATGACGACCGCTACCTGTTTTTAGAAGCGCTGCTCAGTGCGCGCGCCGCCTTGTATTTAAGCTGGGTGGGCCGTGATATCCGCAACAACAGCGAACTGCCACCCAGCGTACTGCTAAGCCAGCTGATGGACTTAGTCGACAGCGGCTGGCAGCACCCATCCGGGCAAAAACCGTCCGTGGCGCTGTGTCACAGTTACCCGCTGCAGCCGTTTTCACGGCAGTATTTTAATGGCAACTACGCCACCTACGCCCATGAATGGCAGGGCGCCCATCAAACGTCTGCGCCGCTAATCAGCCACAGTGCGCCGCTGCCCGAGCTGCCACTGTTAACCTTGCGCCTGCTGGACGATTTTTTAGCCAATCCGTGCCGGCACTATTTACAGCAACGCTTTAAAACCCGCTTTTACAGAAGCGAGCTGGCCAGCGAAGACGCCGAACCCTTTGCGTTAAATACGCTTGAGCTGTATCAGCTAAAACAGCAGTTGTTGCAGCAGCTGTTAATTGAGCCCGAGCTCGACGTCGACGCCGCTATGGCGCAACTGGCGCGCGAAGCCAAACTGCCACTGGCGTTATTTGGCAGTTTAAGCGCGGCTGAAATTGGCCGTGAAGCCAAGGTAGTATTTGCCCGTTACCGTGCCAGCGGTATCGACTGGCAGCGCCGCGCTACGCCGCTAAAACTGATGCTTAACCCGGCGGGCATTATGCTGCAGGACAGCTTAACCAATGTCTATCAAAGCCGCTGTGGTCAGCAGGCTTTGTTACAGCTCAGGCCCAGCGCTATCCGCAATAAAGGTGAGCTGCGCTGGCACACGCTGCGCACCAGCTGGCTGCAGCAACTGGCTGCCAATGCCCAGGGTGAGGCACTGACTACCCACCAGTTTGGTCTGGACGATGCGGTGCAGTTATTAGCCCAGCCGCAACACAGCGCCGCCTTGCAGTTAGATGCGTTAGTGCAGTACTGGCAGCAAGGCCTGCAGCAACCGCTACCGCTGATGCCAAAAACCGCGCTGTGTTTTGTACAAACCCAGGACGAAGCCAAATGCCGCGAACTGTTTGAAGGCGGTTATAACTTTAGCGGTGAGCTGGAAAGCGCGCCTGAGCTACAACGCTATTACCCCGATTTTGCCAGTTTACAGCAGGCCGGTTTTGCTGCCTGGGCGCAAAAGCTGTATGGTCCTCTGTTGCAAACCCCGCTGGCAGAGCAAACTAAGCAGGAGGGTGGCGCATGAGTGCAGTACAGCCGTTAGATGCGCTAAGTTTTGCGCTGCATGGCAACCGCCTAATTGAAGCCAGCGCCGGTACCGGTAAAACCTATACCCTGGCCGCGCTGTATTTGCGTTTGGTGCTTGGGCATGGCAGTAGCGCGGCAGCGGGCGGCAGCGCTAACGCCAATACAGGCGCAGGCTTTAGCCGGCCATTACTGCCACCGGAAATCTTAGTCGTTACCTTTACCCGGGCGGCCACCGCAGAGCTGCGCGATCGCATTCGCGCCCGGCTGGTCGATGCCGCAGCGGCATTTCGCCAGGGCCACAGCGATGATGAATTTATCAGCCGCGTACTGGCCGATATACCCCCACCGCACTATGCCGCTTGCGCTGCGCGCTTAAGCGCCGCCGCCGAGTGGATGGACGAAGCGGCCATTTTTACCATACACGGCTGGTGTCAGCGCATGCTGGCCGAACACGCCTTCGACTCCGGCATGCGCTTTGGCGAAGCGCTAAGCGATGATAATCAGCAGCTGCTGCATATGCTGGCCTGTGATTACTGGCGCCGTTTTTTATACCCGCTAGACAATGCCACGGTATTGCAGGCACTGGGGGCTATTGCCACATCGCCGGCCGACTTACTTAACGATATCAGGCCCTGGCTGCAGGCCGATGCGGTAAACCTGCAATTTAATGCTGCTGGCCAGCCGTTGCCTGATGCGTTAAGCCCGGCCGCTGCGGCAGCGCCGCTGCTACAGTGGCAAACCGAACTGGATAACCACTGCCAGCAACTGCAGCAGGCGTTAAGCGCCGATGCGTTAATGTTGCTGGACGACGCTTACGCCAACGGCTGGTTAAACGGCAATAAATACCGCGCCGCCAGCTGGAGCGCCGAGCGGCAGTGGTGGCAGGCTATATTGGCCGAGCCGAAACGGCTAAACAGCCGCGACGCCGACTTTGCTGCCATGGTGCAAAAATTCAGTGCCGCTAAGCTGGCTGCGGCGCAAAAGAAAGGCCAACCGCTACTTAGCCACCCGTTATTCGAGTTGTTTAACCACAGCTGTACCTTGCTGGATAACAAACCCGAGCTGGCGCTAAGTGTGCGCCACCATGCCGGCTTATGGCTGGTGGCCGAGTTTGCCAGCCAGAAACGGGCGCGCGCCGAGCTCGACTTTAATGATTTATTGCTGCAACTGCATCATGCCTTACAGGGTGAAGCCGGTACGGTATTGGCAGCGCGCATTCGCGCCCAGTATCCGCTGGCAATGGTAGACGAATTTCAGGATACCGATCCGCTGCAGTTTGCCATTTTCCGCGCCATCTATCCCGATGTGCAAAGTACTGACACCGGCCTGATCATGGTTGGCGATCCTAAGCAGGCCATTTACAGCTTCCGCGGTGCCGACTTACACACTTATTTGCATGCCCGCGAGCTGACGTCTGGCCGCCATTACAGCCTTAGCACTAACTTTCGTTCGACAGAGCCTTTGGTGGACGGGGTAAACCAGTTGTTTACCCTGGCTGAGCAGCAGCGCGGCGCCTTTGGCTTTGGCAACAGCGACACTACGCCACTGCCATTTTTGCCGGTTAGGGCCAGAGGCAAAACAGCCCAACTGATGCTGGCAGGCAACCCGCTGCCGGCGGTAAATTACTATCTGCCGGACACCGATGCCAGCGAGCTAAAAAAAGGTGGCTATCAGGCGCTGATGGCACAGGCCTGCGCCGATGAAATAGCCAACTTACTGCAGCAGGCCAGTGCCGCTCAGGCCGGCTTTGCCAGCGATAACGGCTTTGACGCGCTGCAACCGGCTGATATTGCTATCCTGGTGCGGGATCGTAACGAAGCGGCCCTGATCCGCCGTGAGCTATCGGCCCGTAATGTGCGCTCGGTTTATTTGTCAGATAACGAATCTATTTTCCAAAGTGCCGAAGCGCAGGCGGTACTGCAGTGGCTGCGCGCCTGCCAGCAACCGGACGATGAAAGTTTGCTGCGCGCGGCGTTGGCGCTGCCGCTGTGCGATAACAGCGATACCCAGCTGGCGCTGTGGTTTAACGACGAGCAGGCCTGGGAGCAACTTACCGAGCAGGTGCGGGAGTTTCGCCAGATCTGGCGCTTTAAAGGCGTACTGGCAATGCTAAGCAGCTGGCTGCATTATTTTGCCCTGCCGGCCAAGTGGCTGGCGCAGGAGCAAGGCGAGCGGCGCTTAACCAATGTGCTGCATTTGGCTGAGTTGCTGCAAAGTGAAAGCCAGCAACGCGACGGTGAAAGCGGCTTACTGCGCTGGCTGGCCGAGCAACTGGATAACCCGAAAAGCGGCGATGAGCAGCAGCTGCGGCTGGAAAGCGATCAGCAGCTGGTGCAGGTGGTTACCATCCATAAAAGTAAGGGCCTGCAATATAATCTGGTATTTTTGCCCTTTATCTGCGGCTTTAAAAGTGCCAAAAAAGGCCAGCCGCAACGCTACTTTAATGGCAGCCAAATGGTGCTGGACTTAACGCCGGATGACGCCGCTTTACAACAGGCCGAACACGAGCGGCTGCTGGAAGACATCCGGTTATTGTATGTAGCTCTGACCCGGCCGGTGTATGCCTGCTGGTTGGGCTTAGCACTATTTAGCGAAGGGGCGTCGAAAAAAAGTAAGCTGGTGCAAAGCGCTGTGGGTTATCTGCTTGGTGTCAGTGACGAGCCAGACCTGCCAGAGCTGACAGCGCTACTTGGCGCACTACCCTGGCAGCAGCGGCCGATACCGGCGCCCTGCCGCTTTAGTGCGCCGCAGGCACACAGCGCCCTGACACCAGCGCTTGTACTTGATAGCGCGCTAAAACGCGAAGCCTGGTGGATCGCCAGTTATTCGGCATTACGCACCGGCAGCACACCAGACGGCGCAGCGGCAACGGCGCAACTGGCTGCCGATACCGCCCTGGATGCCTTGTTGCAGGAAGAAGCGAACGAGCAGCCAGCCTACAGCGAGCAGCAGCTGTCGATACATGATTTTCCGCGCGGCGCGGTGCCGGGCACCTTTTTACACCAGTTACTGGAAGATGCGCAGCAGCACGGCTTTGCCAACTGCGACGCCGGCTTTATCAGCGCCTTGCTGCAGCGGCGTTTAACAGAGCAAAACTGGCTTGACTGGCAGCCGGTGTTAACGCCCTGGCTGGCGCAGATGCTACAAACGCGGTTAGTCGGGGCGCAGTTAGCCTTGTCGGGCTTGCAACAGGTACGCGCCGAGCTGGAATTCTGGCTGCAAAGCTGTCACGTCAAGGTGTTGCAGCTGGATGCGCTGGTAAGCGCCGCCATCTTACCCGGTCAGCCACGGCCGGCGCTGCTGCCCGACACACTTAACGGCATGCTAAAAGGCTTTATCGACTTAACGCTGCAAGGCGGCGATGGCCGCTACTGGGTACTGGATTATAAATCAAACTGGCTGGGGCCGGATGACAGCGCCTACAGCGAGCCGGCCATGCAACAAATGCTGCTGCACAAGCGCTACGATGTGCAGGCAGCGCTGTATATGCTGGCACTGCACCGCTTGCTAAAACTGCGTCAGCCCGGTTATCTGCAAGCACCGCAGCAGTATATCGGCGGGGCGCTGTACTGGTTTATCCGCGCGCCTGCGCCGGGCCAGCTGCTGCTAGAGGCCGATGTTAAGCTGCTACGCCAGTTAGACGCCTTATTTGCCGGTGAGCCGCTGCAGAGGGAGACTGACCATGCAGTTTGATTTATTCAGCAGTAGTAAAACCGCCGACAGCGCGCTGACAGATTTAAGCCAGATGCAGGCGTTGTTGCAGCGCTGGGCCGACAGGCGCTGGCTTAGGGCACTGGATGTGCAACTACCGCATACCCTGCATCAGCTGGCGGCCGAGCCTAAGCCATTGGTGTGGCTGCTTACTGCCTTGTTATGTCATCAGTATGGCCGTGGCCACAGCTGTATTTTATTGCAGGATCTATTGTCCGATCCGGATGCTTTGCTTAGTTTGCCGCCACAAAACCAGTTTTTACAACGCTTTAGCGACCGGCCGTCTAACCTGCTGCAAGGCCTGACACTGCAGGATTATCAGCAGGCGCTGGCGCAAAGCCGTTGGTTGCAGGGCGAGGCCGGCGCGCCTTTGGTGCTGGCAGACAACCGGCTGTATTTACACCGGCTGTATCAGGCCGAGCAGCAGGTAAAACAGCAGTTAGCACAGCGGCTAAATGCGGTGCTGCCGCTAAGCGCTGAGCTGGCAACCGGGCTTGAGCGGTTATTTCCACCCGGCGGGCCAGGCCAGCCAGACTGGCAACGACTGGCCTGCGCTATGGCGCTGCAGCGGCGTTTTGCCATTATTACCGGTGGCCCGGGTACCGGCAAAACCACCACAGTAGTAAAACTGCTGGCGCTGTTGCAGCAGGGCGCAGAGCTTAACCACACCGAGCTGACGATCAAGCTGGCCGCCCCCACCGGTAAGGCCGCGGTACGCTTAACCGAGTCGATTAGCGGCGCGCGGGCGAAATTGTCTCAGCAATTATCGCCGCAGCAGCTGCAGCGTTTGCCAACCGAAGTGACAACCTTGCACCGGCTGCTGGGCGCGGTGCCAAACCGGCGCAGCTTCCGCCACCACCCTGACAACCCGCTGCAGCTGGATGTGCTGGTGGTTGATGAAGCCTCAATGGTCGATTTAGAAATGATGGCGGCACTGCTCGCTGCACTGCCCGCGCAGGCGCAGCTGGTATTGCTGGGCGATAAAGATCAATTATCCTCAGTAGAAGCCGGCTCAGTGCTGGGTGATTTATGCCGCGGTGCCGAACTGGGCGGTTATAACAGTAGCAGCCTGGCCTTACTCAGCCCGTACAGCGATTTGCCGTTAACTAGCTGGCAAGGAGACGGCAGTGCGCTTAATCAGGCCACAGTAATGCTGCGCCACAGCCACAGGTTTGATGCCAAATCGGGTATTGGCATGCTGGCGGCGGCAGTTAACCTTGGCGATACGACCGCGCAGGCGTTATTTGACCAGTTTGCTGATATCAGGTTGTTAGCCGGCAATACGCCCGAGGCAGTAAAAGCCACTGCGCTGGCGGGCTACCGTGAATATCTGCAGCTGATGCAGCAAAGCGCAGACAATACACAGAGCGGGCGCGAACAATGGGCGCGCACTGTGCTGGGTGGCTACAGCCGTTTTCAGCTGCTGTGTGCGCTACGTAGCGGTGACTGGGGCGTGGAAGGCTTTAATCTGCTTATTGCGCAGTGGTTAACGGCAGCTGGCTTAATTGATGCCAGAGCACAGTGGTACGCCGGCCGGCCGGTGATGATGCAGCGCAATAACTACAGCTTAGGCTTAATGAACGGTGATATCGGCATTACGTTGCCAGACCCGGACACTAACCAGCTGCGGGTGGTGTTTCAGCTCTCTGACGGTACGCTAAAGTGGGTGCTACCCAGCCGCTTAACCGAAGTCGAAACCGCCTTTGCCATTACGGTGCATAAATCGCAGGGCTCAGAGTTTAACCACTGCTGCCTGGTGCTGCCGCCCGATAACAGCCCGCTGTTGAGCCGCGAATTGCTGTACACCGGCATTACCCGCGCCAAGCAACAGTTTAGCTTATTGTGTGCTAACCCGGCGCTGTTGCACCAAGCCATAGCCCGGCGGGTCGCCCGCAGCAGCGGTTTATAACGTTATTGCGCCGCGGCTGGCAGCTGCAATAAGGCGTCGTCCAGCTCATTGCTATGTGGCGGGTTACAGCCGGCTTGGGCGATATTTAAACTGGCGGCTAACATGGCGCGCTGCAGGCATTGTGTCAGTTGTGCCGTGCTGATATCTGCTGCCGTGGGCAGACCGGGTTTTAACAAAGCCGCCAGTAAATTGGCCCAAAAGGTATCACCGGCGCCGACAGTGTCAACAAAGGGCGTGGCGGCAATAACCGGCAGGCTGATGTGGTGCTGCTGCCAGTACAGGCTGGCGCCTTTTTCGCCCTCGGTCAGTGCCAGCAAGGCGTCTGGCGCACAATCGCGCAGCGCGCCAAGCGCCTGAGTAAGGTTAAGCTCGGGAAACAACAGCTGTAAGTCTTCGTCGCTGGCTTTAATAAACTGGCTTTGGGCAATCACCTGTAACAGCAGGGCGCGATAGGCCACGACATCGGTTACTGCGTTAATGCGCACGTTAATATCTACCGCCAGTTTAACTTGTCTGGCCTGACACGCCGCTATCACCGCCGTTATGCGCTCGCCATCTTCTGGCTCTAACGCCAGTGAACCTAAATGCAGTAGTTTGCAGGCAGAGGGTAAGGCGGCAATCTGTTGCGCCGCGCTGATATCTCTGTCGGCAATACCCTGACGATACAAGCTGTACTGCGGTTGGCGCTGCGCATTAATGCTGACCATGGCAACAGACGTGGGCGCGCTGCTGAAAAACGCCGGACCATAGGCGCCACCGTTATCGGCCAGATAGCGGGCAAACTGTTGGCCGAAATGATCTTGTGATAGTGGCGATACATAGCACACTGCAACAGCTTGCCGCGCCGCTGCAATAGCAACATTAAACGGCGAGCCGCCAAGGCAGGCGCGATACAAGCCGTCTGCGCCGGGTAGCATATCCACCACATTCTCTCCAATAACTGCAAGCATGCTGGCTTCCTTTAATGTTACATTGTTAAATACAGCGAAAAGCAGTCGCCATTGATGGCAAAATCATATAACTTAATTGATTAAGAAGATAGTAAAAAACCACTGGCATGATGAGTAAATTAACCCTAAAAAGCGTAGCAAAAAACCTGGGTGTCTCCACGGCAACCATCTCTAACGCCTTTAACCGGCCGGATCAGTTGTCGGTGGCGCTGCGGCAGAAAATACTGCAGGCCTGCCATGAGCTGGGCTATTTTGGCCCGAACAAAGCGGCACAGTCGCTGCGCAAGGGGAGCTCGGGCATAGTGGCGGTCATTTTATCTGACTCGCTGGAATATATGGTAAGCGACCCGGTAGCCAGCCAGTTTTTGCAGGGCGTAAGCCGTGAGCTGGAGCGGCATCAGTTGCATTTGCTGCTGTTTTCCGGACAGGCCACTAACTTGGAAGCCATCAGTGATTTTGTCGACGGTTTTATTTGCTACGGCGCGCCGCGCAATACCGGTTTAATAGAGCAACTGCGCAAATCCAATAAACGCGTGTTGACGGTAGATTTTGACTTAGCCGGCCGCCCTTCGGTCAACATCGACAACGAACAAGCAGCGTTTGACAGCGCCATGGCGGTATTGCGGCCAAAGGATACCGTGGCCGTGTTGGGCTTGCGTTTAATAGATGCAGCCAACAGCCAGCCAGTGGGCGATAAGCCGATGTGGGACAATCAAAGTTCGATAGCGCACCGCCGCTTAGATGGTTACCAAAGGGCGATGCAGCAATGTGGCTTAACCCTCTCTGCAGACTATGTGTGGCATATACCCGAGAGTAACCAAAACTACGCCAGAGAGGCGGCCCAGGCGGTGCTGGCTATGAGCCCCAGGCCTACAGTACTGTTGTGCATGAGCGATCTGATAGGCTTAAGTGCGATGCGTGAAGCCCTGCAACTGGGCTTACGTATTCCGGAGGATATCCGTGTTGTCGGCTTTGACGGCATTGAAGAAACGCTGCGCTACCACCCGACACTAACGTCGGTGTGGCAATTCAGTGATGCTAAAGGTGAGGCTGCCGTCAGAGCCTTTTTAAGCGCTGACGACAGTTCACAACTATTACCTTACCAGCTGCGCCTGGGCGAAAGCAGTTAAAGCACACTCTGGTACAAAGCTTCCAGGCTCAGGCTTTGTGCGGCTGCATCGGGCGCTTGCCAGTGCAGTGTGGCCGCCAAGCTGGCTAACTGAATATGCAAACTGGCGCGGTGGCCCTGATACTGCCATTGCAGTTGATAATCGTGCTCTGTCAGCTGCTGGCTAAAATCACCGTTAAAAGCCTGCAGGCTACGTCGTAAGGTAATAAGCTTGCATAACGCTTGTACCACCGGTTTTTGCAATGCGGCAGCGACTTTTTCTGCGTTTAAATAAGGCCGCCCGATATCACGGCCGACGTGGCTTTGTTGTAACAGCTCAACATCGTTGGGCATTGCCAGTAAGCCGGCATAATAAATCTGGCTGATGCCCGGGCAAAACAGCTGAATGGCGCGCGCCAGTAAATACTGTTGGTCGTTCTGGCCCAGCGCATCATAAAAACTGCAATTCACCTGATACAAATCGACATTGTTGGCCGCATTACCGGTGGCCAGTTTTGAACTGCCTTTGCTGTTGGCGTGAATGGTTTCTACGAGGCTGTCCAGCTCTGGATCGGTAAGTAAGCCCGGCTGGCCCTGATAATCGGCGGCATCAACAATACCAATGCCATCATGGGTATCCAGTACGGTGATGCAGTTGCGTGGCGCGATATCCAGCCAGTGTTTCAATGCAGCGGCATTGCGGCTGAACAAGGTATGCAGCACCAGTGGCGGCAGGGCAAAGTCGTATACCATGTCGCAGCGTTTAGCGATGTCAATCTGGGTTTGATGATAGCCGTGAATTTCAACCAGGCACAGCATGCCGCGTGCTTTGGCTTGCTCAGATAAGGCGGCAATAAATTCAAAGGTTTCCGGCAGCATAAAGCAGCGGGTGCCGGCTTTTTTAATGGCGTAGCCGGCGGCGTCCAGGCGGATATATTTCACGCCGTTTTCAGTAAAGCGGTCCAAGATGGCCTGCAGGTAGGCTTTACCGGCGGCAGAGCTAACATCAATATCAATCTGGTTGGCGGTAAAGGTGGTCCAAAACGGGATTTTACGGCCATCTTTCAGGGCGATATCGGTAAAAAACGGTGTCGGCCGTGGCCGGTATACGGCGGCAAGTTGCTCTGCCGCGGCATCTTTGGCAAAGACTTTATCGCGGGTTAAAAACAGCGGCCAGTAGGGTGAGGCTTCGCCTTTTTCCAGCACATCAACAAACTGCGGCGACTGCGCCGACATATGGTTAACGATCATGTCAGCCATCAGCGGATAATCCGCCGCCAGCGCGCGGATATCGGCCCAATTACCCAGCCGGCTGTCTACGGCGGTGTGGTCGGTGGGGTCAAAGCCGGCGTCTTCACCGTCTATCGGCGGATAAAACGGTAGCAAGTGCACACCATCAAATAAGCCGGCCAGCGGGCCCTGCAGCATAGTGTGTAAGTCTTTGATAGTACCGCCGCTAAGCCGGTCAATATAGGTGATTAGCTGGATCTGGTTGGCATTCTGTTGAGGCGTCATGAAAATAATCCTGAAAAAATATTTGCTTCTTAAACGATTAAGATATAGCTTTAAGCCAACGGACGACTTTGTCAACCCCCGGCCAATAATAAAACCGGTCTGAATGATAAAGCGTAGCGTTCAGATAAGTTTGTTAAGCATGGTGCGCTTACACCCGGCATTAACAAACAACATAAACGGGGAAACACTATGCTTACTACTGATGCGAAGCGTCAGGCTGTCGGGGCAGCCGGAAACTTGGTAACAGGCAGAGATTTGCAGCGCCAGGTGCGCTGGATGACCTACCTGATGTTTTTTGTCTTTGCCATGACCACTGATGCGGTGGGCGTGATCATCCCTGAAGCCATGGCGGAATATCAGCTAACCATGTTTCAGGCCAGCGCCTTTCATTATGTACCTATGCTGGCGATTGGTTTGGCCGGGCTATTCTTAGGCCGGCTGGCCGATAAACTGGGCCGTAAAAAGCTGATTATCGTTGGTTTAAGCCTGTATGCGGTATCCTGCTATGCCTTTATGGCTGGCAACAGTGCGTTGTTTTTTATCTTGTTAATGGGCCTGTGTGGCCTGGCTATCGGTATTTTTAAAACCGCTGCGCTGGCGTTAATTGGTGATATCAGCCCTGATAGCCAAAGCCATACCCGCACCATGAACACGGTAGAGGGGTTCTTTGCTATCGGCGCCATTGTGGGCCCGGCGTTGGTGGCGCTAATGATTGCCGCTGCTATCCACTGGACATCGCTGTATTTGCTGGCCGGCTTATTCTGCACCTTGTTAGTGGTGATGTCGGCGCGTTTGCCTTATCCGCCGTATCAGGCCGCAGCTGAGCAGGTATCGCTGCGCCGCTCGCTGGCGCTGTTAAAAGATCGCTATGCGCTGGGGTTTTCGCTTGCCATAGCGCTATATGTCAGCTGTGAAGTGGCAATATTTGTCTGGCTACCGACCTTGCTGGCCGACTACGACGGCCGCTGGAGTTTGTTAGCAGCTCAGGCGATAACCGTATTTTTTCTGCTGCGCGCGCTGGGACGCTTTTTGGCGACGGCTATTTTAAGCCGTTTTTGCTGGAGCAGCGTGATGGCAGTATTTACGCTGTGCATCTTTGCCTGCTTTGCCGCCAGTATGCTGGGTGGTAAAGAGGTTGCGGTATGGTTGATGCCGTTGTCCGGGCTGTTTATGTCGATGATTTACCCCACGCTGAATTCCAAAGGCATCAGCTGCTTTGCCAGACAACAGCATGGCGCTGTGGCCGGCTTGTTGCTGGCGTTTACCGCACTGGCGGCGGCGGTGGCACCGGCGTTAATGGCTGTGCTGGGTGACTGGGCTAACGATGTCACCGCCGGTTTTTATCTGGCGACGTTGTTTTCCGCCTTGCTGGCACTGGCAATGTTATATAACTGGCTGAAACAGCCAGCCAAAGCTAAGCTGGAGCAGATGTCTTCCGGCTAGGCTTTTTATTGTAACAGCACTTAAACGATTAAGTTATAAGCAGACTATCCAAAGAATAGATCGCGACTTCAACACGGGAGATAGACAATGAAACAGTATAATTTAACACCAGCTTTACTCGCTATAGCTGTCACACTGGCGCTAAGCAGTGGCGCAGCGCTGGCGCAAGAAACTAATACTGACCAGTCGGCAGCACAATCAGACAGCGAAGGTTTAGGCTTTGAACGCATAGTGGTGACCGGTGCGATATCGCGCAAGCAAACGGTTATGCAATCCAGCGTGTCGGTTAGCAGCCTGACACTGGATGATATTACCGTGGCCACGCCGCGCAGTACCGCTGAGATTTTCCGCATGCTGCCGGGCGTGCGCAGTGAAGCTACCGGAGGCGAAGGTAACGCCAATATTGCCGTACGTGGCTTGCCGGTAGCGTCTGGCGGCGCTAAGTTTTTGACCCTGCAGGAAGATGGTTTGCCGGTGCTGCAGTTTGGCGATATTGCCTTTGGTAATGCTGATATTTTTCTGCGTGCCGATGCCAGTTTGGCCCGATTGGACGTGATCCGTGGCGGCTCGGCTAGCACCACCGCCAGTAATTCGCCGGGCGGTATTATTAACTTTGTCAGTAAAACCGGCGAAGAAAACGGCGGTAGTATCGCCTTTACCACCGGGCTGGATTACGACAGTTTCCGCACCGATTTTGATTACGGCGGTGAGATCAACAGCGATATGCGCTTTCATCTGGGCGGTTTTGTACGTCAGGGCGAAGGTGTGCGTGACCCGGGTTATCAGGGCGAGCAAGGCTTTCAGCTAAAGGGCAACCTGACTAAAGAGTTTAATACCGGCTATGTGCGGCTGTACTTTAAACATTTAAATGACAAAGCCACCAGCTATATGCCGATGCCGATGTTTGCCGATGGCAGCTCAGTACCGGGCTATGACGCCGGCTCAGACACGCTGCAATCGGTATATTTAACCCAAACCGTGCGCTTAAATGGCGATAACCAGATTTCGCGCGGTGATGTGCGCGATGGCATGAACCCGAAAGTCAACAGCGTTGGCGTGGAAGCGGTGTTTGATTTAACCGAAGGCTGGACGCTGGAAAACCGTTTTCGTGTCAGTGATGTCAGTGGCAACTTTAATACCCTGTTTCCGGCAGAAGTGGGTAATGCACAGGGTATTGCCGACAGTATCGCCGGCGCCGGTGCTAACTTAACTTATGCGGTAGGGCCCAATGCCGGTTCTGCCTACACCGCAGAAAACGCCATGCGTATTCACACCTTTGACGTTGAAATCGATGACTTTGGCTCTATGGTTAACGACTTAAAGCTGTCACGCCGGTTCGGCGAGGTTGATGTAAATGTAGGTTATTACATCGCCGATCAAAGTATCAGCATGTCATGGTTATGGAATTCGTATTTAATGGCGTTAAAAGGTAACAATGCTGAGCTGTTAAATGTCACTGCCGCTGATGGTACGGCGTTTTCCGAACAGGGCCTGACGGCTTATGGTGTGCCGTTTTGGGGTAATTGTTGTCAGCGCAACTATGATACCGACTACAGTACTAAAGCGCCTTATGCCGGCGTAAGCTGGGCCTATGGCGATTTATCGCTGGATGCCAGTATCCGCCGCGATATCGGCAGCGCCTCGGGCAGCTATGCCGGTGCAGTACAAAGTAGTCGCGATATGAACAGCGATGGTGTCATTAGTCAGGTGGAGCAAAGTGTATCCGGTATCGACTTAGCCAATGCCAGCATTGTGAATTACAGCTGGGGCTACAATTCTTACTCGGCCGGTGCTAACTATCAGTTTAATAAAGACTGGGCCATGTTTGGCCGTATCAGTAAAGGTGGCCGCGCCAATGCTGACCGGTTATTGTTTGGCAAAGTGAATGCTGATGGCAGCGTAGCCAAAGAAGACGCTGTAGATGAAGTGACCCAGTACGAGCTGGGCAGTAAAAGCCGGCACGGCAATTTAAACCTGTTTGCTACCTTGTTTTTTGCCGAAACCGAAGAGCAAAATTTTGAAGCCACCAGTCAGCGTTTCTTTGACCGCACGTACAAGGCGCATGGTATTGAGCTGGAAAGCAGCTACCGTCTTGGTGATTTTGATATGCGTGGCTCGGTTACCTGGACCGATGCTGAAATCAGCAAAGATGCACTCAGCCCGGACGTAGTGGGTAATACCCCAAGGCGGCAGGCAGATTTTGTTTATAATCTGCTGGCGCGCTACTTCTTTGAGCAGGCTCAGCTGGGCGTAAGCCTGGTAGGTTCTACTGCCGCTTATGCGCAGGATAACAATGACCTGAAGTTCAGTGGTTATACCCAGGTCAATGCCTTTGCCAGTTACACTCTGGCAGAAAACCTGACCGTGTCGCTGAATATTAATAATGTGTTTGACGAAATTGGCCTGACAGAAGCTGAAGAAGGCTCAGTACCGGCTAACGGCATTATCCGTGCCCGCACTATTAATGGTCGTAATGCGTCTTTGGGCTTAGCCTATCGCTTCTGATCCGCCAGCCTGATACTTAAAACGGCGGGCCTTGGCCCGCCGTTTTTTATGCTACAAAGATGGTCAGGTTAATAAAGTTTGCAGAATATTCAGCACCAGCTGCACTTTGGCGCTGTCTCGCGGCGTCTGTTTGCTGACGATAGACTGATTAAACGGGTACTGGTAGTCGCCGGGCTTGATATAACGCAGCTGCTGGCTGTCGATATAGGGCCGGGCAATCTCTTCGGGTAAAAAGCCGATATAACCGCCGGACAACAGCAGCGCCAGCCGGGTATCAAACTGATAGGCGCGGGCACCGGCCTGTAGCTTCTGCAGTTGTTTACGCCCTTCCGGGTTAATATCCACACCGGGGTGAATGGCCGGGTAGTGTGCCAGTACCTCGTCACTGATCGCAGCGTCAGATACACCAAACAACGGATGGCTGGCGGCACAGCATAAAAAAATCGGCGTGCTGAACACATGCTGATATTGCAAACCATCAATCTGGCGGTAGCCCGGCATCAGCGCCAAATGCGCCTGATCTTTGAGTAACGCCAGTTCAATTTGCTGCAGTGGTAACACATCAAGCGCCAATTGCAGCTGCGGCGCCTGTTGTTGCAGCGCGGCACAAAGTTTACTCAGTAAGTTCAGCCGCGATTGATCCAGCTGATCAGCGGTTAAAATCACCAGCTCGCCGCTGCATTCATCCGTTAAACCGGCCACCAGCTGGCTAAATTGCTGATGCGCCTGCTCCAGTTGCTGGATAGCGTTATACACCGCCTGTCCTTCCTGCGTTAGTGAAAACCCCTGCCGGCCGCGCTGGCACAAGCTGAGCTTTAAGCGCTGCTCCAGGTTGCTGATATAAATACTGATGGTTGAACGGCCAATATTCAGCTCGGTTTCGGCGGCGGTAAAGCCCCCACAGTCCACCACAGTTTGGAAAACACGCAGCAGTTTAATGTCGTGCTGACTTAAGTTTTTCGGCAATTTGGCCATAGGTTGATAATTTTCAAACTAAGTGTTGAATGTTTGGTATTTAACCTTGTCTGCTACCATGATGCAATAGTCACACTTAACAGGAGTTCGTTATGCAACAGATCACATGCAGTGCCTTAATTAAACATGGCTCTTATATTAACGGCAGCTGGCAGCAACACGATAACCGCTTTGATGTGGTAAACCCGTCTAATCAACAGCTGCTGGCAAAAATTGCCAGTGCTGACGCCGCTGACGCTGAGCAAGCGGTACTGGCGGCAGATCAGGCCTTTGCCGGCTGGTCTGCCAAACCGGCAGCAGAGCGCTCCGCTTTGCTGCAAGCCTGGTATCAGCTGATTATGCAGCATCAGGATGATTTAGCCCGTTTGTTAACCTTGGAGCAAGGCAAACCGCTTAGTGAGGCTAAAGGCGAAATTGGCTATGGTGCAGCCTACATACAGTGGTTTGCCGAAGAGGCCAAGCGGCTGTATGGCGATACCATACCGGCGCCCTCCAACGATAAACGCATTATTGTGCAGCGCCAGCCGGTTGGTGTAGTGGCGGCGATAACACCATGGAACTTCCCTAATGCAATGATAGCGCGTAAAGCAGCAGCGGCTTTGGCCGCCGGCTGTACCTTTGTGGTCAAACCGGCGCAGCAAACACCATTGTCGGCACTGGCACTGGCCGAATTAGCTCACCAAGCCGGCATACCACCAGGTGTGTTTAATGTGGTGGCAGGCACTGACGCTAAAGGCATTGGCGAGGTATTAACCCGGCATGCCGCGGTGGCAAAATTCAGCTTTACCGGCTCTACTGCCGTGGGTAAGCAACTGTTAAAGCAATGTGCTGACGGCGTAAAACGGGTGTCGATGGAGCTGGGCGGTAACGCGCCCTTTATCGTGTTTGACGATGCCGATTTAGACGCTGCAGTACAGGGCCTGATGGCCGCCAAGTTTCGCAATGCCGGTCAAACCTGCGTTTGTGCCAACCGCATTTTAGTGCAGCGCAGCGTGTATCAGGCCTTTGCCGATAAACTGGCCATAGCCATGACACAGTTGAACGTGGCGGATGGCTTAACCGATGGCAGCCAAATTGGGCCTTTAATCGACGACAAAGCCGTGGCAAAGGTAACGCAACTGCAACAGAGCGCGCTGGACGGCGGCGCAAAATTGTTGCTGGGCGGCAGCCGCCACAGCACAGGCAGACAGTTTTTTCAGCCGACCTTAATCAGCGACGTAAACGCCGATATGGCGATTAGCAAAGAAGAAATCTTCGGCCCGGTAGCGGCGTTAATGGCGTTTGATACCGAGCAACAGGCGATTGCGCTGGCCAACAATACTGAATATGGCCTGGCAGCATACTTTTACAGCCGCGATATCGGCCGGGTGTTTCGCGTGGCGCAGGCGTTGCAGTTTGGCATGGTCGGTATTAACGAAGGCATTATTTCCAATGCAGCGGCGCCCTTTGGCGGCGTGAAGCAATCCGGTTATGGCCGTGAAGGCTCTAAATACGGCCTGGATGACTACACCGATATTAAATACCTGTGTTTAGGTGGGCTTTAACAAAGCAATTTTATAAAAAGGCAGTTTTATGACCAATCAGCAGCTACAACAGCGTAAGCAGGCCGTTATTGCGCGCGGCCAGGGCAATTTGTATCCGGTATATGTGCAGCGGGCGAAAAATGCCGAGCTGTGGGATGTCGAAGGTAACCGTTATATCGATTTTGGCACCGGCATCGCTGTGTGCAATACCGGCCATGCGCATCCCAAAGTGGTTGCTGCGGCGCAGGCCCAGCTGGCGCGCTTTAGCCATAGCTGCCTGATGATTAACCCCTATGCCGAAGCGGTCGAGCTGGCAGAAAAACTGACCCGGCTGGCACCGGGCAGCAGCGCAAAAAAAGCTATCTTTGTCAGCACCGGCGCTGAAGCGGTAGAAAACTGCATTAAAATTGCCCGCGCCCACACCCGCCGCCGCGGTGTGATTGCCTTTAGCGGCGGTTTTCATGGCCGCACCAATATGACAATGGCGTTAACCGGCAAGGTAGCGCCGTACAAAACGCTGTTTGGCCCTTTCCCGGCCGATATTTATCATTTGCCGTTTCCGATGGCGCTGCATGGCGTCAGTACTGAGCAAAGCCTGGCAGCACTGCATAAGCTGTTTAAGGTTGATATTGCCCCCGACGATGTAGCCGCCATTATTATTGAACCGGTGCAGGGCGAAGGCGGTTTTTATCAGGCACCGGCTGAGCTGCTTAAGGCGCTGCGTCAGCTGTGTGATCAGCATGGCATAGTGCTGATTGCTGATGAAATTCAAACCGGCTTTGGCCGCACCGGTAAGATGTTTGCCATGGCACACAGTGGTGTTGAACCCGACCTTATCACCATGGCCAAGGGCATCGCCGCTGGTTTGCCACTGGCGGCGGTGGTGGGTAAAAGCGAGATTATGGATGCCCCACTGCCGGGTGGTTTAGGCGGCACCTATGGCGGCTCACCGGTAGCCTGCGCCGCTGCACTGGCGGTACTGGAGGTGATTGAACAAGACAACCTGTGTCAGCAGGCCAATATTATAGGTGAAGCCTTTGTCGCGCGGTTAACGGCGCTGCAGCAGCAGTTTCCTCAGCGTATTGCTGAAGTGCGTCAGCTCGGCGCGATGATCGCGGTGGAATTTATGCAGCAGGCTGAGCCCGATGTCGCCCTAACCCAGCAGATCATCGCCAATGCCAGCAAACACGGCCTGATTTTATTGTCCTGCGGTTTTTACGGCAATGTGCTGCGGTTTTTGCCACCGCTGACCATTGAAGCCGATGTGCTGCAGCAGGGGCTGGATAAGCTGGATGTGCTGCTGCGCTCGGTACTGGCAGCTTAAACCGGTGAGACAGCGTCAGGGAAGGCGCTGATTAACTCGGCCAGCTCGTGCTGATAACAGCGCCAGCGCGCCACTGAGCTGTTATACAAGGGTTGGCGCACCTGGCTGGCACTGCCGGTGGTACTGGCCTGGCGGTTCTGCTGATGAAACTGCAGGCAGCGCTCGCTCCAGCTCAGGCCGCAGTGTGCAAACAGTGCTTTGCTCTGCTGCTCGGGCTGACGGATTAACTCCTCATACTGCACGGTATGAATAACGCCCGGCAGCACCTGTTGCCAGTGTGCCATCAGTGCCTGATAGGCCTGATAATACTGCGCCAGCTCGTCTAACTGATAGGAAAACGGATAGGCATCGGCAAACAAATGTTTGTAGATAGCGTAGCAATGATCAATCGGATTACGCTGCACATGAATGATTTTTGCCTGCGGCAGGGCCAGATGGATCAGGCCGACATACAAAAAATTCAGCGGCAGCTTATCGACAAAGTGCGGCTTGTTACCGGTAAGTGGCCGGGTGCTGTCGATGTAAGCGCGGCCTAAAGCAGCATAATCCAATTGGCCAGCCTGCTGCACCAGCGCGGTTTTATCCAGCTTGCGCCCGGCTTGCTGCTGCGCCAGACGGCTAAGCTGGCTGGCAAAATTATTCAGCTCACCGGCCAGTTGTATCTTGGCATCGCAACCCAGCATGCGCTCCACCAGCGTTGAACCGGCGCGTGGCATACTGACAATAAATACCGCTTCGCTATTGTGATAACCTTCTGATCTGGGCTGGCGGAAAAAGTCAGCGCTAAACTGCTGCTGAATAAGCTGCATCACCGCCAGATCATCCTGCAGCTGATAATTAATATGCTGCCGGCGCAGCGTGGCGCCTGTTGCTAACTGAGCAAAAGACTGCGGATACTGCTGTAAATCTTCCAGCTCTTTGGCCAGCGCATAATGCAATTGCACCCGCTGTTTCGGGCTTAAATCGTCGCGTTGTAGCAGGGCCGTTAAGCCGGCGCAATGATGATTGTCCGGTTGCTGTTTGCGCAAATTACTGCGTAAATGCCAGGCGTCGGCATCGTGGGGCTGCAGGGCAATGGCCTGATCCAGCATCTGCTCGGCTTTTGCCAGCTGGCCAGAAAAACGCAGCATAGTGGCATAGTTGTAATACAGGGTGCCATTTTGCGGTTGTAATGTCAGTGCTTGCTGATACAGGGTTGCGGCCTGCTCAAACTGCTGCAGCTGGCTGCATTGCAGCGCCAGTTCGCTGAGAAAATCGGCATCTGGCAGCAGGCTCTGGCACAGCTGCTGTGCCAGAGTCAGCGCTAAAGCGGTGTGGCCGCAGCGCTGCAGACAATGCAAACGGCGCAACAGCAAGGCCGGCGCCTTAGCATTAAGGCTCAGGGCAATATCGGCTGCCTGCAATGCTTTAGCAAACTGGCCGCTGTATTCGGCAAATAAACTGGCCGCCAGCCAGCTGTCCGGCAATTGGCGGTGATGCTGCGTCAGTTGCTGTACTGCGGTAGCAGCCGCCGGCAGGTTTTTCTGCGCGGCGGCCTGATAAAAGCCTTGTAGCAGGGTGTTGGCGTCAGTCATAAGGTCCGGATGCTGGCAATAACAAAGCCCACTGTAGCCGCAGTTGCGCTTTGCGACAACTGTGGCTTTAGCGGTGTCAGCTTAGAACTGATAACTGACACTGAGACCAACAGTGCGCGGCTGGCTGATATAGTCTTTCGAGGCATTGCCGTAGAAGTTTTGCTCTGGCGCGGTGCCCATGTAGCCTTCAGACAAGGTGCCGGTTACGCCATCTTCGTTAAACAGGTTGCGTACAAATAACGACAGCGTCCAGTTGTCGGCATACAAACTGGTGCCGATATTGGCCAGCCAGAAGCTATCAAGATCTATGGCAAAGTTGGGGTTGCTGCCCAGCGCATTGCGTGACTCCGACTGGTAGTAAGCACTGGCCGAGCTCACCAGATAGTAGCCACTGCCCAAATCATAGCTGTGGCTTAAACCGGCACTAAGCGTATGCTCGGCCATGCTGGGTAACTGCTCACCGTCTTTGGCATAAACGTAAGTGCGTGGGTTGGCGGCACTGCCGGCTGGCGCAATTAAATCGGCCGTTAGCTTGGCATCAACAAAGGTGTAGCCAAAGTTATATTGCAGCGCTTCACTAAGGTAGCCACGCAGCTCCAGCTCTAACCCCTGTGAGCGGGCTGACTCACCGTTTACGGCGGCATAAAAACCCCAGTTTGGTGTCGGGATATTCAGCTGCGGATCGTCCCAGTCGGCACGGAACAGCGACAGCGAGTAGAAATGCCGGCCGGTATTGCCCTTCACACCCAGTTCCATATTTAACACGCTGTCAGAGGCATAATTAAGGTAAGCCGGGTTTTCGGCAAAGCCGCCGCTAATGGGCACCGCGCTGGTGCCGCCGCGGCGATAGCCTTCTGAAATAGTGGCGTACAGCATGGTATTGGCCGACCAGTCATAGGCCAGGTTTAGTTTAAACAAACTGCCGTTGTCTTTTACCTTAGAGCTGACATCAGACGCCCCCGGATACAGCGGCAACTCTATAATGGTGTCGTTGCTAATGTCGTTACTAAAATGGCGCAGGCCCAGCGTGGTGCGCAGCTTGTCGCTAAAGTGATAGGTCAGTTCGCCAAACAGCGAGGTGTCTTTAATATTACGCTGGTCGCGGTAGTAAAAGTCCTGCTCGCCCAGCACACCGCCCCAGCTGGCTAAGGTATCGGCAAAGCCACTGGCCAGCGCCCACTCGGTAAAGCCCGGCATCAGGCTGTCCTGACCGGACGCGGTTTCCTGATCCAGATAAAACAGGCCGACTATCCAATCCAGGCTTTGCTTGCCGTTAGACACCAGCCGCAGCTCCTGGCTTAAGCCTTTATCCTGATAAAAGCGGTTGGCACTGGCCATTGGCCGCGGCGAGCCGCCGTAGTAATTGGAAAACCAGCCATTTTGCGCATAAAAACCGCTGTTATCGCTGACTGAATTGCCGGAATGATCGTAGCCAGACGTGCTGGAGGTGGCGGTGGCAAAGCCCAGATCCCATTCCATCTCCAGGGCCCAGGCATCAACGTCGCGTTCACTGGGCTCAAGCTGAATGGCGCCGTTCTGATAGTCGTTATAACGCTGCTCAGTGCCGCTGACCCAGTTAGTGCCGCGGGTTACCTGACGCCGGGCGCCTATGTCATCCTGCTGAAACTGATAAGACAGCAAGGCGTTAAAGTTGTCAGATGGCTGCCATAACAGCGCCAGCCGGCCATAGTCAATTTCAACGGTGTCAGCATCTTCTACCGCGATAAATACCGGGCCGCCGTTGGCAACATCATTGCCCTGGGCTACCGGTTTACCGGCGGCATCGAGCTGATACACATTGGCGTAGTCGACGATACCGTCGTTATCTATCCGGCCTAAGTAACCGCGTACAGCCACGGTCTCGCTCAGCGGCATATTCAGCAGCAGGTCGAGGTTCTGGTTAAAACCTTCAGAGCCCTTGCTCTGGCTTAGCACGTCGGAGACCTTACCGCTAATGTCGGTTAAATCCGGCCGGTTCATTTTATAGCGCACCGTACCGGCCAGTGAACCCGAACCATACAGCGTGCCTTGCGGGCCGCGCAGTACCTCGACGGCGTCAATGTCTTTGAGTACAAAGTTGGCAAACAGCGGCGTGTCATTCAGGTAGGTTGATACCGTCGGGGCGGCGTTTAAAGCAAAGTCGCCATTTCCGGCCGAATCGATGTTCATGCCGCGGATAATAATGTTGTTTATCACGCCGGAGTTACGATAACCGCGGTCGACTACCGTGATGCCGGACATTTCGCGCATCATATCAACGGCGTCAATAATGTGTTTTTCTTCCAGCTGACTGCCGGACATCACTGAGATATTGTACGGCGTTTCTTCTACGGTTTGTACCCGGCGGCTGGCCGTGACGGTAATGCGCTCGACACTGGCTTCGGTTTTGGCTGTTTCAGTGTCAGTTTGCTGCGCCTGGCTGGCATAACTGAATAACAGCGCTGAGCTAACGGCCAGAGCCAGCGGGGCTTTGCTAAAAGCGGTATGGCGTGCTGATGTTGTCATTGTTCTGATCCCTTGCTGATTTATTATACTTTTGTTCAGGATAGGTAACTGACTGGTACCGGGTAAGCACCAGTTTAAAAGCTTTCATTGGTCCAGTTTTTACCCGCCGGTTTTTGCAGTGGGCCCAGTTGGTCCAGATAGCTTGAGCGTTGCTGCTGATATTGCGGAAACTGCACAGCCGTATCGCGAAAACTTTTTAGCGGCTGGCCCAGCAGCTGCCAGCCTTGCTGGCGTACGCGGCGCAGATAGGCTAAATCGAGCTGCAGCACAATAATTTCCTGCTGATCACCCGCCTGATACACCACCTCGCCGCCGGGGCCGGCAACAATAGACTGGCCAACGCCCATAGTGGCAGCAGAGTTAATATCAACCATATAGCACTGGTTCATGCAGGCATTGGCACGTGCCATAGCCAGCTCAATATTGCGATCGATAGTGTTGGTCAGGGTAGGGTGCAAAATCACTTCGGCGCCTTGCCAGACTAAGGCACGGATACTCTCGGGAAACCACATGTCGTAGCAAATGGACAGGCCAAAGCGGCCAACGCCCGGAATGTCGAATACGGTAAAGTCATTACCGGCACTGATACCCTCTTCATAGGGCAAAAACGGATACACCTTACGGTAACGGCAATGCACTTTGCCGTTAGGGGCAATCACCGAGCTGGTGTTGTAAATATGGTCGCCATCGCGTTCAAACAGCGAGCCGTTGCACAGCCAGATGCCGGCTTCTACCGCCAGTTCACAGTATTTTTGCTCGGTGGCGCCGGGCAGGGTTTCGGCAAAACGCGGTGCCGGGCCAAAGGTGCACAGTTCGGGCAGCAGCACCATATCCAGCGCCGGAAAGCGCCGTTTGGCGGCCAGTACCTGCTGGCGGATGACGGCAAAATTGTCCTGATTGGCGCTCAAGGCCAGTTGCAAGCCGGCAATATTAAAGGTGGTCATAGGTTAACTCCGGTGCAGGCAGCACGGCGAATGCTAAGGTGCTGCTTGTGGCTATTCTGTTAACAGCTTAAGCAAGCCGGCTGGCGCTGGGTAGAACCAGTTTGCAGTGAATACAGGAGCCAGTTACGGATGTAACACAAAAAACGCCGAGTCAACCAATTGGCCATTGCGCAGCCAGTTAATGCGGTTTTGCTGGATATACAGCTCAAAGCCCAGCACTTCGGCGTAAGACCAGTGCTGCCACTGCCGGTACCAGGTATCGCCGTCCAGCCACCACTTACCGCTGTCCTGTTTTTCGTCGTGGTAACCTTCAAAGCCCTGCATGCTGCCGTCGGCGGCCAGTTTAATGCGGTAAGGATCGCCAAATACGGTACGGCCGATAAACTCGCACTGGCTGGCAAACTGGCGCAGTGCATCGCCACGCAGCCGTTGGCCGTAGTCGGTTTGGCCGAGCGGCTCGTCGCTGTGCTGTTGCCACTGGTGCATCAGTTGCGCCAGCTGGCCGATACCGTCGCGTATTTTCGGTGTTGGAATGCTGCTAACCCCAAGCCGGAAATAATGCTGCGGCTTGGTTTTCCCGCCATAAAAGCGGCTGACCGGCTCAATTAAAATGCCTATTTTCGCCGCTTCGGCGGCAAAGCGCTGGCTGTTCAGGCTGTCGGGCCCCTGGATCCAGCAGGTGCTACCACCGACTGTGCGGCTGGTGACAATAGCGGTAGACAAGTAATGGTTCAGCGCTTCACGCATTTGCTGCCAGCGCTGCGCCAGTTCCTGATTCAGCCGGCGCATGGTTTGGTCGTAATAGCCCAGCGATAAAAACAGCCCCATAATGCGCTGATTATTGGCCGGTGGGTGGCGCGAGATTAAGCTGCGCAGCTGACGGGCCTGGCGGATCAGCGGCGCCGGCGCCACCATAAAACCGAGGCGCAAACCCGGCGCTAACACCTTAGAGAAGCTGGAGACGTACAGCACCCGGCCACTGCGGTCCAGGCTTTTTACGGCCGGATGCGGCTGGCTGATAAAATTCGTTTCGCACTCGTAGTCGTCTTCAATAATAAGGAAATTATCGCGCTCGGCACGCTCAATCAGGGCGGCGCGTTTTTGCAGTGACATGGTCACGGCAGTGGGCATCTGGTGGCTGGGCGTGACATACACCACATCAGCCTGCGGCGGAATGTTATCTACCGCTATGCCATCTTCTTCAACGTCAACATAATGCAGCGGCGCATAGGCCAGCTGGGCCAGCTGGCGCATGCCCTGATAACCGGGTTCTTCCATGGCCAGTAAGCTGTGGTTATTCAGCAGTAATTTACTGAGTAAATACAGGCCCTGTTGCGAGCCCAGGGTGATTAAAATCTCATCTGCTTTGGCAAAAATACCACGCCGTGGCAGCACCTTAGTGCGGATTTCCTCCGTCAGCAGCTGGTCATCATGCTGGCCGCTGTCGCTGGCCCAGCTTTTAATCTCGCCGACATTCAGGCTGAGCTTAGAACACTCGCGCCACTGGTTAACCGGAAACAGGGAAGGGTCGAACTGGCCATCAATAAACGGATACGGATACTGCTGCCAGTTATGCGGGTAGGGCGGCGGGCTGCTTTCCAGCCGCTGCCCGGTCAGCAGCTTGTCCCACGGATACTGGTTGGCATCTGCTGTGTTGTCATTGGTTGCAGCGCTGGGCTGCTCAAACAGTTGCTCACTGACATAAATGCCGCTGCGCTCGCGGCTAAGCAAATAACCTTCGTCGATTAATTGCTGATAAGCATGCACGACAGTGTTGCGGGCAATGCCCAGTTGTTCGGCCAGTTTGCGCGATGACGGCATTTTACTGCCAGCAGCAAAATAGCCGCTGATAATGGCACTGATCAGCTTTTGCATCAGTTGTTGTTGTAAATTGGTACTGCCGCTGGCATCAAGTACAAACAGATGCTGCATATTAGGTTCTTATTATTGTACTGCAGGTTAAAGCAGCATAAAGCCGCTGCAGCCAGAGTGCAACAGCGGTTGTTAACAACCTAAGCGTTGGCATTGTCCAGTGTCCGGCACGGATACAGCGCTACCACTGCTGCCAGCATTAACAGCACCACGGCGATATTAATCAGGGCGCTGTAGCTGCCACCGTCTATTACCAAAGCGGCAAACAAGGGCCCGCTGGCCAGGCCCATTTTTGAGGCAAAGCCGCCCAGTGCCGCCATCTGTCCGGCCTGATCAAACTCGGCACAAATGCCCAGCAGATAGGCAATGCTAAAGGCCCAGGTTACGCCCACCGCCAAATTTGCCAGCCAAAAAATAGCCGCGCTGGCGCTGTAGTGCAGGGCATAAGTTGCTGCCGCGGTGATCATAATACTAATAAATACCGGCAGCGCCCGGCCAAAACGGGTAGACAGCCAGATCACCAGCACCGAGCCTAGCAGCCCGAGCCAGGCCGATACCCCCAGCGCCGGTGAAATGATGCTTAAGGTTAAACCGGCCTGTTCGCCCAGTTCAATAATGTAGGCGTACAGTGCCATATTGGCAGCCTGAAATAAAAAAATGGCCAAAATAGCGGCCAGCAACGGCCGGTACTGCACTGGTGCGGCGCCGTGCTGAGTGGCAAGCGGCAATAGCGGATAAGCCGGTAAAAAAGCCAGCATCAGCAAAGCAGTCAGGCTAAAAGCGATCAGCGCCATAAACAACACCCAGGAACCAAACAGCGGCACCAGTGGTGGTAACAGCATTACCCCCAAACCGCCGAGGCCAAACTGCACCAGCAGCAACATACCAAAGGCTTTATGCACCTGGCCGCAGCGCGCCATAACCGCAAAGGCAATACCTACCAGCAGGCCGCCGGTTAAGCCGTGCACAGCGCGCAGTAACATCATCGGCAGCGGGTTGGTCAGTAGCATTGAGACTAAATCGAGGCTAATAAGCAGTAGCAGTAAAGCGGCCGCGGCGGTTTTCCACGGCAGTTTTTTCACCAGAAAGATGGCAATAAAAGCGCCAACGGCAGCACCGTACACATTGCAGGAACCTATCAGCCCGGCGTCGCGGGCACTGAAACCGCGGCCTTCTATTAAACCGGATACCAGCGCCGGCATAATATTGACGTAAAACAAGCCGGCGGTGGCTAAAAATGCCAGCATCAAGCGCGCCAGCGTACTGTCGGCGGCTACCGCAAACAGCCGGTAGCGCTGAGTGTCGGCTGCGTTAAGTGTGTGTTGCTGCGTCATAGTGGCTTAGCCTTTTTATTCTACTTGTTCGTTTAGCCTATCAGCTTTTACTGCTGTTAACAGAGCCAGTTTTCGCCAGCGGACAGAGCCAGTTGCGCTGCCGTCCGCCAGCCGCTGCTTTGGCTGCCTAGCTACATACCGGGCTGATTTTGGCCAGCTCTTTTACCGTTTTGGTAAAGCCGTACTCGCTGTTGTCGCTGACATAGTAATACACCATCTGGTTGGGCAGCATCACCACACCTATGCCGCCAAAGCCAGACATATACGGTACCCAGCTCGGGTTGCTACAATTTACCTGAGTGGAATCACTTAAATCATACCCCCAGAAGCCATAGCGATAGCGGCTGCTGGCCGTGCCATTCCCTGGCTCAGTAGGCAGGCCGCCATTACTGCCAAGTTGCATTGCATCCTGCAGCATAGTGGCATCCAGCAGCTGCTGGCCGTTGATCTTGCCTTGTTGCTCGTACGCAAAGCGGCCCAGTTTAATTAAGTCATCGCTGATAAAGCTCAGGCCATAGCCGGCCCAGGGCTGTGCCACCGCATCATAGGTGCGCTTGCTGTTGTAAGTTAGCGGGCTAAGTTGCAGCGGTTGCCACAACTCGTTTACCAGTAAGTCGGTGTAGTAATCGGCCGTGCTGCCGGCCAGAGTGCGATAATACTGCTGCATAGCGCGGCTTAAGATGTAGCTGTCAGAGCTGTGATAAACAAACTGGCTGCCAGGCGTCGCTTTACGAGGATAGCCACAGGCATGCTGCATTTTTAACTGGTGGCTGCCGACCAGGAAGAAGTTATCAATAGTAGCCTGGGCGCCCTCGTCGACCGACGCGCCGGCAGAGTTGTAGTTGCCGGTGGCCATATCCAGTGTCTGGCCAAAGCTGACGTCGGCCCAGCGGCTGGCCGCGCATTCACTGACATAGCTGCTGATCGCCAGATTGCGCTGGGTACCGCTGTACTTCTGCTCCAGTCGCATTAAGCCAAAGCCGGCAACCACCGATTTTGCCGTAGAGTAAGACGGCAACACCATCTGCTGACAAAACGGATAGTCGCCCTGACGGCTGCTACAGTTGCCGGCATAGTGCACGCCGTTGTAGTACACGCCATAGGCCGATAAATGGCTGCTGCTTTGGTCGGAGCCGATATTGGCAATGACAACACCCGCTTGCGGGTAGTCGCTGGCCAAAGCACTCAGCGGTTTTACCGGCAGCCGTGCGGCCAGCTCTTGTTCAAACGCTGTTTTAATCGCTGCGGCGTTACTGATAACGGCACTTTGGTAACTGGCGTTTACTTTGCCGTGCAGGTTAAATTTAAAATACTGACAGGTTTCCTGCGCTATCTGGTAGGCCAGTTTTGATACACTGCCATCGTCTTTAAATAAAAACGTCGTCACACCATTGTGGGTGCAGTTGGCGTTTACTTCCTGCAAGGCAAATGGCAGCGCCACGCGGCTGTAACCATTGTCGCCGTTTTCCTGCCATACCCGGCCGGGCAGTAACAAATATTCCCAGGACGGATGGCTGGTAGTAATAAGCTGGCGCTGCAGCGGGATCAGGTGTGTGCCATGCTGGATAAACTGAAAGCTAAAATCCGGTAAACGGTTTGGGTTAGTGTAACTGCCGGCCAGCGCCGTGCCTTGTTCGGTCAGAGTGCCGTTAACAATACTCAGCGTTAAGGTGCCGCTAAACTGGTTCAGCGGGTTAGCCGCATTAGCGGGCACTGCATAGTGGCTGTAGTTTTGCAGGCCAACAGCGGCCGTGCCGCTAAGCTGGCTGTAAGTCAGTGCGCTGCGCGTAACGGCGCCGGTGCCGGGCAGGCAATCGTAATCACAGTTTTCAACCGGCTCTGCGACGGTGCCACTCAGCAGGATGTTGTCGGCATAGCAATAGTTGCCGTACAGGCTATAAGCACGAAAGCGCAGCATCAGATTAGCCTGATTATCCAGCCCGTTCGCCATACTGGCCGAACGAAACAAACCGTCGTCCTGGCCGTTGGCCACGGTAAGTAAGTTTTGCCAACTGCTGCCACCATTAGTGGAGTAATCGGCATAACAGTAGTCACCATTAACCAGATATAACGCCGCCAGATCAACGTCCAGGCTAACATCGGTATAGCCGCTGGTATTTAGCGCAATGCTGGCCTGGCGCAAGCCATCCAGCCGTAGCGAGTAATTGCCGCTATATAAATTGGCGGCGTCGTAGCCATTGCCACTAAGGCTCCAGCTACTGTATTGGCCTGTCTGAAAATCTTCGCTGAATAAGGTGTCGGCAACCGCCAGCTGGCAGAGTAGCAGCAGGGCAGCGTTCAGGGTATTGCGCAGCTTTTTCATTGTATCAATCCTGATTAAAAAATAACCAGAGGTAACATCGCATAGCACCCGCTTAGCCAAAAGAACCAGTTTGGCAGAAAACAAAGAGCCAGATTAACGTCAGCAGGCAAATAAGCGTCAATCCGGCCGACAATAGCTATTACCGCATTGCTTTGCAGCAAAGTGGCGGTTATAACAATGGCACTCAGGTTTGAGGAAAAGTGCTGTGACAACAACTGCCATTGAGAAAGATGAAATCCAGCTGGTCTACATCAGTGAACGCTGTGCCGGCACTGATGACGCCGCCATTACCAAAATAAAGTTACGGGCCGAACCTAATAATCACCGGCGCAATATTACCGGCGCACTACTGTTTACTGAGCGTTATTTTCTGCAGTACCTGGAAGGCGAAGCGGCGGTAGTCGATGCACTTTACGCCAGTATTGGCCGTGACTCACGCCACACTAATGTGCGCCTGCTAATGCGAAAGCCGATACAGCAACGTGACTTTGCCCGCTGGAGCTTGGGGGTTAAAAAGCTGCTGGATAACGAAGAAAATCAGGATCTTATAGCAGTGCTAAATATGATAGGGCGGGCCAGCAAGGTAACCGAAACGCAGCTGGAGTGGTTTAAACTGGCGCTGCAGTAAAAGCGGCTAAAGTTTTCCGCTAAGCTAATCTGCCATCCGTATGCTTAACGTACATATCAAAAATATTCTCACTGTTCAGAGCTGTTGCCAGCCGTTAATCTGGCTACACTGAAGCAGAGCCTAAGGAGAAAGCTATGGATAAAGATGTCATCCTGCTTGAACAGCAGTGCCTGGAAGCCCTGCGTCACAACTTCCCGCTATTACAACAACTTAGCGGCAGCATTAGCTTTGTCGCCGAAGCCGACTCGCCGATGCTAACCGCTACCGCCTGGCACCTGGCCGAAGCCGATAACCAAATGCTAAAACAGTCAGGCGTAAGAGGCGCCATTTTAGAACTGCTAGATAACCTGGTAGAACAGCGCAAGCGCCAGCGTATCCGGCCAAACCGCGAAGGGCGCCTGCTACTCAGTGCCGGCCAGTTGCACCTTGAATGGTTAAGCGATGGCAGTGTGTCGTTGTTGTCTTACAAGAATGCGAGTTGAAGGTTGCCCCAATCTCAATTGGGCGCGATATTGGCCTGGCTGCAAGGAAGTGGTCAAAAATGAGTTGATCACTACAGGTTCTAATCGAGTAAAAAGCAGTCGCGCAATAGCTCTCTTTCTTCTTTGCTGACACCAGCTTGTTGGGCAAGGCTTTCCCACTTTGAGACGGCCCTCAACAATCTTTGCTGGATAGCTTTTGCTTTACTCGCGTTAACGTGAAAATACTCTGCAACTTCAAATGCCAAATCTATAGAGAGCGCATTGCTCACATCGTCAATATTAAGGTGTAAGCCAGTGGCGTATAACATAGGGTTGATATCGTAGGCGGGAGATAGCCGCCATCCAGTGGGCTCTAGAATGAATCCGTGATTTCTCAGATGATCATCACAATTCGACACCATGATGTTAAACAGCATTCTTGTCCAAAGTTGTTCAAGGTCTTGCTGAGTATTAGAGCCGTGCTGTAGCAGAAATTCAGCCAGCTCTAAGTAACTTGCGCCATTATCCTGACCATCAAAGTACTCAAGCTGAGTCATTGCAGAGCTGAAGTGAAGTCGTTTCCCAGATGTAGTGCGGTCAAACCTTTTCGTTAAAAAAATATGATGCTTACCTATGGCTTCAACTTTGGATTCTGCCATTTCGATGCCTGATTCAGTGGCCATTTGGTAAACAAGAAACTCCCATAAGCCAATATCGTAGTCATCGTGACGACTAGGGAACTTGGCTAACCACAAACTGTTATCGTGATTTCTAATTGAAGCTTTTGGTCTGGCGCCACCTAATGATGAACCCGGTGAGATCAGCATATTAAGCCATTTTAGATATTCTGGATTATCTAAATCAGGAGTTTCCTCTAATTTATTGGCGGCTTGTTGTAGCTCGGGCAGGCGGGTTATTGCAGGCGCACATAGCTCATGGCTATTGTCTAGAAATGGGCCCGTTGGCGATGTGCGAAAGCGCAGTGCGCCCATACGAAATGAATCATGCACACCCAGTAAGTAATCTGTCTCGTTCAGGCTTTTGGCTCGTCGCTTCTCTCGCCTGGCAATCACCGCTTCTCTACGTTGCATTAGCAACCGTCCCCAACGATCAGGGCATGAGTCGAGAAATGTTTTGAAATTTTTATCGCCCAGCGCATGCTGTTCGCCAACGAATAGCTTTAAAGAGGGATCAATTTGCCGGACATAGTCGGAGGTTAGCCATTTCTCATCATAACTAAAGCTGAAATGCTCTTTTCCTCTAATTTTAGACGAGCGTAAAGTACCGACCAATAAAGGATCAGTTGACTCAGTCCAATCTGCATAAACATAGATTTCCATAATTGCTGCTCTTATTTTTTATTCAGTAATTGAATGTCTTGCAGCTTTCTTCCCAGCTCGTCATCAAAGGCGACTTTAGCCAGGTCATCCAGTAAGCCGAGGGACGCTAATACGTTGACATAGTGCCCAAGCGAAACGGAAGGATCACCCTTAAAGATTTTTCGTAGCGTCGGTTTAGACAGCCCTGTTCTGCTATGCATCATTTCTTGGGTAATGCCGCGTCGCTTCATCGCTAGCGTTAAGTTTTCACCCAAGATGCTTAACACCTTTTTGTGCTTGGGGAACACGACAGCAGTGCGTTTTGTTTTTGATTCGATAGTATCCATGGGGTGAAACTATATTTTCTTTAATATAAATTTAGTGAAATTATAGTTTCATTTTTAGCGTTAAGTAAAGTGGCAAATTAGAATTCACAACGGAATGATGTTGAAACTGAAATTTCCTTTCTAGTTGTTTTGTGAAAATATAGTTTCATTTTATTGGTTTTAAGCCGTAAGTCATCAAATTACTAAAAACTCGAAGTAGGGCGAGTCGCATAGCTGTTACTGGCCGCCAATCTGACTAAACTGAAACAGAGCCTACGGCGAAAGCTATGGATAATGATGTTATCCTGCTTGAACAACGCAAGCGCCAGCGTATCAGGCCAAACCGGCAAGGCCGCTTGCTGATTGAAGACGGTAACCTGGGCGTTGAATGGTTAAGCGATGGCAGTGTTTCGTTGTTAGCTTATAAGAATGCCAGTTAACTACTTACTTAAAACGCATGTTGTTTAACTTCATCCAAATTCGCCACCATAATCTGCTGCGCCTGCGGGCGCGCTTCAATTTTGCTATTTAAAAACTGCCTACTTTGTATTGCGACGGGAAACTACCAAATAAGTTGATGTAGTTTATTGAACAATACCTTTTAATCTGGCAAAAGTTCGCATAGTTTCATCGGCTGCCAGTGGTGGATAATTCGGGTTTTTGGCGATCAGCATGTATTGCCCGTCAGCAACTTTCTTTACATCACGTAGTAGATATTGGTTGTCACCGCTTTCATCCTGACGCTCTATGGCAACAGTGCAATTTTGCAATGAGCCAGCACTGGTTGGGCTAATCAGCTCCAACAAAAGTAGTTGTCCGTCTTGAATAGGATTTTTGCCACCGTTCATGGAGTTGCCGCTGGCGCGGGCTAAGAAATGCTTGTGCGGGTTAAGCGTGCCAAAGCCAATTGGGGCGACAAGGTGTTCTGCATTACCGGCATCTCCGGTTTTAAAATGCCCGCAGGCAATTTTGATCTCAGGAAAGTAAGGTAGCATCAGGCTGTCAGCGGCCGACTCTGTAACGGCCTGATCATTGGCGGCAACTTTGCTAACCGGCAGTATCAGTGGTTTAGCTGCTACTGCAGTTGTTGATTCGTCAGCATACACAAACTCATCTTTGCTCAGCCATAATTTAGCGCCATTCGCCTGTGCAACACCGTATGCCCAGTCACTTACTGCGCGTGATTTTTCTGCATCGCAGTAAAAGTAAGCTGCTAGCTCAGAACTTAGTACAGCTGAGTGCATTACCAGATTTTGTTCTTGCCAGTTGTCCCGATGTCGCGGCGCTGCCAGATGGTCACGTTTGCTATTGTTACAAGCGCTGTGCGCTGCGACAAAATTATGACCGAGGTCGGTTGAGTAACGCGCAAACGGAATAAAGTGATCAACATCGGCATTACGTTGGTCGTTCAGCGGTTTATTGCAGTAAAAGCACTGACCACGCTGGATCTCAATCAACACAGGTCGGGCTTTATTCAACGCATTACGATCCACACCAAACAAAAACTGCTGCAACTGGCTTTGTGGGCCTATCAGTTGTTGGTTGTCTTTAATGCTCTGAATTTTTTGCAGCCAGGCATTTTTTGCCAGGTACACCACCAAGTCATAAAAGCGCCGGAATGAATAAGCGATGCCAGAGTTCAGCTTAATAAATTTACCGTTATTGGTATGCGGGTACAGAAAACACTCTGCTTGCTTAGACAAGATCTGCAAGCGCCATAGCGGGCCGTCCTTTAATGTGGCCAGCGTAGCTCGGTAAATCGCTGGCCAGTATAGGCTTTGCTTTAATTGGCGGATATTACGAATATCATTTTGCTGACACTCGTACAGCACGCTAATAACTTTGGATTGCTTACCTGCATTTTGCTTAAGCAGTGCTGCATCACCGTTGGAACTCGCGGCAAAAGGCATGGCATGGTGCCAGTACAGCAGGATAAATTTGTCCACCAAATCATCTAACATGATCACAAGTTCGCTATCCGGTTGCTGCAGTGGCTGTTCGACACAGACGTCGGCAATCGCATGCAGCAAGGCAAACTTATAGGTAGCGACAAATTCACCTTCATTCAGCATGCGCTGAATATAAGCAATAAAATCCAGTTGTTGCTGCATGCCGGCCATGGCTATTCAGTATCCTTTGAAATAAGTGCATTTAACCAGGTTTCATGGCTACGTTCTTTGCGTTGGTCCTGCGTCAGCCAGGTTTTAATAAGGGTTAGGCCGGCGGTATTGGTAAGTACATCGGCAAGTTGTACCTCATTTAAGTCAGTAAAACGCCGGCCATTTACTTCCCGTTCGCTATCGCCGTATTTAAAAGAGGCGTAAAGCACTGCACCGGGCTTTAACGCCCGTTGTAAGCGACAAAATACTGAAGGCAAGGTGTCACTTGAAACATGTAGCAGGCTGGCGCAACACCAAATGCCGTCATATTGCTCGTGCTCGTTTAACTGCTCAAAGTTTCGCACGTTGACTGTTTGCATCAGGCGCTGGCTGGCAATGCGCGCTAACTCTTTGCTGGCATCAAAAGCGCTTACAGCAAAGCCAAGCTGTTTAAAATAAGCTGCGTCACGGCCGCTGCCACAACCGGCGTCAAGAATATAGCCACCTGGTGCAACCATAGGTAAAAACGCGGCGTACAGAGCAGCCATATCTAAATTGGTTGTTTCCCGGGCATATTCCACTGCATACCGGTTGTAATAATCTATTGTTTCAGATGACATTTTTCTGCTGACATTTCTCGATTAACGCTTTGATACTACCTCTGTTACCGCTGATTTAAAAGCTTAGTAATTACTGCTTGATAATTGTTCTTAAAATGTAAAATGTGTTATATTTTTGCTTTTCATGGATGAGGCCGAATAATGAAAACTCTTTACGATATCCAACGTACCAGTCAAATCCGCCAACAAGCGCAGCAAAATCGGCAAAGAGAAGCGCTGGCTAAGGCGCTTGCGGCCAATTCACACTCTATGTTTGTGATGAATGAAACCGAATTTTTTGAGTTGGCGGTAAATATAAAACTGCAACAAGGCTTAACGGAACAGCAGATTTTGTCTTGGCTTGAAACGCTTAGCCAAGAGAATACTGGCGTAAAAGCACTGTGGCAACGCAGAGGCGGTGGGTTGAAAAGTCTTCTTTCATTTGCGCCAAGTTTATTAGATAGCGCAGCGTTAGCTGTACTGGCAAGAGATTTGAGTAAAAGCGGCAATGTACTGACGAAATACCAGATTAAAAATTATCACGGTCGTACTTATGTTGTGATTAAAGGTTATGCGGCACTGCGGCGGCACCTGACCGGCAGCCGTTATTTGGCTAGCCACCCCAAAGTTGTGTCAATGGGCATCGGTAAGGCAGATGCGGTTAAATCGATTCGAACAGGCTTCGTACTTACATTGGTTTTATCAGTGAGCTTTCATGCTGTTGATCAGCTGCTAAACGATCAGAAAACCTGGCATGACTTTGTGGGCGGTGTAGCGGCAGATGTTATTTATGCTGGAGCCGCCTCGGCGATAGCTCTGGCTTTTTTGTCCTTGATTGCAGGAGGCTCTGCAACTTTGATCATTGGGCCACTTTTAATCGTACTGGCCGTTGGCGTACTCACAACAACTCTGTTTCTGTTCATTGATGAGCATATACAACTTGGCCGCCATATTTCTCAGATGCTATCAGAAGCTCAAGCTCAAATTGAAAGTGATATACTCAGAGCAGAAATGAAATCTAAAGAGTTAAAAACTCAGTGGAGCGAAGATACGCTAGCGTTTTTACATAAGTTATTTGCGGTTCCGAAGTGGAGCTTAGAATAATGCCGCAACAAACTGAGCACTTTGAGCGTAAAAAAGCGCTGGCAATTTTTTTGTCGATAGTGATGTTGGCGATGACTGCTGGCTACGCTTTTTTTGCTGCTGAGTTTTTACAGCGGCTCAGCAGTTTGGATGCGCAAGCGTTTTACCTCAGAGTCTCCATGATGGTCATACCTGGTTTAATTGCCACACCCATTTTATTGCTGTCAATTTACGTTATGTTACGCCGGCATTTCGGTAATTTGCCTGAGCGGCATTTTGCGCTGTGGGTAAAAATGTCGCTGGTGTTATTGGCCGTGGCTTTTGCGGTGCGTATTGTGTTGGGGTTCTGGTTGCCAGGCTATGTATCAGAAAATGGTTTTACGCATTGCAGCAAGCTTGAGAACCCTTCGCCTTTTGCTTCGCAAGTGTGGGTGCGCCAACCGCAATACTGCCATGAATTATCCTATTTGGTTAACGTTGAAGTACTGGAGTGGTTTGATGAGCAGCAAGCCATAGGTGCTAAGCCTTCTGTTGAACAGGTAACTGCGCAGATTGAATTATTAATTGCTCAGCGTAAGCAACGGTATCAGTGATGACGGAGAACAGACCAGAACGCGGCATGCCAGAGTTTGAAGCCTGGCTACTAGCCAAAGCGCAAAAATGGTCTGATGAATTAATTACGACGGAAATTCCCGAAGAGCTGGCTGATGTTGGCAGTGGTTTAATCGCCGGCCCGCGCAGTTGGGAAGACGTTCCCACCGTTTTTTAGTTGCTTGTGTTGTTGCTCAAATAACAGAAAACATCTATTGCTACTACAGGCATGCTAAACGTTTAAAGGTGTTTTTATGTATCTGCATCATTCGTTTTGTTTCGCTCAAAACGATTAGCTTACCTTCAGGTGTATCTAAGTCGAGCTGCTTAACGGGCTGGATCTTTGGCCGTTGAACAGGTTCGGTAACACCATATTTTGCAAGTAGGTTTTCTTTCATCTTAAAGCTCTAGCTGATTCTTTGGCTGCTTAGCGAATTGATTTTATCCTACAAATTGCAGTGTTTACTATCTGCAAAGGGCTTCGTTTACGAAGTGCTGAGCAAAGTGTCGTATTTTTGCTTGGGAGTTTGTCGTATTTTTGCTAAGCTTAGGCAATGTTATACCGGAGGTGCCTTGTGCCAAAGTTAAGTTTAAAGCAACAGGTTGAGCAGCAAATTAGTCGTACTAAGCAGGATGTTTTTCTGCGCGCTGATTTTGAGCAATTGGGTGGCTATGATCAGGTAGGACGGGCACTTCGAGAGTTAGTGGCTGAGGGTAAGCTACTGAAAATTGGTTATGGCTTATATGCTAAAGCCCGGATAAGCAGCATCACGGGTAAACCTATGCTGGCATCTAATGGTGGTTTTAAGGCGGTATCTGAACAAGCACTGGAGCGATTAGGGGTAGCCTGGCAACCATCCGATGAACTGGTGCGCTACAACAAAGGTGAAACCACTCAGGTTCCTGTGAATGCCAAAGTTATCGTAAAAAGCCGCTTTAACCGCAAAATATCTCTGCGCAATATGCAACTTCAGGTCGAGCAGCGCTCATAATGCTGCCCGAACCAGTCATCTTTGCTGAGGTTGCAGATGTTCTTAATATCACGGACCCGGCTATCGTCGAAAAAGATTACTTCCTATTACAACTGCTACGCTTGCTCAGTACCACTGAAATAGAGGGATATCGACTGGTATTCGCCGGTGGTACCTGTCTCGCTAAGGTATATAAACATACGCACCGAATGTCTGAGGACATTGATTTAAAATTGGTGCCTGACGATGCCACAAAGCAGTTAAGTAATTCTGCGCAAAGAGCACTTAGAAAGCGTATCCACCTCAATATTACGAACCAATTACTCAGTAGCGGGCTTTTTACTCAGAGCCAGGATGCAGTTATCCGAAATGAACGTCGTTTTTTCCAGTTGCTGCTCAATTACCCAAATGCATACCCTTCCAGTGACTCACTGCGTACACATATTCAATTAGAACTGACAGAATCAGAGCTGTTACAGCCGGCGTCGCACCACTCAGTTAGTTCGCTTTATGCTGAGGTAACAAAGCAGGCGCCAGAGATTGAACAGTTTGCTTGTGTATCTCTTGAATCAACCGCCGCTGAGAAACTTGTTTCGCTGCTACGCCGAACTGCATTAGCTACCCGTTTTTCAGAGCGGCAGGATGACGATCAGTTGATCCGCCACGCTTACGATCTCTATCAGATTGAGGCTGAGCTAGAGAATAAGGCAGAATTCAAACAATTAATCGACGTGGTGATAGCGACCGATGTGGCTCAGTTTGGCGAGCAACATCCTGAGTTTAGAGCTGACCCTGATAATGAACTGTTATTTGGCTTGGCACAGTTAAAAGACCCCAAATACGCTGAACGTTATAGTCGATTTATCGGACCCTTGGTTTATCACCCTGAGCCAGTTGCTTGGTCTGATGCCCTCAAAACTGTTCAGTTGCTGACAAAGCAGCATATTGGTTGATTGCTGTATCAAGCCTGGAGGTGAATTAAATCGGAAGTTTGAAAAGACTTTGCTGCGACGAGTTACCTCAAAATACTCACTGTGAAAATGAATACTTAGAGGCAATTCACCTACCGAACCAACAGACCAAGAAGTTGGTTTTTATGTTTAAAATATTGATTTTATTCAATGTTTTGAATTTGCTCGCGCATCTGCTCAATTAACACTTTCAGCTCTACCGCGGCGTTGGTGATCTCAGTGCTGATGGCTTTTGACGACAGCGTATTCGCTTCGCGGTTAAACTCCTGCATCATAAAGTCGAGGCGACGGCCGCAGGCGCCGCCTTTTTTCAGCGTGTGGCGGGTTTCTTTGATGTGAGCATCGAGGCGGTCGAGCTCTTCGGCGACGTCAGATTTAGAGGCTAAAAATGCCATTTCCTGCTCTAACCGGCCTTGCTCTATATCGGCTTTAATTTCGTTTAAGCGGTTTACAATACGATCGCGCTGCCATTGCATCGCTTGTGGCAAGTGGCCGCGCACAAAGGCGACCTGTTCGCTAATTGCGCTTAAACGCTGTTGGATCATTTGCTCGATGGCTTCGCCTTCGCGGCCGCGACCGGCGAGGAAGTCTTGCAGGGCGGCGTCGAAACCGGCCAGCAGTTCAGCTTGCAGACTATCTAAATCTTCAGTTGGCGTTTCCATAACGCCTGGCCAGCGCAGGATGTCGGCAATATTTAACTGCGCTTGCGGCGCTTTTTGCAGTAACTGCTGGGCTTTTTGCAGCAATTGCTCGGCAAATACGTCGTTTAACGTTAACTCGCCAGCGGCCTGGTTGGCGTGGTAGCGCAGGTTTACTTCAATTTTGCCGCGTTGCAGGCTATTACGCAGTTTGTCGCGCAGCAGGCTTTCTAAGCCACGAAACTGCTCGGGCAGGCGAAAGTAGGACTCCAGGTAACGTTGGTTTACCGAACGGATTTCCCACTGGGCGGTGCCCCAGCTGGCTTTGGTTTCGTGACGGGCGAAGGCGGTCATGCTGTGGATCATAAATGGCTCTCTGGCGACAAATAAACACCGAGTATACCGCAGGAAAACGGATTTTGGCGAATTGCTCGCCCTCAAACTAGATACACCCTATAATAACCGCCATTGTTAATTTCAGGAGTGCAGCTATGCGTCCAAGTGGCAGAACCGCCAGCCAGATCCGTCCCCTTACTTTTACCCGTCAATTTACCGCTCATGCTGAAGGTTCAGTATTGGTTGAATTTGGTAATACCAAGGTAATTTGTACCGCCAGCGTAATTGAAGGTGTGCCGCGCTTTATGAAAGGCCAGGGCAAAGGCTGGGTTACCGCCGAGTACGGCATGTTGCCACGCGCGACCCATACCCGTAACGACCGCGAAGCAGCACGCGGTAAGCAAGGTGGCCGCACTATGGAAATTCAGCGTCTGATTGGCCGCGCACTGCGCACGGCAGTAGATTTAAAACTGCTGGGTGAAAATACCATTACCATTGACTGTGACGTCATTCAGGCCGATGGCGGCACCCGCACGGCGTCTATTACCGGTGCTTGTGTGGCCCTGGTAGATGCACTTAACCATATGCGCGCTAAAGGCATGATTAAAACCAACCCGCTGAATTTTATGGTGGCTGCGGTATCGGTGGGTATTTATAAAGGCACAGCGGTGGCTGATTTAGACTACGCCGAAGACTCAAACGCCGAAACCGATATGAATATCGTGATGACCGAAACCGGCAAAGTGATTGAAATTCAGGGTACCGCTGAAGAAGCGCCGTTTAGCTTTGAAGAAATGCAGCAGATGATGGATTTAGGCAAGCATGCCATCCGTGAAATTATCGACGAGCAAAAGCGCGTATTGGCTTAAGGCTGATTTAAGGTTTACAGGTAAAAATCTTTGAAGGTAAAGATCAGGCTATGAAACAATTTCAGATTGATTTTATTGAGTTTGCGCTGTCGCGCCAGGTATTGAAGTTTGGCAGTTTTACGCTGAAATCCGGCCGCACCAGCCCATACTTTTTTAATGCCGGTTTGTTTAATACCGGCGGCGATTTAGCCAAGCTGGGCCGCTTTTATGCTGCGGCGCTGCAAGACAGTGGCCTTGAGTTTGATGTGCTGTTTGGCCCGGCGTACAAGGGTATTCCTATTGCCACCACCACGGCGGTAGCCTTGGCGGACCATTATAACCGTGATGTGCCGTACTGCTTTAACCGCAAAGAGGCGAAAACCCACGGCGAGGGCGGCAATTTAGTGGGCTCGCCGCTTAAGGGCCGTATTATGCTGGTGGATGATGTGATTACCGCCGGCACGGCGATTCGTGAATCGATGCAGCTGATTCAGGCGCAGGGCGCTGAGCTTACCGGCGTGTTAATTGCGCTGGACAGGCAAGAGCGCGGCCAGGGTGAGCTGTCGGCGATTCAGGAAGTTGAGCGTGATTTTAATACTAGGGTCATTTCTATTATCAGCTTGCCGGATTTAATCAGCTATTTAGCCGATAAGCCGGAGATGGCGCAGCATCTGGAAGCCGTGAAAGCCTACCGGGCGCAGTATGGTGTGAACTAAGATGTTAAAACCAAACGGCGTTGGTTTAGGCCGCATTATTAAAGCAGCAAAATGCTCAATGCAGGGTTTTGCTGCCAGTTGGAAGCATGAATCGGCCTTTCGCCAGGAAACCACTTTAGCCGTTATCTCGGTGCCGTTAGCGGCCTGGCTGGCGAATTCTGTTAGCCAGTTTGCGCTGTTGGTTGGCGTATGGTGCCTGGTACTGGTGGTAGAGCTGTTAAATTCGGCTATTGAATCACTGACTGACCGGGTTGGTCTGGAGCGGCATGAATTGTCGGGCCGCGCCAAAGATATGGGCTCGGCAGCGGTGTTTGTCAGCTTAGTGATCGTGGCGCTGGTATGGGGCGCGGCACTGTACGAGCGCTTTGTTTAGCTTTTTGCTGACCAACCAATTCTTGCAATGTTAATTAAGGAAGGGATTAGGTGTGCTTTCGTAGCAGCGGCATGGATGCCGCGCAGGCTGAGAGGGCACAGGGATGTGATCCTTGAAGCCGGCGAAGAAAGCATTGCCTAATCTCTGACGTTATCACCTGACTGGCCGCTGCTACGAAAGCACAGCAGCCACGCTGCTCTGTGCTCCGATGCGGAATTTAACCAAACAGAGTCTGTTGCAGTAATGCCCATTGATTAGCCCAGTGCTGGGTTGGCAAACGGGTGAAACCGGAGCGGACAAACTGACTGAGTTTACCCTCTACCGTGGCCAGCAGCAGGTTGGCCAGTTCGCCTTCGTCGATATTAAAGCCTTTACCTTCACGCAGCTTGCGCTCACGCAGGCATTGCTTTAACTGGGTCTCCAGCTTTTCAAATAATTGCGCTACCCGCTCTTGCAAGCGTTCCTGCTCGCCCTGCAGTGCATCACCGGTTAATATGCGGCAAATACCCGGGTTGCGCTCGGCAAACACCAGTATCAGCTGTAAAATAAGCTCGGTGCGGCTGGCAGTGTCTTTATGCTCGTCCAGTATTACGTTAATGCGCGATAACAGCGTGTCTTCAATAAACTCGATTAAGCCTTCAAACATCCGCGCTTTGCTGGGGAAATGCCGGTACAGCGCGGCCTCAGATACACCGACTTTTTCTGCCAGTGCGGCCGTGGTAATGCGCTGGCCGTTGTTGCTTTGCAGCATGGCGGCTAAGGCTTGCAGAATATCTTCTTTGCGGTTTGTACTGCGTGGTGCCGGCATTGCGTGTCCTGTAAAAAAGTAACTTAGAGTCTGGTGCAGGCGCCTGCAGCCGGAAATACTTATTTCGCCGCCTTCAAGGATCACATCCCTGTGCCCTCTCAGGCTCCGCGGCATCCATGCCGCTGCTGCATAAGTACACCGGCCTTCGGCGCTAGGTAAAACGGTGCTTTATACTAATTATGCTTTGCCTGAATGGCCAAAACCGCCTTCGCCGCGCGCTGTTTGCTCGAAGCTGTCAACAATAGTAAATTCAGCCTGCACTACCGGCATAAATACCAGCTGGGCGATACGATCACCCGGTTCAATGGTAAAGCTGTCTTTGCCGCGGTTCCACATCGATACCATTAACGGGCCCTGGTAATCTGAGTCGATTAAACCGACCAGGTTACCCAGTACTATGCCGTGCTTATGGCCCAGGCCAGAGCGGGGCAGGATGGTGGCGCACAAATTAGCGTCGCCAATAAAGATCGATAAGCCGGTTGGAATTAACACCGTCTCGCCTGGCGCCAGGTTTAGCGTGCTATCTAAGCAAGCGCGCAGGTCTAACCCGGCAGATCCCGGTGTGGCATAGGCCGGCAGCGGGAAGTCAGTGCCAATACGCGGGTCGAGAATTTTTAAATCGATAGCTTTTTTCATTTACGGCTTAACTCTTTATTTTAATTACAAATAGTATTTTAACGCTAATTAGTTGGCGCAGTACTGGCTGTGGATATGTTGCAATATTGCTGTAGCCAGGCTGGCTTTAGCTTGTGCCGGTAACACCAGCTCACCAGAGTGCCATAGCAAGGTGACAGCATTGTTGTCGCTGTTAAAGCCGTGCTCAGCCTTGGATACGTCATTAGCACAAATTAAATCCAGCTTTTTGCGCGCCAGTTTATCTTTGGCGTACTGCAGTACGTTGTGAGTTTCTGCCGCAAAGCCGACAGTAAAAGGCCGCTTAGTGCTTAACGCGGCAACACTGGCAATAATATCCGGGTTTTGCACCAGTTTTAATTCAAGCGCACTGTCGCCTTGCTTTTTCATCTTCTCATCAGCGATGTTTGCCACGCGGTAATCGGCTACCGCAGCACAACCAATAAAGATATCGCTCTGCACTGCCTGCGCTATAGCGGCGTCATGCATTTGCTGCGCAGTGGTAACGTCTATACGTTTTACCCCGGCAGGAGTAGCTAATTGTACCGGGCCGCTGATCAGTGTGACGTCGGCACCCATCGCCGCTGCAGCTGCGGCCAGGGCAAAGCCCATTTTGCCCGAGCTGTGATTAGAGATGTAGCGCACCGGATCAATGGCTTCGCGGGTTGGGCCGGCAGTTATTGTAATTTTAATGTTATTAAGTTGCTGTTCAGCTAAAAAATGTTTTTCTAACGCGCTAACCAGCTCGAGCGGCTCCAACATACGGCCTGAGCCGGTGTCGCCACAGGCCTGATCACCTACACCCGGGCCGTAAATGTAAAAATTATATGAACTTAACCTGGCTAAATTCTGTTGGGTGGCTATGTTTTTATACATCTGCTGGTTCATTGCCGGTGCTACCGCCACCGGGGCAGCGGTGGCCAAAATGCAGGTAGTGAGTAAGTCGTTAGCTAAACCGTGTGCGATGCGGGCGATAATATCGGCGCTGGCCGGGGCAATAAGTACCATGTCGGCCCATTTTGCCAGTTCGATATGGCCCATGGCGGCTTCGGCGGCCGGGTCGAGCAAGCTGGTGCTAACCGGGTTGCCAGACAGTGCCTGTAACGTTAGCGGGGTAATAAAGTGCTGCGCCGCGTCGGTTAAAATAACCCGCACCTGTGCGCCACGCTCTTTGAGGCGGCGAACTAAATCGGCACTTTTATAGGCGGCAATGCCACCGCTGATACCGAGTAAAATACGTTTGTTGGCAAGCGTTTGCTGCATAACAGAGCCACCGGAAGTGGAAAAAACTGGCGCTAAGATAGCATGGAAACACAAATTCAGCATCAATTCAGGGAGTGATTGCATGAGTATTCGACACTGGCCCGCTGCAGAGCGGCCACGGGAAAAACTGCTCGACCGAGGCGCAATGGCGCTGTCAGATGCCGAGTTACTGGCGATTTTTTTGCGCACCGGTATCGCCGGTACTGATGCGGTAACGCTGGCGCGGCAGTTGTTAAGTCAGTTTGGCTCGTTACGGCGTTTATTGGGTGCCAGCCAAACTGATTTTTGTGCCGCTAAAGGCCTGGGAGAGGCCAAATTTGTGCAATTGCAGGCGGTGCTGGAGCTGAGTAAACGTTATTTACAGCAGCAAATACAACGCGATACTGTGTTTAACGACCCCGGCACGGTAAAGCGCTATTTGCAGCATGCGATTAGTGGCGAGCAGCGTGAAGTGTTTTTATTACTGTATTTAGACAGCCAGCACCGGCTGATTAAAGCTGAGCCGCTGTTTGCCGGCACTATAGATGCCAGTCCGGTGTATCCGCGTATTGTAGTTCAGCAGGCTTTAGCGCATAATGCCGCCGCTGTTATTCTGGCGCACAATCATCCATCCGGTGTGGCCGAGCCCAGCCGGGCGGACAAAGCGATTACTGAACGTTTAATTCAGGCGCTAATGTTGGTAGATATCAAGGTGTTGGACCATTTTATCGTGGGCGATGCTGACGTGATCTCCTTTGCAGAGCGTGGCTGGCTGTGAAGATCTGCATAGATCCACGGCGGATCTTTGCGCGCGGGCGAAAGATTTCGCTTGAATAAGGCGGCTTATTCGTGTATAAATTGCGCCCTCTTGTTTTGGGGCAACCTTCTTGGCCGGAAGGGTGATGACAGCTCGAGCTGATGAAATTTTGGAGAACTATTGACATGTCTAGAGTGTGCCAAGTAACTGGTAAAGGTCCGATGGTGGGTAACCGTCGTTCACACGCCAACAATGCTACTAAGCGCCGTTTCCTGCCTAACCTGCAAACGCACCGTTTTTGGGTTGAAAGTGAAAACCGTTTTGTTACATTACGTACTTCTACCCGTGGTATGCGCATCATCGATAAGAAAGGTATCGATGCGGTTTTAGCCGACGTGCGTGCTAACGGTCACAAGGTGTAAGGAAATAAAAAATGCGCGATAAAATCCGTTTAGTCTCTTCTGCAGGCACTGGTTTCTTCTATACAACTACGAAGAACAAGCGCACCATGCCAGAAAAGATGGAAATCAAAAAGTTCGATCCTAAAGTGCGCAAGCACGTGATTTTCAAAGAAGCGAAAATCAAGTAATCGAACACAGAAACCCGGCCAACGCCGGGTTTTTGCTTTTTAAGCCCCGCCTACGTTACTATGCCGTGTCACCTTAGCTGACAGGTATTTAGATGATAAAACTGTCCCGCCGTAACTGGAACAACGTGCTGATTTTTGCAGTGCTGATTTTGATGTTTGCGTTATATGGCATTCCGCAACGTTTGGCACACTTTAATGCAACTGACGCCGAACAGCGTTTGCTGCCGGCCGACAGCGAGTTGCTGATGGTGGCGTTTGCCAACCAACGGCTAATTAAAGCCGGGCCGCAGTGGCAATTGCAACCGCAAGGTACACAAACGGTAGATGCGGCGCAGCTGGCGCTAGCCTGGCAGCACAGTTTACTTACCGCGGTTGACGTGGCTGCAGATAAAAGCCGGGTGCCGGTAGCGCAGGCCAGCGTGCAGCTGGTCGGGCAAAATGCGCCGCTGATCTGGTTGCTGTATCCGGACAACGATAGCAGCGGTGATGACGGGCGCTATTTACTGCAGCGGGCCGGGCAACCGCAGTTTTACCAGTTAACCGCAGCACAGGCAGCGCAGTTGTTTTTAATCGAGAGGACGAAGTAGCAGTGCCGGAATTACCAGAAGTTGAAGTGTCGCGCCAGGGTATCAGCCCGTATTTGCAAAACCAGCAGTTAGTTAAAGTGGTGGCCCGGCAGCGTCAGTTGCGCTGGTGGGTGCCGGACGAGGTACTGGCCCAGCTGAACCAGCCGATTTTATCGGTCACCCGCCGCGCCAAGTATCTGTTAATTCAACTGCCACAGGGCGATATTATTCTGCATCTGGGCATGTCGGGCCATTTAAAGGTGCTGCCGGTTGATACACCGGCGACCAAACATGATCATATCGATTTTGTGCTGAATAACGCCATGCTGCTGCGCTTAAACGACACCCGTCGCTTTGGCGCTGTACTATGGCAGCAAAAGGGCGAACTGCATCCGTTGCTGGCCAGCCTGGGGCCGGAGCCACTAAGCGACAATTTTAATCTGGCGCACCTAACGGCAGCATTTGCCAAGCGTGCTAGTGCGGCCAAGCTTGTTTTGATGGATAACCATGTGGTTGTGGGCGTGGGCAATATATACGCCAACGAAGCCTTGTTTAAAGCCGGCATTTTGCCGTCTAAACCGGCCAAAGCGGTAACGGCGGCCCAGTTAGCCAAGCTGTTGCCGGTGATTAAAGACACCCTGGCTGCAGCGATTAAACAAGGCGGCACTACGTTAAAAGACTTTAGCCAGGCCGATGGTAAGCCAGGGTATTTTGCCCAGCAGTTGCTGGTGTATGGCCGTGGCGGCCAGCCTTGTTTAAGCTGCAATGAAACGCTAACCGAAATCCGTTTGGGACAGCGCAGTACCGTCTACTGTAGCCATTGTCAGCGGTAACTAGAAGCTTCTGGTTGCGGTGACTCTTAGCTCGACACCGCTAACGTTATCGTTATCTGTAATGGCTTTGGTCAGATCAATATGGATCATAGTGCCGCGGCTGGAATGGTTAGACAGTAACCTGACACCGGCACCGACACCAACTAAGGTATTGCCGGCGTCAGTATTGGCATCTTGTTCGGCATTTTGCCAAACCTTACCGGCATCGATATAACCGGCAAAGGCCACATCCAGCAGTTGCCACAGTGACCAGTCGGTATAACGACGGTACTCTGCCGTGACTAATGCCCTGGCTTCGCCACTGCGGAAATAACTGGGGTAGGCACGCAATTGATCGTCACCGCCAATGTATATCGGCTCGTCGCGAAACAGCTTGTGGCCCTTATCCAAAGTAAGTTTGCCTATAACACTCTGGTATTCATCCAACTGTTTGATCAGTTGCCAGTGCGAGCTAAGCAAATATTGTGTTTGCTTAAACTGGCGCTGCAGCCAGCTGATGTCGGCCAGCAGATACAAGTCTGCTGCCAGCTGCCAGTTTTTTGCGCTACTGAGTTGCCAGAATAGGGCGTCTTCGTCGGCCCCTAAGCCTTTGCTGTATTTGCCGAGCCTGGCATTAAGCTGCCAGCCAAAATTAAAGTCTTCGGTACGGTTGAACGAGTTGATATTAAACAACTTTTTGTAATCTGCCTGAATGGCTTCGTATTCCAGCCAGAGCCTGGCTAAATTGCGATCCGGCGGCATGCCAAAAAAGGTACTGTCAGTGCTGTAAAACTTAACGTTTTCAAGTTCAACCGCTAATTTAAGCCGGTGTATGTTATGGCTGTCAGGATGCAAACGGTAGCCAAACTCGGCTTTGGCATGGTTGCGCTGGCGCTGAAAACTGTTGTATTCGTCACCGGCATCGTATTCAAAGATGTCTTCTGCGGTGCGGTCCAGCTCAAACCCCAGGGCCCAGGGAGACGACAAGCGGTAAAACGGCCGGTTTATGCTGAGCTGATAATTGTTGCCATCGCTGTTTTTACTGTAGGCAACGGTACTGTTCCAGAAGCTGCCAAACATGTTTGGTGAATAAAATACAAAGCCAATACCGGTGCGCTCACTGTCGTGTTTGTATTCCAGATTAAGTCTGTTACCGCTGCCCAGCAGGTTGTCTTCCTCAAAGCCGACGGCGCTTTTGCTGCGGCCCCCCTCACTGGAAAAATCCAGAGTTGGCAATAACGACCAGTTGTCCCAGGTGCTGACATTAACGATTACGCTGTTGTCATTGGCGCAATACTGCGTAATACGTACTTCTGCTTCGCGGATATATCGTCTGCTGCGCAACAGACGCTCTGTTTCGGCCAGGACTTCAAGCCGCAGTGGCTCACCGGTTTTAAACAGTAAATCATCTGCCAGCACAGCGTCTTGCGTTACGGTGTGGGTGTAGTTGGCAAACTCATGTAACCAAAACGATGCTTTGTCGGTTAAATCAAAGACATTGTTGGCGCTAAAGGTAATACTGCGAATAGTTATGCCATCATCGCCGGTAAGAAATTGATTTTCAGCAACGGGCTGGCAGTCTGCGTATACCTGGCAGGTATACAGCAGCATGGCTAGGCTGAAAATCGGTTTCATAGATTGCTCCAATGACTTCTACAGGATCGAGTGTAGTTCACTGTGCTGAAGGAAACATTAACGATATCGCCTCCCGTTGTAATTTTGTGGCATGGATATTCTGTTGAGTTATCTTGCTATGCTTTATAAAATAGTGCCATCTTTTGCTTATAGTGCAACAGGTTAATTAACCCAGGAGATTTAGCAACGTTATGGACGTGCCCAGTAGCAGGTGTTGCCTGCCTTTCGTTGGTGTATACCATTATTTCGCTTAGCAAGGTTGTTCGCCCTTACTAAGCCTGTTTTTAGTAAGAGGTTGTTATGGAACTACCTGCGCTGATTACCACGCTGCGCACTGCGCTGGAGTCGGATACCGTTCAACTGCTGCGTGAGCAAATTGATGATGTTCACCCGGCCGATTTAGCCGCTGCCCTGGTGGAGTTTGCGCCACAGGATTTATGGACTCTGTTAACCGTATTGCCGCGCGCCGAGCAGGCTGAGGTGTTTGGTTATTTACCGGCAGAAGAACAGGTTAACTTATCGATTAGGATCAGCCGGCGCAAGCTGGCACCAATAATCCGCCAGATGTCGTCGGACGAGCGGGCCGATTTATTTAACCGCCTGGATGATGAGCAGCGCGAAACCTTGCTGCCGGCGCTGGCGCAGGCCGAGCGCGAAGATTTGTTGCGGCTGACCTCGCACAAAGAGGGCACCGCCGGTGCTATTATGACGTCGGACTACGCCATTTTGGCGGCCGAGCTGACAGTAGCTCAGGCGCTGGATTCATTACGCCGCGAAGCGCCGGATAAAGAAACCATCTATTCAGCCTATGTCGTCGATGCTGCAAGACAGTTGATTGGCGTGGTGTCGTTGCGTGATCTGATCCTGGCACCGCTGCAGATGCCAATTGATGAACTGGTAAACCATGATCCTATCTATGCCAGTGTTGATATGCCACAGGAAGATGTCGCTGCACTGATTGCTAAATATGACTTACTGGCGCTGCCCATTGTCAATGCTGAGCATCAGATGGTAGGTATAGTGACATACGATGATGCGATGGACGTGGCCGCCGCCGAAGCGACTGAAGATTTTCACAAAACGGCCACCATCGGCAAGCTGGAAACCAGCGTTAAAGATGCCAGCATCGGCTTACTTTATCGTAAACGCGTGCTGTGGCTGGTTATTCTGGTGTTTGGTAATATCTTCTCCGGTGCCGGCATTGCTTATTTTGAAGGCACTATTTCCAGCCATATTGCGCTGCTGTTTTTCTTACCCCTGCTAATAGGCAGCAGCGGTAATGCCGGTGCCCAGTCTGGTACGCTGATGGTACGTGCTTTGGCTACCGGCGACATTAAGCTGCGGGATTGGGGCTACTTGCTGGGTAAGGAATGTTTAATCGCCGGTTTACTCGGCTTGACGATGGCGGCGGCGGTAGTCGGTTTAGGCTGGTGGCGCGGCGGTTATGCTATTGCGGTGGTGGTGGCAGTGACTATGATGCTGGTGGTTATGGCCGGTAGCCTGATTGGCTTATCGCTGCCGTTTTTACTCAGCCGTTTTAAGCTGGACCCTGCTACTGCCAGCGGCCCGCTTATCACCTCGATAGCTGATGTCGCCGGCGTGGTGTTGTATTTCTCTATCGCCACCTGGTATCTGGGCTTGTAATGGCGCGCGCAGCGGGCGTTAATCGTTAATCGCAGCACAAGATATTTACACCAAGGTAGCCAAAAGGTATTAAGCCGGTTAAAGTTGCAATAATTGGTGCAACCTCAGCCGTTAGCCTGCTTAGCCAGGTGTAAGCGGTGTTTGATAGTTATCAGGGAAGTTGATAAGTGCGGTTGATTCGTTGTTGTTACCTGCTGCTCGCTCTAAGTGCCGCAGCGGCAGCCCGGCCTGACAGCCTGGCCACTGAATTACGTCAGGCGTATCAGGATTACGCTGCCAACCTGACTGCCGCGATATTGCAGCAGCATGCGATAGCGCTACATAAGCTGGAAAACTGGTCTGAAGATCAAAGCTGCTCGGCAGAGCATTTGGCGCTGGCAAATCAAGCATTGGCCAGAAATGCCAGCAGTATCGCTGTACGCTATTTGCGTTATCAGTGCACAGCTGCAAGTCAACCTGAGCAGGCAGAGCAAGACTGGGCAGCAATAGTGGTGTTAAGTGATATGTTGCTGGCGTCAGGTGCCGGCTTTACAGCGCAACAACCGATGCAACTGCGTGAACTCGGTGAAGCCCTTACTTTATTTGAACTGGCCGGTTACCAGGTCGTTGAGTTTGAATTGATATCGCACTACCCGCAGCTGTTGTTTCGCCTCTATCTGCGTGATACGGAAACTCAGGCTTATGAGCATCGGTATGTCGATAATTTTGCCTGGATAAAAAAAGTGCTCGATATCAACAATAGCAATGCTATAACGGCGTCGCAATATACTGCAGCGGCGTTAGATATGTTTGCCCGCAATCAGTATGATTTTGCCCGGCTATTTCAGGCCCGGCAGTTGCTAAAAAGCCAGCAACCAAAGCAAGCCAGGAACCTGTTACAGGCCTTGGTTGAGCGAAGTTATCTGGCGACATCGGCATTGGCCGAATTGTATTTACAGCAACAAGATAAAGCCGGCCTGGAAGCTTTATTACCGGAGCTGATAGCGGCGCATGAAAGTGGTGAGCCATCAGCCAGTGCGGCGCTGAGTTTAATGGTACTGTTGCACGATAGTAGTGACAGCAGCATTGCTGAGGCCCGCCAGGTATTGTTTGAACACGCCGCAGAGTCAGAGCAGCAACTGAGGCAGGAGCTGTTGCTGGAGATGATTAGCCGGCAAGCTACGCCTGACGCCTTGCTGACACGCTGGTTTTCGCAAACTCTGGATATTGCAGCGCTGGATGCGCTTTATGCAGTGGCGTCGCGCTTGCAGGCAGAGCACACTGAAGCGGAGCGGTTGCAGGGGCAGGGCTGGCATAGACATTGGACAGATCTGCAACAGCAGTTTATCAGGAAAAATTAAATGCGAATTTTAGCAAGTTTGATACTTCTTATTTCATTTTCAACGCTGGCTACGGCTACGGCTACGGCTACGGCTACGGCTACGGCTACGGCTACGTCGCAAGCGGGATTCAGCTATCAGCAGCTGCCGGTACCCAGCTGGGTTGAACAGCAAAAGTATCAGCCACTGACAACAACGGAGTCAGAGCCGGTAAGCTACTTGTTGCTGGATGAACAAGTAAACTGGCTGAATGGCGAATACCAGGGCTATACCCATATCGCTATGCAGGCCAATACCATTGCCGGCGTTGAGCAGACTGCACAGTACAAGGTAAGTTTTGCGCCGGAATATCAGCAATTAATCTTTCACAGTATTCTGCTTACCCGCGACGGACAGGCTAAAGAGCAGCTGGGTATAGCCGACATCAGGCTGGTGCAGCGCGAGCAAGAGCAGGAGCAGCAAATTTACAATGGGTATGTCACGGCCATGGTGCTGCTTAGTGATATGCAACCCGGTGATATTGTTGATATTCAATACTCGCTTAACGGTGCTAACCCCATATATGCCGGCAAGCGTTCAGCTTATTTCCCGCTGAACTGGTCTGTACCGGTGCAACAGCTGAATATGCGTTTGTTAACGGAGCAACATAATCTGGCCTTTTACAGTAACAACAGCCAGATTAAGCCGGTACAGCGCCGTTTTGCCCAGCATAGCGAATATAGCCTGCAGCAAAAGCAGGTGGCGGCGGTCAAGGTGGAAGATAAGTATCCGCCCTGGTATAACCCCTTTGAGTTTATTGAATTTAATGAGTTTGGCCGCTGGCAGGATGTTGTGTCCTGGGCGCTGCCGCTATACCAGTTTGACGAGCCGCTGGTTGATGAATTGCAGCAACTGGTGCAAACCTGGCAGCAACACGCCAGCAGCAAAGAAGAGTATATTGCTCAGGTGGTGCGCTATGTGCAAAACGATATCCGTTATTTCGGTATCGAAATTGGGTTAAACAGCCATCAACCTTACCCGCCCAACACGGTATTTGCCCGCAAATACGGCGACTGTAAAGACAAAACCACCCTGATGATAGCGCTATTGGCCGAGGCCGGTATAACGGCTTATCCTGCTTTGGTATCGAACGCGTCACGGGGTAGCATTGTTGACCGCTTGCCGGGGCCGATAGCCTTTGATCATGTTATTACCTGGTTGTCACTTGATGGCAAAGACTATTGGTTCGACGGTACCCGTAGCCAGCAGTACGGTAGCTTGCAGCAAAAAGGCCAGCAATATTTTCAGCAAGCCTTGCTGGTGAAGCCGGGCGAGACTCAGCTTACAGCCGTGCCGATGCCCTCAGCCGTGGATGCCAGGTTAGAAAGCAATGAAAGTTATCAGTTAGGTGCTGTCGGCGAGCCGGTAAGTTTAACTGTGCAACTGAGCTTCCAGCAATATGAAGCGGAGTCGTTTCGCAATATGTTAGCTCAGCACGGCACTAAAGAGTATGCCGCTCACCTGACCCGGATCTATCAGCAGCAATATCCGGGGGCCGATTTAGTGGACGAGCCGAAAATTACCGATGACAAAGCCAGCAACCATTTGCAGGTAGAAGCTAACTTTACCATTGAGAGTTTTTGGGATACGCAGGCTGCACAGCAAGAACTGATATTGTTTGGCGATTATCTGGAGCGTTTTCTGCAACTGCCGGAGAACACCCGACGCAAAATGCCGCTGTATGTTGAGCCAAATGCCCAGGCGCTACACCGGGTACATTATCAGTTAGCCAGTCCAATTAACTGGCAACTGAGCGAGTTAAAACTGGATATTGATAATCCGGCCTTTTCTTATCAACGCTATATCGATACCAGTGACACCAGTATCACGATTACGCACCAGTATGGCAGTAAAGCCGACCATGTACCGGCTGCCCAAGCGCTGGATTATATTAAGGCGCTGAAAAAAGTCCGGGAAGCGCTGTACTACTCGGTAGAAATAGACAAAGACGAACCCGGCGACACCGACGGCCAGCAACTGCGGGATCGGCTGAAACAATTGCTAAAACGCAGCGGCTAACCGGCGCGGCCAGTTATCAGCTATTAACCGCCAGATAGCCGCTATGACAATAACCGTCGGCCAGGCCGTCTCCTTCAATATCAATTTGGCTCCAGTCGCCGCTACTGGCCAGCACATAAACCTGCTGGCCACTGCGCAGCGTGGTTTTGATATCAAATTGGGTTCCCGGGCCGGCGCGCAGGCGCAGGCCATCGCGTGCAGTCACTGTGGCGAGTCTGGCCGTGCTGTTTGGGGTGGTGGCTGGGCTTTGGGGTTCAGGCGCATTAGCCGGTAAGGGCGGACGGCCGCTGGCAGCCAGTGGCATAGGCGGGGCGCCTGGCGTGCCACGCCAAGTTGCAATGGCGTGTTGTAAATTCTCTGCCCAGTCCGCATCACCGTCTGCAGGGTACTTACCGGCGCGCAACTGGGCTAATTGCATCTGCTGTAACTGCAGATGGGGTAGTTCCCAGCTTAGCGGCTCTAACTGATGTTGCAGTGCCAACTGGTGCAGTTTTTTCCACCAGGCTTTGCGTTCTCCTTTATCGTCCCAGCTCCATTTGCCGTCAATATAGAGAACAAAATCGGCGGCCACACCGTATTGATGTAGCGAGCTCCAGGCATCGGCATTGGTTACTTTGGCACCGGGTTTAGTGCGGCCCTGACAGTACAGGTCGTGCTGGCGCTGCGGTGAGCGAAAGCCTTCAAACATTCTGAACGGTAGTTTAGCTTTGGCCAGGTCCTGTAATAACAACTCAACTTTTTGCCGGAATAGCGGATGCAGGTGTTCCATTTCCGTGTCTCTGGCCATCTTTGATGCTCCTGTGCTGTCAACTAACCCAGCCGCTATCGGGCCGGCACTGGCATCAAGTATAGACGGCGCTGGCAACCGTGCTGCGTTATTGTGGCGGCCGGTTTAACAGGGCCGGCAGCGCCGGCTCGGGTACCGCAGGCGACCAGTAATAGCCCTGGCCGTCGTTACAACCCAGCGCAATCAGTTTTTGCAGTGTGGCTTCATCTTCTATACCTTCGGCTACCGTTTTCAGCCCCAGGCTGGCCGCCATATTGATAATGGCTTGCACCAGGGGTTCATCACGCTCAGACAGACAAAGTGAGCTGATAAAGGAGCGGTCTATTTTCAGGGTGGTGGCGTTGAAGCTGCGCAGGTAACCCAGGTTAGAATAGCCGGTACCAAAGTCGTCAATGGCAAAGGTTACTCCGAGTTTACTCAGGCTATTTAGCTGCTGCTGGATTAAGTCGGTGTCGCTTATCAGCAAGGATTCGGTCAGTTCCAGCTCCAGTGCAGACGCAGGCAGGCGGGCAGCCAGTAGCGCCTGCTGCACCAGGAGTTCTAAATTGTCGTTTTTAAATTGTACATAAGATAAATTTACCGCGACGCGCAAGGTGCTAAAGCCCTGAGCCCTGAGCCGGGAGCAAGCCAGGCAGGCTTCCTGTAGTACCCAGTTACCCAATTCAGCAATCAGGCCGCATTGTTCAGCCAGCGGAATAAAATCGGCCGGACTTATCATACTGCCATCGCTTTGTGGCCAGCGCAGCAGTGCCTCTACGGAGTGTATATGGCCGCTTTGCAGCGCCACTTTGGGCTGATAGTACAGGCTAAACTCCTGTTGCCGGATGGCCTGACGTAAGCGTTGTAGCAAATTAAACTTATCAATATTGTCCTGATCCAGCTTGTCGTCGTAATAACGAAAGGTATTACGGCCATCACCTTTGGCTTTATACATCGCCAGATCGGCTTTGCGGCACAGTACATTGAATTCTGTGCCATCGGTCGGTACTACGGCTATGCCGATAGAGCCAGACACCACTACATTGGTTTGCATAATATTAAAAGGTTGTGTGGCTGAGGTGATGATGTTTTGCGCCAGTGAACTGACCGGAGTACGATCGGCATCACAGGGCACCAGCAGTAAAAACTCATCACCACCAAACCGAATGACTTGCTGCTGTTCGTTTAACAGGGCGCTCAGTCGTTGTGCCAGTTCACGCAGCAACAAATCACCGGCGGAATGGCCAAGTGAGTCATTGACCGGCTTAAAGTTATCCAGATCTAAAAACAGCACCGCTAATTGTCGCTGATGTTGCCGGCAGTAAGTCAGCATTTGAGTATAGAGTTGTTCTCCAAGAATACGATTAGGTAGCTCGGTGAGCGGATCATGATGTGCCAGCCGTTCTATTTCTTTACGGCTGGCTCGTACCTTAATATTTTCCTGCTGTAGCGACTGCATCAACAGTCGCATATCACGTACCATAAGATAAACACTAAAACCGGTTACCAGCAGAATAACAGCAACAAACACCAGATGTTGCCAGGTTAACGTAGGGAGAAATGGCTGCAGGTAGCCTGATAGCGTTAGCCAGGTCAGCAGAGTGCAAAACGACAACACGAAAATCAGCAAAGAGTAAAATAAACCAACACTGCCGAGTAAGGCGGCGTAAACCAGTAAGCCTGGAAAGCCCAGTAGAGCCAGATCGCGCAAGCCGCCGGAATTAAAAGCCAGGGCAGATAACATTATTGCCATCGACCATAGCAAAATATAGGCCGATAGCAACAACCGTTGCTTTAGGGCGCACAGCAGAGCAATGGCTAAAGCGATACAGCCGGCAAAAATCAGCAGTTTGGTAGTGCCACTGGCGACGACCATTGCCATAAAGAGGCCAAATAATGTAAAACCGGTGATCTGCAGCAGGCGGCGCAAGCGGAAGTGAAAAAACTTTTGTTGATAATCAGTGCTGTCAGGGGCGGATGAATACTTAATCAGCATACTGCTTGCTGCTCTTATTGTCCTAGAAGGGATGTATTAACTGTAGCGCTGTTCAGGTAAATCTCCAGTCAGGGCGTAAATTTAGGCTCGATATGTACTATCAATTCAACGCCAAGTGCCTGCACAGCCAGCTCCGCATCGTCGGCTAATTTATGCGCCTGTGCTACGCTCCAATGCGCTGGCACCAGCATATCTACCTGGGCAAACTGCAGCGACGCAGCTGCGCGGGTGCGCAGGCGGTTAAAGGTTACGTCGGGCCCGGCAATGGCAGCCAGATGCTGACTGATAGCCTTTATTTTGTTATCTGGTAGTGACTTATCAAGTAAACCATTGATCGAGCGATACAGAATATTGCCGCCTTCATGCAGTATATGCAGGGCAACGGCAATGGCTACCACCGAGTCTAACCAGCTGTACCCACTGTAAGAGGCCAGGCCAACACCTGCCACAACACCAACCGTGGTCCAGACGTCTGTCATTAAGTGTTTGCCGTCCGCTTCCAGTGCCGGCGAGTTGTCGCGCCGGCCGCCGCGTAACAGTAATTGCGCCACGGCGAGGTTAATCAGGCTGGCCAGCACGGTTAGCACCGTACCGATACCTAGTGCCTCCAACGGCTGGGGAAAGATTAAACGCTCGGTAGCAGCCACAAATATTGCCAGCGCAGCCAGCACAACCATGCCGCCTTCAAAGGCGGCGGATAAATATTCCGCTTTACTATGGCCAAAAGGGTGGCCGTCATCTGCCGGACGATGCGCCAGGCTAATCATCCATAACGCAAAGCCTGCGCCGGCGACATTAACGACAGATTCTATCGCATCAGATAAAAAGCCAACCGAGCCGGTTAGATACCAGGCCAGGGTTTTCAGTGCCATGGTGGTAAACGCCGCCGCTAACGATAACAACAGCAGCTGATGTGGTCGCAAATTAAACATGGCTATTCCTTAGCTGCCGGCGGCTTGTAGCAGTGTAGAGTAGCGGCAGGTTAAAGTCATCTGTACCGGCTGCAGATGGCGCGGCGGCGCAGTGGTTGGTTGTCACAATTTTGTCATTAAATGCCGCTAGACTGCCGCCATCAATCACTGAGAGTGCAAGCCTGTTATGCTGTCAAAGCTGAAAATCTCTGGTCGGGTGTTGTTGTTGGGCGTGTTGCCGCTACTGATGTTAGTGCTGGTGCTGTTGGCGGCGTTTTGGTCAGCGCAGCAAAAAGATAAGTTATTTAACCGGCTGTATGATGATCATCTTGCCATCTTATCTGATGTGATGGCAGTGCAACAAACTTTGCAGCAAACGGCATTACAGGACATTCGTAAGTACCGTACCGGCTGGGCATCGGCAGAGGCCACTGAACAAGTGGTTAAGCAACATCTGATCCGGGCGCAGCAGCACTGGCAAGGTTTTGTGCAAAGCCGGCCGGCGCAAGACAGCGCTGAGTTTTATGCTGAGCTGGACCAAAGTTTTGACAAGGCGATAAAACACTACCAGGAGTGGATAAGTTATGCCGGTAGTGACGCGCTGTTAGTGCGCATCTTAAACGAGTCGACAGTTAACAACGAAATAGAGCTACGTATTACCGCTTTTACCAGCTTAACCGAAGCCTTTATTCAGCAGCAAATTGCGGCTGGCGCCACTGTAAGAGACTCGGCAGAGCGTTTTACCACGCAACTGGTTAATGCATATAGTATTGGTGGTATGCTGCTGTTGCTGTTAATCAGTGGCCTAATCTGGGCGGTGCAGCGTTCGGTGTGCCGGCCACTGTGGGCACTGCGTGATATGCTCAAACAGGTGCAGCAAAGCTCAGATTTAACCCTCAGAGCCAACGACAGCGGTTCTGATGAAGTGGCTGAAGCGGCGCGGGCGCTAAATCAAATGATCGGCCATTTTCAGCAGTTAGTTGTGACGTTGGGCAACAGTTCGGCATTACTTACTGAGCAGGCGGCTTCGGTATTTCAAAGCAGTGATGATGTCAGCCACAGCGTGGTACGTCAGGCGGATCAGGCTAACCAGCTGGCAACTGCAGTCGGGCAGATGAGAGCCAGTGTGCAGGACGTGGCAGCACATGCCAAAGATGCCGCTGCAGCAGCGCAGCAAGCAGAAACCCTGTGTGCTGCCGGTCGTGATGTGGCAGCTGACAGTGCGGCAGGCATTAGCGCCCTGGCGCAACAACTTCAGCATAGTGCGCAGGTAGTGCGCCAGCTACAGCAGGAGTCCGGTCAGATTTCCGGTGTGCTGGATGTGATCGGTAAAATTTCAGAACAAACCAATTTACTGGCGTTAAATGCGGCTATCGAAGCGGCCAGAGCAGGCGAAGCCGGGCGCGGATTTTCAGTAGTGGCAGATGAGGTGCGTACGCTGTCGGCCAATACCAAGCAGGCAACAGAGTCAATTAGCAAGATGATCAGCCAGTTGCAGCAACAAGCGGTCAGTGCGGTAACGGTGATGCAGCAAGCGCACAAAGATGCCGATACTAATGTGCAACTGGCACAGACTGCCGGCAGCCGTTTTACCGAGCTGGCAGCGGCGGTAGAAAGCATTGCTGCGACTAATTTAAGCATTTGTACCGCGACAGAGCAGCAGCAACGGGTTTCTGCCGACATAGCACAGAATATTCATCTGCTAAATGATGACGTGGTGCAACTTAGCGATGGTGCCGCCCGTGCGGCCAACGCCAGTGAACAGTTAAACCAGTTGGCCATGCAATTAAGCGACGACTGGCGCGTATTTAACGTGGCAGCTAAATCAGCTTAAACCGCTGCGCAGGCCCGGTATATCGCCATCATCTGGCTGCCGGTTTGCATCAGGCTTAGCAGCAGGTTGGCAAAATAAATTAGCCCCAGGCTTAGCAGCGCAGAACAGACGATTTTGCCGCTGCTAAGTTGCTGCTGCTTACCATAGGCAAACCAGGCGACAAGCAACCACAGTAGCAGAAATAAGTACATTATGGCTTGCAGCACGTTACCTGTTATAAACAGCGGTCGCTCTGTTGCCTGCAAATACAGGGTTTGTGTCTGTGTCAGTTTTTGCTGCATTTGCTCGGCCAGGGCGGGGTTGGCTATCAGCTCACCGTTGGCATCGGTGTGACACAATGACTGTTCTAATCCCGACTTCAGTGCCTGTGCACTTTGCTCCAGTTGGATCCAGCTTTTGGCAACCACAGGATCTATCATGCCAATATTGGTTAGTGCATTGGCAAATACCAGCAATACCAGGCTGGCCCCGCAAAAAAAGGCAAACAGGCGGAAATAGGCAAAAAAGCTACTGGCTACGCCCATCAACCGCAGGCAGCCAAAGCTGATAGCAGCGGCAAAAAACAGCAGAAATAAATCAAACAGCGCACTGCTGGCCAACCGGGTAAAAGCGGCGTCGTCAGCGGGTAAGGTTACTGGATTAACCGCTTCAGGCAGTAACTGGCTGATAAACAGTGCAATAAGAAACGACAGGATTAAAAATTCGACGCCTTTGCTAACCTCATCGGGGTGTTCAGCAAGCGCCAATTGCTGCTGAATAAAGCGTTTGGGACGGAATAAACATTGGCTGAAGTGGTTAAAAAACAGCGGAATTTCTGCAATAACGCGTTCTATATAGCTTTTCATAATCTGTCCTTGTCAGCCCCTGTTAGGCGGATACGACATGACGCCGTTACAACTATAGGAGTTTAGCCGTCCTTTGCACATTGCATGCGCAAATAAAAGGCTTTACACTTGCCGCGCAACCAAGGGGTGCAGTAGCTGAGATGCCGCAAGGCGAACCCTTATAACCTGATCCGGATTATACCGGCGGAGGGATGGTGCTAACTCCTCAAGCTGGTGTGATCTCTGTTGTTACTGGAGATTCATACAACAATGCGCTTTTTCCCGTCGTTACTTACTTTGGCTGTGTGCAGCAGTTTTTCTATTCAGGCCAACGAAGCAGAGGCTTTTGTTGAGCGCATCAGCGTGCAGGGCGATTTTCGCCAGCAGTCGGTGCAGCAAGTGGCAGGCAGTGTTGCCATTGTCAGTGTGCAGGATGCCAAACGCACCTCGGCGCAGCACCTGGACGATGTGTTGCAACAACTGGCGGGTGTGAACTTCAGTGCCGGCGCGTCGCGTGGCCGTTATCTGCAAATCCGTGGTATTGGTGAGCGCAGCGAATTTGTCGACACCATTAACCCGTCGGTCGGCATTTTAATTGACGGCATTGACTACTCAGGCCTGGGCATCAGTGGTATTGCCGATTTAGCCCAGCTTGAAGTATTTCGTGGCCCACAAGCCAACCGCTTTGGCGCCAATGCGCTGGCTGGCATGTTAAACCTGACAACCAAAGGCCCAACCAACACACCTGAAGCCAGACTAAGTGGCTCGCTGGCTAACTACGACAGTTATCAGCTGGCTGGCCAGTTTAGCGATGGTATCAACGACCAGCTGGGTTACAGCCTGGCGCTGGAGCATCAACGCTCGGACGGTTTTATTAAAAATACCTACTTAAACCGTGACGATACCAATAATATCGACGAATTTACCGGTCGCTTTAAACTGCAGTATCAGCCATCGGCTGAGCTGGCGCTGCAACTGATCAGCCATTTTGTTGAACAAAAAAATGGCTATGACGCCTTCTCGCTGGATCGTAACCGCACCACTTTATCCGACCAACCAGGCCAGGATGATATTCAAAGCAAAGCGGTAGCCCTGCAAGCCGATTACAGCGGTTTAGCCTTTGCGAATTTATCGGCTCAGCTAAGCTGGCTGGCGGCAGACAGTGATTACGGTTTTGACGAAGACTGGAGTTATGTTGGTATTCATCCGGATGAGTATTCAACGACAGATCGTTATTTGCGCGAGCGCGATCAACTGACACTGGATTACCGCTTTACCTCTACGCCAGAGGGTAAGCTGGGTAACAGTGACTGGGTGTTGGGGTTGTATGCAGCAAACAAAGGCTTTGATTTAACCCGCCAGTTCTGGAATTGGGATTTATGGCAGGCCGATAGCTTTGCCAGCAGCTTAAACCGGGTTAATGCTGCCTTGTATGGTGAGCTGACTACGCCACTGCAGGACGGCTGGAGCCTGGTATCTGGCCTGCGGCTGGAACGTTATGATGATGAATACCGCGACAGCAGCGGCAACAGCATTAAAAACCACGACACTATGTGGGGCGCCAATGTTAGCCTGAATTATCAGGTTAACGCCCAGGCCTTGGTGTATTTGCTGGCATCCCGCGGTTATAAAGCCGGTGGGGTAAACGGTGACGCGCTGGCCAAAGCGGCTGATGGCAACTTAGCTGAATTAAGCAGCAAGGCCAGCTTTAAGCCGGAAACCCTGTACAACGCCGAGTTTGGTGTGAAAGGCAGCGCAATCGATAACAGCCTGACGGCCAGGGTAGTGGCATTTTATATGTGGCGCGATGATATGCAGGTAAAAGGCTGGTTAAACCCGGATAGCGGCCCGCAATTTGCTGGTTTTATTGATAACGCCGGTAGCGGTCGTAACTATGGTATTGAGATGGAAAACCGTCTGCAGCTGCATCCACAGCTGGCGCTGTTTTTATCTGCCAGTTGGCTGAAAACCAAACTGGGGCGCTACATTACGCTGGATGGCGACAATTTCAGTGGCCGCGAGCAGGCCCAGGCGCCACGTTTTCAATACAGTGTGGCCGCAGACTGGTATATCAGCGACAGCCTGACGTTTAACCTTAGCCTGCAGGGCAAAGATGAGTTTTATTTTTCTGATGGCCACAATGCCAGATCCCAGCGTTATGAGTTGCTGGGGGCACGCTTAAACTATCAACTGAGTAACTGGGAGTTGGCATTGTGGACACGCAATGCCCTGGATCAGGATATTGGCGTGCGTGGCTTTTACTTTGGTAACGATCCGCGTGATGGCTATGAGCCCCATGTTTATCAACAATTTGCTGAGCCGCGCCGCGTAGGCATTAGCGCCAGTTATCAGTTCTGAGAGGCAAGCTATGCAACTTTCGGTAGAAATAAGTAAGTATCCGCTGGCTGATGATTACATCACGCCGATTAAAGGCTTTATTGACCAGCTAAACCAATACCCGGACATTACAGTGCTGACTAACACTATGAGCACCCAACTGTTTGGCGACTATGACAGCGTGATGCAGGCGTTGCAAGCCTGTATCAAGTGGTCGTTTCAGCGTTATGGCAAGGTGGTGTTTGTCTGTAAGTTTATTCAGGGTGACTTGCGACCATGAACGAGCTGCTGAGCCAGGCAATAGCGCAGTGGCAACTGATGCACAGCCTGGAGCTGATAGCCACCTTACTGGCGCTGGCTTATGTGGTGTTAGCCCTTAAACAAAGCCTGTGGTGCTGGCCGGCAGCGCTGTTAAGCACCGTGTTGTTTACCCATATAATGTGGCAATCGGCGCTGCTGTCTGATGCGTTATTGCAGCTGTATTATGCCGGTATGGCGCTGTATGGCTGGTGGCGCTGGCAGCAGCTACGCCAGAGTGCGCCTGATGCGCGCGGCCCGGTATACGAGTGGCCCTGGCAACGTCATGCACTGCTCGTTGCGGTTACCGCGCTGGCCGGCGTGCTGTTGGGCCATTTTATGGCCAGCTATACTGCAGCTGATTTTGCTTATCTTGACGCCCAGACGACGGTGTTCAGCGTTGTCGCTACCTGGCTGGTAGCGCGTAAACTGGTATCTAACTGGTTGTACTGGGTGGTAATAGATGCGGTGTCTATTTACGTGTATGCCGAAAAACATCTGTATTTTCTTACCGGCTTGTTTATGCTGTATACCGTTATAGCTATTGCAGGATACTTTATTTGGCGCAGTCATTATCAGCAGCAACCGGCAGTGAGATTGAGCGTGTAACACGGCTGTGTCAGCGGCTGGAGTTTTTTGTCAGCCAGCCTCCAGTCGCAGTGCGCGCCCTGTCGCATGGCGACAGCAATCAGAGTTATCATGTTAAAACCGCGCAGGGAGATTATGTACTGCGCTGTTATCCGGCGCATTCCACTGTGTGCCGCCAGCAAGAGCTGCGTTGTCAGCATGCGGCCGCTGCACAGGGTTTAGCACCGGCGCCGCTGTGCCTGAATAACCATTATCAGATTATGCTTAGCGACTATATTCCCGACGCTATCGCTTATAGTTACCCGCAACTTGGCATCGCCCCGCTGTTACAACTGTTGGTGCCCTTTCATTTACTGCAGGTACAAACACCGCTACTGGATTACAGCAGCTATTTGCAGCAATTGCAGCAGGCTGTAGCAAAGCAGGCTGAGCTAACGAAGCCGCTGTTTGCTGTTGTATGCCAGGCCGCAGCCAGGCTAAGTGCATTGCCCGTTGATGAGGTGCTGTGCCATATGGATTTGCATCAGGGCAATTTACTCTGGGCGGAAAACAAGTTGTGGCTGCTCGATTTTGAATATAGCCAACGCGCCGACAGCAGCCTGGATTTGGCCGCGTTATGCTTGCATTTTAAGCTGGATACAGCGCAGCAAAGTGCCCTGTTACAACAGTATGCCCAGCTGCGGCAGCAGCCGGATTTACTGCAGCATTTGACAGCAAAACTGCCAGCGGCGAAAGTATTGTATGCTGGCTTTTGCTGGTTATGGTATCTGGCACAGCCGGGCTGTCAGGCCCAGGCTGCGCAGTGGCAATTACAACTGCAACAGTTGCAACAGCCGTTATAGCCCGCCCAGCCGCTCTGCCAGGGTTTTATACCGCTTTACGTCTTCTTCATTAAACATTGGTTTACCATCACTGTCTTTTTCGGCGGGTACCAGCAGGTTTTCCCGTGCCAGCCGTTCTACCCGTATTGCCTGAACGCCAAGAAATTCAGCTACCTGATCGACGGTCATTAACGCCATTTTCGTTTTCCTTGTATGTAGTTAGCCAAACAGTAATAGCGCATTTTGTGCATTTTGTGAATAGCCGTACCGCCAGTTGGCCCGCTTTAACCAGCTTGTTACATAAACCGTTACACTTTTTCAATTTGTGTTGAATAGTGTTGCTGGCTATTGCGTGTTAACGTTTGCGTTTTATTGTCTGCTTTTAGTGTCTGCTCAGGAGAGATATCAATGAAACCGGCTGTTTATTCCGTGTTATTTGCCGCTTTATGCGCTGCGCATGTTGTGAGTGCCGCTAGCCAGCAACCCCCGGTTGCTGTGCAGCAACCTTATACCGTAACGTCACCGAACGGCGATCGGCAGGATCCTTACTATTGGTTGCGTGATGACAGCCGCACCTCGCCAACGGTGCTGGATTATCTGCAGCGGGAAAATGCTTATGTCGAGCAGTATGCCAAAGCCTATCAGCCATTAACCGAAAAGCTGACCAGTGAGATCATTGGCCGCATTAAGCAGGACGACAGCTCAGTGCCTTACACCAAGGGCGATTACAGCTATTACCGTCGTTATGAAACCGGCAAAGAGTATCCGATTTATCTGCGTAAGGCGGTAAAAGACGGTACTGAGCAGGTTATGCTGGATGTTAACGAGCTGGCAAAAGGCAAAAGCTATTACGCGGTGTCGAACTGGCAGGTAAGTCCGGATCAAAACTTTATTGCCTATATGGAAGATGACAGCGGCCGGCGGCAGTATGTGCTAAAAGTACGCGATTTACGCACCGGTCAGGATTTGCCCGATGTGTTGACGGGTTTATCGTCCAGCATCGCCTGGGCCAAAGACAGCAAAACGTTGTATGTCGTTAAAAATGATCCGGTAACCCTGCTAAGTACTCAGGTACTGCAGCATAAACTGGGGCAGGAACCGGCGGCAGCTAAGCTGGTGTATGAAGAAAAAGACAATAGTTTTTATATGGGCGTAGGCAACAGCACCGACGACAACTATGTCATCATCTACTCCAGTAGCACAGTATCGAGCGAAATGCAGGTGATGGATGCCAGCAAACCTGGCAGCAAATTTACCAGCCTGGCAGCGCGCGAACGCGATGTAAAATACAGTGCCGATCATGTCAATGGCCGTTGGATCATCCAAACGGATTGGCAGGCGCCGAACTATCGTATTATGACAGTGGCTGCCGATAACATTGGTGATCGTAATAACTGGCAGCCGTTAATTACGCATGACGACAAGGTGTTTATCCAAGGCTTTGAAGCCTTTGAAAATTACCTGGCCATTAATGAACGTAGTGACGGTTTACGCCGCATTAAAGTGATGCCGTGGAACGCGCCGGATAAAGCGTTTTACGTCGCCTCAGATGAAGCGGCCTATGTCGCCGGCTTTGAAGTCAATCCGCAGCAAAACACCAATTTACTGCGCTACACCTATACCTCGCTTACCACACCGGCCAGCGTGTTTGAACTGAATATGCAAACCGGTGAAAAAACACTGCTAAAGCAAACTGAAGTACCGGGTGGTTTTGATAAAAACAACTATGTGACTGATCGGGTATGGGCTACCGCACGCGATGGTGTAAAGGTACCGGTGTCGTTGCTGTATAAAAAAGACTTTAAGCGTGACGGCAGCGCGCCACTGTATCAGTACGCCTATGGCTCTTATGGCAGCTCGTCTGATCCGCGTTTTCGTGACACGGTGTTATCGCTGGTCGACCGTGGCTTTGTTTACGCCATTGCCCATATCCGCGGCGGCCAGGAAATGGGCCGGCACTGGTATGAAGATGGCAAATTACTAAATAAAATCAATACCTTTACTGATTACATTGATGTCACCGACTATCTGGTTGCTAATAAGTATGTCGCCAAAGACAAGGTATTTGGTATGGGCGGCAGTGCCGGTGGCTTGCTGATGGGCGCGGTGGCTAATATGGCTCCTGAGAAATACCGTGGTCTGGTAGCACACGTACCCTTTGTTGATGTTGTTACCACTATGCTGGATGAAAGCATACCGCTTACCACCAACGAGTTTGACGAGTGGGGTAACCCGAAGCAAAAGGCCTATTACGACTATATGCTGTCGTACTCACCTTATGATCAGGTAGCTAAGCAGGCTTACCCGGCCATGTTGGTTACCACCGGCCTGCATGACTCGCAGGTGCAGTATTTTGAACCGGCGAAGTGGGTAGCCAAGCTGCGTACGCATAAAACCGATAGCCATCCGTTGCTGTTTAAAACCACGATGGAAGCCGGCCACGGCGGTAAATCAGGCCGTTTTGCCCGCCAGGCGCAAATAGCTGAAGAATATGCGTTTATTCTAAATTTACTGGGTATTAAGCAGTAAGTTTACACTCCCCACCTAACAAAGCCGGGCACCTTGCCCGGTTTTTTATTGCTTACAATGCAAATAAGATCAATTATCATTTGCATCTGATTGAGGTTTCAATTAAAGTGCCGCTCGCTTGTTAATAAGAATTATTATCATTAGGAGCTGCAATGTCTGTTTCTGTTAAATCGACCGTACTTGCTACTGCGCTACTGGCAACTCATTTCAGTGTTTTGGCCCATGTACCCTATTTAACGCCGGCCAGTTTTGAGCCGGTACGTGGCGGTTGGGTAAGCCTGGATGCAGCTTTTGCCGACAGGTTTTTTGTCCCCGAAGCGGTATTTGATAACAGCCGTTTTACCGTGCGTACCCCAGAGGGCAACACGGCACCCTTGCTGGCGGTGCACTATGGCCAGACCCGTGCCACCGCCGAACACAAAATTGAGGCAGACGGCACTTATCGCTTTAGTACCGGCCTGCGCTATGGCGCAGTGTTTCATACCTATGAGCACAACGGCGAGCGCAAAAGCAGCCGGGATGAAAACTTTGTACTACCTGCAGGGGCAAAATCTATCGCCCATTTTCAGGCCGTAACCCGGGCAGAAACCTATGTCAGCAAAGGCGCGCCGGATCAGGCTGCTGTCAGCGCCACAAATGAGGCGCTGGAGCTGGCATTCTTAACCCATCCTAACGATCTGTACAGCGACAGCACAGTGCGCGCCCGTCTGCTGTTTAACGGCGTACCACTGGCCAGCCAGGAAGTGAAGTTGTACCAGGTAGTTAAAGGTGCTGACGATGAAAAAGTAACGGCCAGCCTACGCAGTGACAACGATGGCGTGATCAGTTTTCAACCGCAGCAAGCCGGCACCTATTTTCTGGTAAGCCGCTACCGCACCGCTGCGCCGGACACGGCCAGAGTACCTACCTATAGCTACACCTACAGCGTTGTGCTGGAAGTGACGGAATAAATACGCAATAAAGGAGAACATGATGAATAAACCCAAACTTGCAATCAGCGTGTTTCTGGCCATCAGCAGCGCCTATCTGGCTGGTTGCAGTACTAAAGCTGCACCAACTGCCAGCGCACTGAGTGCAGCACAGCAGCAACAACTGGCAGGCGAGCGCGCCGGCCATTTACGCCAGACCCATGTGCGCTTTAATGCCCTCGATAAAGATGAAAATGGCTATATCAGCCGGGCTGAGTTTAACCGCTCCGGCGACCGTGCTTTTGAGCGGATGGACACCAACAAAGACGGTGTATTATCGGCTGCCGACCCAAAGCCAGCACCACGCGGTGAAGATACCCGTACCGAGCAAACCCGGCAGCAACAGCAAGCGCAGGCCGGTACTGCGCCACGCCCTGAGCGATTGCTGAAAATGCCAACCACCCATTCGGTACAGGGCATGCTGGCAATGTACGACAGCAATAATGATCGCCAGATCAGCCGTGCTGAATATGAGCAGGGCCGGTCCAGCCAGTTTGCCGCTGTCGATAGCAATCGTGATGGCGCGCTTAGCTACGACGAGTATGTCAGTGAGTTTGCCGGCCGCTTAGATCAGCAAATCGCCCGCACGGTTAATAACACTAGCGCTAGCAACTAAGGCCCGCCAGGAGAACGTTATGCAGTACACCTTACTGGCGTTGGCCATCAGCCATGCTATTGCTTTACCCCTGCTGGCAGACACGGCCACCCCCGAGCTGGATACCGTTTCGGTAACGGCGCAGGCACCACTGAGTCAGGCTAACAGCAAGCAAAGCCAGCAGCTTAGCGCCACTGACTTGCAGCAGCAACAGGTGCAGAATATTGCCGATGTGGTGCGCTTTGTACCGGGCGTTACCACTACCGATATGGGCCGCTTTGGCAGCAATGGTTTTAATATCCGCGGTCTGGACGGCGACCGGGTGGCCATTACCGTAGACGGCTTATCACTGGGTGAAACGCTGGACCCACCAAGCTTTGTTGCCTATGAGTTTTTCCGCTCGGCTCGCGGTGGCGTTGATATGGACGCGTTAAAGCAGGTAGAAATTATCAAAGGCGCTGATGCCATTGCGGCAGGTAGTGGTGCTTTAGCCGGTGCTGTGCTGTTTGTCACTAAAGATCCGGCTGATTATCTGGCGGCACAGGGCAATGACAGCTATCTGGCTTTGAAAGCCGGCTTGAGCGGTTTAAATGATGAAACCCTGTTCAGTAGCACAGTAGCCAACCGCAGCGGTAAGCTGGAGTCATTACTGGTACTGACCCGCCGTGACGGCAGTGAAACCAAAACAGCGCGCTCCGGTGCCGATATCAGTGGTGCTGGTCGCACCCTGGCCGATCCGCTGGATTATGGCAGCAACAATGTGCTGGCTAAGTTGCAATATCAGCTATCTGACAGCCAGCGGCTGGGTTGGGTTGGCGAATACTTTAGCCAAAACAGCGAGCTGGATAACAAGTCCAGGCTGGACAGCGTGTATTTATCGCGTCGCGGTGATGATGATATCGCGCGTAAGCGCCTGGGCCTGCAATATGAATGGCTGGCAGCGCGCGGCTTTGCCGACAGTGTTAATGCCACTTTGGACTATCAGTCAAATTACACTAATGGCGTCACCACCATGCTAACCACCGGCTGCAGCGGCGCAACCAACGGTGGCGTATCGCCTTGTCTGCGCAGTGAAGACCGGGATTTTAAACAGCAGCAGTTAAAGCTGGCCGTGGCGCTTGATAAAGAGCTGCTGGGCGACAGCGTGCAGCAACAATGGCTGTATGGTGTTGCAGCTGAGCGGCGTAGTGTTGAGTTTTCAGCCATTGACCGGCGTTATGTCGGCCAAACTGACGAGCTGGCCAGCCCGCCGGTAGTTGATCCGGACCAGGTACCAGAAACCGACGTCACGGCGTTAAGCCTGTATGCCCGCGACGTGATTAAGCTGACACCACGCTGGACCTTAAGCCTGGGGGGCCGTTTTGACGTCCTTAAGTACCAGCCAGAATTTGATGCTCAGTTTAGCGACAACACGCAAAGCATTGCCGATGTCGATTTTTCCGCCTTTACCTGGCAAAGCAATATGACCTATCAGCTGGACGGTACGCAGCAGCTGTGGCTGCAAGCCGGACGCGGATTTCGCGCGCCAACAGTGGCTGAAATGTACGCGCCAACGTCACTGGTTAGCCGTACTGAAAAAGCAACGGCTGAAGTAGTACAGGGCTTACTGGGTAGTATCGCTAACCCGGATCTAAAAGCCGAACGCAGCCTGAATCTGGAAGCCGGTTACCGTTACCAAAGTGATAGCTTGCTGGTGGGGGTGTCGGTATTCACCGATCAATACAGCGATATGATAGATACGGTGGTGCTGCTGCAAAACCCGGACACGGTATACGAAAGTTGCTTCCGTGGCGTTTGTACTGAATCTCAGGGCAACCCATATACCACTATGGCCAACACCGGCGAAGCCGATGTTAAAGGCATCGAGCTGGAGGCCGGTTGGCGCATTAGCGCGGCCGTGAGTTCACGCCTGGCGCTGTCTTACAATGACGGCGAAACCCAGGACGGTGAGCCACTGCGAAGTGTTAATCCGGCCTCTGCTGTATTGGGCCTGCGCTACGAAGCCGATAAGTGGCAGTTGATGACCAATATTAGCTACAGCGCGGCAAAAAAAGCCAAAGATGCCTACAGCGCCGATGGTACTGATGCCGCAACATACCCTTATCTGACCGACAGTTACACTGTGGTCGACTTAATGGCTAACTACGATATCAGCCCGCAGTGGCGCTTAAGTGCCGGCGTTTACAACCTGTTTGACCAGGAGTATTACCAGTGGCAGCGGGTGCGCTTTGTCACTGACTGGGTCGGTAGCGGCGTGCGTGGTGGCGTGTTGCCGGGTGGCGAAGGTTTGCAGCGTTACAGTGAACCTGGCCGTTATGCCAAACTGGCCATTAGTTACATTTTCTAGTGTTTTCTCCCGCCGCTATGCAACCGCTGGCGCACAGCCTTCCCCCTGCTGTTAAAGCAGGGGGCTTTTTGCTGACGCTAACAGCAGTGTTAAGCGCCCATTTACTGCCGTTATTGTGGTATCTGAGCATGAACCACAGTAATCCCACTGCCATTAAGCCGCCGCAATTAACCGGCGTTATGCTGGCGCAGGCCGCTTCGAAAGCGGCGGGGGCGACAGCACAAGCGGCGGTCAAACCAACGCCGCCAGTACAGGAGACAGAAAAAGTGCGGCCACAGCCACAGCAGATTAAACCGCAAAGCGTTAAAGCGACAGCGCCGGCAAAGGCCGCTGAGCCTGTAGCCAGGCAAGTGCAACCGTCCGCCGCCATCAGTCGCCAGGTGGCGGTGGCTACTGAAACTAAAGCTGAAACTAAAGCTGAAACTGCCCCCACTGGTGCGGCAACAGACAATGCGGCGGCCAGCGCCGTGCCGGTATCTGCGCCGCTGGTAAATGCCAGCGCTCACTTTAATGCGCCACCGCACTATCCGCAGTTATCCCGCAAACTGCGCGAGCAGGGCACGGTTGTGCTGGAGCTGACGGTGCTGGCCAGCGGCAAGGTAACAGATGTCAGGGTGCAACAAAGCAGTGGTTATGCCCGGTTAGATAAAGCCGCATTGTTAGCAGTAAAGCACTGGCGTTATCAACCGGCGCTGCGTGCTGGCAAGGCGATAGATTACCGTTACCGGCAGCGGCTGGAGTTTTCCTTAACCGAAGGAGTGAAACCATGACAGCATTAACAGACAACCCCTATGGCATGGCGGCACTGTGGTCGCAAAGTGATTGGGTGATTAAAACCGTGGCGCTGTTGTTGCTGCTGATGTCGGCAGCCAGCTGGAGTGTCATTATCTGGCGTAGCCTGCAGCTTTGGCGTCTGCGCCCGGCCAGCAAAGCATCGCGTGACTTCTGGCATGCGCAAAGCTTTGCTGAAGGCCTGCAGTTGCTGCAACCCAATAGCAGCAACAGCCCTTATCGCGCCCTGGCCGAACAAGGCCAGGCCGCAGTGGATCATCACCGGTTACATAAAGCCGACTTGCATGGTCAGCTAAGCTTAAACGACTGGCTGAGTGCCTGTTTACGCAATGCCATAGACGATAATGTGCAGCAACTGCAACGGGGGTTGCCGGTGTTGGCATCGGTGGGGTCAACCGCCCCCTTTATCGGCTTATTTGGTACTGTGTGGGGTATTTATCATGCTTTGGTTAGCATAAGCGTATCGGGCCAGGCGGGTATTGATAAAGTTGCCGGCCCGGTAGGCGAAGCGCTGATCATGACCGCAGTAGGCCTGGCCGTAGCAATACCCGCGGTACTGGGCTACAACGCGTTGCAGCGCGCCAATAAAGTGGTTATTACCCGGCTTAATCGCTTTGCCCATCAGTTGCACGCGTATTTTCTTACCGGTGCGGCGCCAAAAGCCGGTGTCAGTACCCTGGCCAGTAAGCAGGAGACGGCTTAAATGAGCATTAGTGCAGAATCGCCGGCGGATGACATCATCAGTGAAATTAACATGACCCCGCTGGTGGATGTGATGCTGGTGCTGTTGATCATTTTTATGATCACCATGCCGGTACTCACGCAATCCGTACTGGTTGAGCTGCCACAAGCCAGTGCAGAACCCGCGACAGCGCAACCGGACAGCATTGCCATCAGCGTGCTGCGCGATGGCACTGTACTGTGGGACAGCGAGCTGGTTACTGCGGCACAACTGCAGCAACGGCTGCGGCAAGTTGCGGCGCAGCCACAGCAAGCATCGCTGCAACTAATGGCTGATAAAGCGGTGCAGTATCAGCATGTGCTAACGGTTATGGCGCTGGCGCAGCAATTAGGCATTGGCCAGCTGGGGTTTGTGACTGAACCCGCAAGCGTTGTCGCATCGCAGCACTAAGAGCCAAAGTGTAGCTGCCTGAGCTGCGCCAGCGCAGCGGCGTATTCTTGTTGCCACTGCTGTAGCTGGCTGGCGCTGGCGTTTTCGGCCAGTAATTGCTGCTTCAGGTTGGCGTATTGTTGTTGCAACAGCGCACGCTGTTGCAGGTAGAGCTCACGCTGTTGTTGTTGCCCGGCCTGGCGGGCTTCGTGCTGTGCTACTTGCTCAGCGTCTGCGCCGAAATAGCGTTGCTGTAGCCTCGGTATAAAAGCCTGACGTTCGCTGTCGGGTAAGTCAGCCAGCATATCCAGCGCTTGCTGATACAACAGATCGGCGCTTAACAATGGCTGCAGTTGCGGTGCCAGCTGTTGTTGCTGAGCAAACAACGCATCCAGCCGTTGTGCAGCATCTAACTGCTCACGCTGCGCCAATAACTGGCCAAAGGCAAATTGCTGTTCGGCAAACTGCTGCTCCTGGCCAAACAACTTGCTGTAGTCTTCTGCAAATAACCGCTGTCGTAATTTTCTTACTTCATTGTACTGTGTTGGTTTATCCAAATTGTTATCCAGCACCAGCTCAGCAAGCAACTGCTGATAGTCATGATATTGCGCCAGCAACTGTTGTAGCCAGGCCGCCTCTGCTGTACTCAGTTGCTGTTGATACAGATCCAGTGTTTGCAAACATTGCTGCGGCCCGGCTTTTTGGCAATTAGCCCAAAATTGGTGTAGCCACTGCTGCAGATTTTGTCCCTTAATTTGCTTGTGCATTTGTTGCAACGCCGCCTCGATTTCCGCTTGCTGACGCTGTTGCCTGCCAGTAACACGTTCGTCAGTCGGCCTGGTTGCCCGCTGTAGCGAAGGGTTTTGGCGTGTCGCCACTGTATCCGTGGCGCTGATTACCGTTGCAGCTGGTATTGAAGACGGCACCACAGCTGCACTAAGCTGTGGCGGGGCAAAAGCGTATTGCCACAGCAGTGCTGCACTAAGCAGAGTTATGGTAACGAGCGCAAAGCGTTTTTTCATCGTCTGGTCCTGGTTGCCAATCCTGATTTGAGCGAGTGCCTGGTTTAACGCTTAGTCAAAGCGGAACTCAGCCAGCACGGCAAAATGATCGGACAGATCCCACTTGCGCCACAATGCATCGCTGGTACTGCGAAATACCCGTACATCGTTAACCGAGTACCGCGGTTGTTTGTGCGCAGTGCTGTACACCAGGTAATCCAGATACTCTACGGTGTCGTAGCTGGCGGCGTAGTGGTTAACCCGCGGGTCAAAGGTTGAGGCGCTGTAACCGCTGATAGCCGGTACGACAGCTGCCAGGTTAGCTTGCATCTGGCTATAGTCGTCGGCAAAGCGCAGCTTATTCACATTAAAATCGCCGCCATAGATGACCGCATCTGTCAGCGGTATTGGTTTGGCCGCAATATGCTGTTGCATCAGCTTAAACTGCGCCTGACGCATCTGCCTGGCGGCGTCGCTATCAAAAGAGGCGGCGTGGGTGTTTACCAAATGATAGCCTTTGCCGTGTTTAATCACTTCGGCGTAGATAAAGCCTTTGTCGGCAAAGCAATCGGTGCCGGTACAGTCCGGGTACACCAGATAATTTATCTCGCCAAGCGGGTAGCGGCTGGCAATAACTACACCGCCGTTATACACATTAATGCCCGACAACGGTGCGCGCAGGATTTCGGTCTGATAAGGGTATTCGGCCGCCAAAGCACGTAACAGCGCCGGGCTGTCAGATGAAAAGGCTTCTTGTAAAAACAGCACGTCATAACCTTTTAGCGCCGCTGGCAGCTCGGTCAGGCGCGTACCTATGTCACTGGCAACCAATGGCAGGGCATAAATGTTGTACGTTAGTACTTTCAGGCTGTCGGCATCGGCCAATGGTTCCTGTGGTGGCAGATTACTAATGGTGTAATGAAAGTCGTCATAACCGCCGGTATAGTGCGCAGCCACAGCCTGAGTGCTGAGCAGGTTCTGATACGGCGCCTGATAGCGATGTATGTTGCGATCGGTAAACCAGGGCGCCTGGTTGCTGGTGGTAGTAATACTATGTTTGATACTGCTGCCAACCCAGTTACCTGTCATTTGCTGACGGGCAATAACACTGGAACTACCGGCGGTAATATACGTATCAAATTGATAGGTTTTGCCGTTTTTAACCCCAACATTGCGGTTAAATGCCAGCACTCTTGCTGTGGCGTACGGGGCAATGACTGTGGCTTCCTGCCGCCACTGGCTGCCTTCGGTTAACTGGCTGCTGCCACTTTGTGTCACATTTATCTGCAACGATTCGGCGGTAGAGTTAGTAATAAAAACATAGCTATCGGCGTAAGCGATACCAGACAAGCACAGGCTGTAACACAGGATGAATTTTAGCCAGCGCTGCGGCCGGAAGTAAGATAATAAACGCATAGGGTTCTCTCTGGTTGTGGTGTTAAGACGTTCGGCTAAAGCGCCTTGCAACTAACCATAGAGTAGTTAAATTTATTCAATGTAGCCAAATGGTGAATTTTTGATGAATTTTATTTTGAGGGAGCCAGCTTAAGGTGTTCGCCAGCCCGGCTATATCACGGGCACACCGCCAATAGGTAATTTACTGCAGTCGCAGTGTCAGGGCTGGTAAATGCGGCTGCAGGCTACGATTGATCACATGGCACATAGTAAAGTCGGCCACGCTTTGCCAGATAATGCTTTGCATGTCCTGCTGCGCAGCCAGAAATTTTTCCGCTGTGCGGCTGTCTTCCAGTACCAGGTCTACCCGGCCTTGCAGCATTAAACCAAAAGCCTGGGCGTCACTGTTTACCAGTACTCTTACACCAGCAAACTCTTGTTGTTCGGCCATTTTAAAACCGCGGATATGGCTTATCAGTAAATCGTTGCGTTGTTGCCAGTTCATCAGTTTGCCACTGTTCAGGCTGTAAGCATTTAGCTGCAATCTATCCAGCACTACCGGCACCACCAGTAGCTCGTCATTGGCTTCGTCTAACTGGCAGATGCGAAATAAATCGGCATCTATCTCGCCATCTATTAACAGCCGTAAGCGCCGCTCAGACGGCAGGCCAATAAACTCGGGAGTAAAACCTAATGCACTATAAGCCTGGCTGACATGTTGCTGCAGCTTATCCCGTAGCTCAGAGTCGCCCAGCGGCATACCAATACGCACCGGTTGGCCGGCCATGGCGTTGAAAAGTACCAAACTGAACAACAAAGTAGAGATTTTCAAACGTAGCTCTCTTTATTAAGACCAGTACAGTATAGCTAATGCGGATACTTAATTAAAAATCCCCGGTCTGGCCGGGGATCTTTATCGAATAACCTAATCTCAATACTTAGCCGCGACACCCTCTGCCGGGATGGCATCTAAGATAAACTGGCGCAAATCGTCGTTAGATTTCTGCAAATCTTCAGCGCGCAGGTACATCATATGGCCGCTGCGGTACCCCTTGAAGCTTAAGCGGTGTTTCATTTTGCCGCTTGGGTCCAGCTGCCACATATTGTACTTGCCATCGAAGTAGTTGGTGGCGCCATCATAGTAGCCTGACTGGGTTAACACTTTTAAATAAGGGTTTTGTGCCATGGCTTGGCGCAGGTTTTCGCCGGTGTTGTCGTCACTTCTATCCCACGGGTGCACCGGACCAAACATATTGTATTTGACGTCGGTTTTATAGTTCAGCTCGTTACGCAGGTAGTAGTTAATCGCCGGTGTAAACGAGTGTAGCCAGGAGGTGAGTTCAGCGTTGTAATCCGGCGTGTCACCAGCGTCACGCTTATCTATGCCTAAATAGCGTGAGTCTAAGCGGCCGACAGTTTGACCGCGGTCGCGCAACAGTTCTTTCCAATAATAATTGGTAGGAATATCCAGGTTGTTCTGCAATACCGTCTGAAGTGATAAACCGGAGTAGCGGGCCACTTGCTGGGCTACGCGCTGCTTCTCTTCGTTACTTATTGCATTACCCTTGGCCAGCGCCGGTAAATACTGGTTTAACGTGAACTGCTCAACCTCTGGCAGGATGTCGTATAAGTCTTTTTGCTGCAGATCGTTACTGAGTTTTTTATGGTACCAGGCGGTAGCTGCAAAATAAGGCAGGCGGTTAGCGGCTTTTACCGGACCGGCGCGATCTATGCCTAAGTCAGTTGGCGATACCAGTACCACACCGTTTAAGTACATCCACTGCTGGTTTTGCAGTGCCAATGCCAAACCCGATACGCGGGTGGTGCCATAGCTTTCACCGATTAAAAACTTTGGCGACTGCCAACGTTCATTGCGACTGACAAAGGTATTAACCCACTCGGCCAGATACTTCACATCGGCATTGACGCCAAAAAACAGCTTCTGCTGCTGATCTTTGCTTGGCATTTTGCCATCTTTACCCGGCAAAACGCGCGAGTAACCGGTATTGACCGGATTAACAAACACGATGTCGGCGACATCCAGTACCGAGTAAGGGTTGGTTTTTACGCCATAAGGTTGTAGCGGATAGCCTTCGTCGTCGACATTCAGCACTTTAGGGCCGGTGTAGGCCACGTGCATCCATACTGACGCCGAGCCCGGACCGCCGTTAAAGGAAATTAGCAACGGCCGCTTACTGCGATCTTTAATGTCACTTCGTTGATAGTAGGTATAAAACAAGGTGGCCGTCGGGTTGCCTTCGTCATCCCACACCGGCTGGGTGCCGCTGGTAGCACTGTAGCTAAAACGCTTACCGTTTACTTCGGTTTTATGCTCAGTCGTCACTTTATTATCAATGTCAATCTGCCGCTCTGTTGCCTGCACTAGCGTGCTACAGACAAATAGCAACAGGGCTAAAGGTGTGGTTAGTTTCATTACTCCCCCGGGTTGTCGGTGCTGTTATTGTTTATGCTTACCTGTTTACCGTAAAACCTTAGCAAATACAAAAGACATGCGGCCAGTAACCATAAAAACGCCGTCATATACGTTGGCGAAAACGGGAAGCGAAACAAGTTAATAATACGAATTATTTCTAATAGTATGTTATTGATAATAAACATAATTTTGCCTTGCTTCGCTTTTTGGGCTACACTTGTCGGCATATTTTCTGTTGCATAAAAGGCTGGCACAATGAAAGGTAATCCGCAGGTATTGTCAAAACTTAATGAGGTGCTAACCGCCGAATTAACCTCGATTAATCAGTACTTTTTACATGCCCGCATCTACAAAAACTGGGGCTTAAAGGCGCTGAATGATGTCTGTTACAAAAAATCGATTAAAGATATGAAACAGGCGGATGAACTGATCGAGCGTATTTTAATGCTGGACGGTCTGCCAAATTTACAGGCGCTGGGCAAGTTACGCATCGGTGAAGATACGCCGGAAATGCTGCAATGCGATATGGACTTTCAAATTGAACAATTACCTTTACTGCGCGCAACTATTGCGCTGTGTGAGGCCGAGCAGGATTATGTCAGCCGCGACATGCTGACCGAAATACTGGAATACGAAGAAGAACATTTAGACTGGCTGGAAACGCAACAGCATCAAATCAGCGCTATGGGGCTGGCTAATTATCTGCAAGCGCAGCTGGGAGGCGAATAAATGCAAGGCAATAAAACCGTAATCGATGCGCTTAACGTGTTGCTGGCCAATGAACTGGCAGCGATGGACCAGTATTTTATTCATTCGCGTATGTACCACGACTGGGGCTTGCAGAAGCTGTTTGAACGTATTGACCATGAATTTGATGACGAAAAAGGCCATGCCTCAAAACTGATAGAACGCATTATCTTTTTGCAAGGTGTGCCGCAAATGAGCCAACGCGATGCCATTCACGTTGGCCACGATGTACCCAGCATGCTGCAAAATGATTTAAATGTAGAATACAGCGTGCAAAAACTGCTGAAACAGACCATGGCTTTGTGTGAGCAACAGCAGGACTATGTAACCCGCGCTATGTTGCAGCAATTGCTCGATGACACTGAAGTAGATCACGCCCACTGGCTGGAGCAACAGCTGAATCTGATTAAACTGCTGGGTCTGCAAAACTACCTGCAATCGCAGATGTAATAACCGCTTTGTTGCTGCAAAAGATGGGCAGCATCAGTTTGCCCATCGTAGCGCTGTACCGCTGCCACTGGCTAAATCAGGGCCAGGCAATAACGTAATTTTGCATCTAAGGCTGCCTGCTGTTTTACCAACCGGCTTAACCGGCTGAAGTCCTGCCAACTACTACATTGTATTGATAACATAGTTACCCCTTTACCCGGCTTAATGTAACCAGCCATGCGCTGCAGCGGGGTAGGGCGCTACGCTCAGGCTATGCTGGTGTGCGGCCTGATGCTGCTGACTAAAACGGCAAAACTCGCGGCGGATGTGACAGCTTTCGCGCAGTACGGCTATGCTGGCCGGGTGGCTACCGGGCAGTTGCTGCAACAAACGCTGTAACTGGCTTAATGTCTGGCGCAGTACACTAAGACAGCGGCGCCAACGTTGTTGCCTGGCATAGGTTTCGGCCAGGTTTTGCACACTAATCGAGTAGCACAGCACCAGCTGTACTACGCTATCCTGCCACTGCTGTTGTGACAATTGCTGTTGGTTTTCCACGTAATCCGGCCAGGCATCGGTCATTACGCCGGCAGCGTGCTGATATAGCCCTGCTGCCAGCGCAAAGTGATCATGGGCAAAGGCTTTATTGGCCTGGGTAATAATCTGCTTCCAGTGCGTTATGGGGTCCATCTCAGGCTCCTGTTTAACGATATTGCGCAAAATATGGCTTGTTTTTTAAATTAATGCAAATGATAATGATTATCAATAAATGATTTATTCGTTGCCGGAGTCTGTCATGCCATTTAGTTTGCCTGCCTTGCCTTATAGTTATGCTGCCCTGGAGCCACATCTGGATGCGTTAACGATGGAAATTCACCATAGCCGGCATCATCAAGCCTATGTGAATGGCCTAAATGCCGCTGTCGCTGATAGCGTTTATGCCAACTGGCCGTTAAAACGCTTGTTACAGCAGATTGCACAGTTACCAGAAACGCTGCAGCAGGCAGTGCGTAATCATGGCGGTGGCCATGCTAACCACAGCTTGTTTTGGCAAGTCATGACGCCACAGGGCGGTGGTGAGCCCAGCGGTGAGCTGGCAGCAGCAATAGCGCAAAGCTTTGGCAGCTTTGCTGAATTCAAGCAGCGCTTTATTGCTGCGGCATTAAGCCGCTTCGGTAGTGGCTGGGCCTGGTTGGTTAAACGGGCTGATGGCAGTTTGCTGGTAACCAGCAGTGCGAACCAGGACAGTCCGCTGATGGATGGTTTTACGCCTATTCTGGGATTGGATGTATGGGAGCATGCTTATTACCTGCAATATCAAAACAAGCGGCCGGAATACGTCGCGGCGTTTTTTAACCTGATTAACTGGCCCTATGTGGCGCAACTCTATCTGGAGCAACCGTGAAACCCGCTGCATCTTTAACCTTACCAGCCTTAAGCGGCCGTCAACTGGTGGGGCTGTTGATGGTGTTAGCCGGAGCCGCTTACGGTTTGTTGCAACTGCTGTTTATGCTGCAACAAAACAGCCTGATACGGCATGCTTTTTATGCTGGCATGGTAGCAGCTGTCGCAACGGCGGCTGGTGCGCTGCCGGCACTGTTTATGCGGCGCTTATCGCAAAAACTGCATGATGTTATGCTGGGTTTTGGCGCCGGTGTCATGCTGGCTGCCTGTATGTTTTCGTTAATAGTGCCGGCGCTGGCACTAATAACCGCCAGTGGGGCTTCAGCCTGGCACAGTTCGGGCAGTGTAGCGCTGGCGATATTGCTGGGGGCGGCCTTTATGTTGCTGCTGGAACGTCTGGTACCACACCAGCATTTTATAAAAGATGAAGACCGGTTACGTGGCCAAACCTTACGCCGCAGCTGGCTGTTTGTGTTTGCCATAGCACTGCACAATATTCCGGAAGGTCTGGCAATAGGTGCTTCTTTTGCCGGTGGTGATGCCGGCACCGCGACGGCTTTGGCAACCGGCATCTCGGTGCAGGATATTCCTGAGGGGCTGGTTGTCGCCATGGCGTTGCTGGCGGTAGGTTACAGCCGCGCGCTGGCGGTTAGCATAGCCATACTGTCTGGTTTAACTGAGCCGGTGATGGCCATTGTGGGTGCGGCTGTGCTGGGTGAGTCCAGCCTGTTATTGCCCTGGGGGCTGGCGTTGGCTGCCGGCGCGATGTTGTTTGTTATCAGCCATGAAATGATCCCGGAGTCACACCGTCAGGGTCATGAGCTGGCCGCCACCAACGGACTAATGCTGGGCTTTGTACTGATGCTGTTATTAGATACGGCGCTAAGCTAAAAGCACGGCGTTAATGAGTGGCCGACACATTTTATTACAATCCAGTTAGCCGCCGGGCTGGCGGGCTGTCACCGTTTTTATTACATTGGCTGATATATAAAGTAACAACCCGTCTAACTTTGGTGAACCAATGAAAAAAATATTTGTAATCAGCGCGGTAGCGCTGGCGGTACTTACCGGCTGTGCCGCTGAGCGTAGCGTATCGGCTGATGCGCAAGTAAGCCAACAACAACTGCAGGGCCAGGTCTTGGCCAGCCCGAATGACAACCGTGCTTATAAAACGATAGTACTGCCAAACAAACTGGAAGTGATGCTGGTGTCAGACCCTGCTGCAGAGAAATCTGCCGCAGCGCTAAGTGTCGGGGTAGGTTTATTGCAAGATCCAATGAGCCAGCAAGGTATGGCGCATTATTTAGAGCATATGCTGTTTTTGGGCACCGAGCGCTATCCTGACACTAACGAATACAGTGCTTTTATGACAGCCCATGGCGGTGCGCAAAACGCCTATACCTGGTTGGATATCACCAACTATATGTTTAAGGTAAACAACGACGCTTATGATGAAGGTCTGGATCGTTTTTCTGACTTTTTTAAAGCGCCCAAGTTATACCCGGAATACACCGACAAAGAAAAAAATGCGGTAAACGCCGAGTGGTCAATGCGCCGTGAAATGGACTTTTTTGGCCAGTACAAGCTAGCGCGTAATATGATGGGCAGCCACCCGGCCAACCGCTTTTTAATTGGCAACCTGGAAACCTTAGGTGACAAAGCAGGCAGCCAGCTGCACAGTGAAACCGTGGCGTTTTATAATAAATACTACTCGGCCAATATTATGAAGGCTGTGCTGCTTAGTAACCTGCCTTTGGCCGAAATGGAGCAACTGGCGGTTAAACATTTTGCCAGCATTGAAAATAAAAACATTGCTAAGCCAGCCGTTACCGACAACGTAGATTTTAGCCAGTTGGCCGGTAAGCGCATTCATTACGTACCGAACAATGACGTTAAACAGCTAAAACTGGATTTTACTATCAGCAACAACAGTGAGCAGTTTGCTGTTAAACCAAACGAATTTATTACTTATTTGCTTGGATCAGAAATGCCCGGCACACCGGCCCACCAGTTAAAAGCTATGGGCTTGATCTCAAAATTAAATGCCAGCGCCTCGCCGGATTTATACGGTAACTATGGTTCGCTCAGCATTGATATTGACCTGACCGACGCTGGCATGCAAAACCGCGAAGGCATAGTAGCCACGGTGATGCAGTATATCGACCTGGTTAAACAGCAGGGCGTTGACAGCAAGTACTTTAGTGAAATACAAACCAGTCTGAACAACCAGTTCCGTTTCCTGGAGAAAGGCGACGAATTTGGTTATGTAGCTAACCTGGCTGATGCGATGCAAAAAGTACCATCGCGTAACGCCATTAATGCGCCTTTCTACTATCAGCAGTTTGATGCTAAAGCTGTGAAAGATGTACTGGCGCAGTTAACGCCGCAGCGTTTACGGGTGTGGTATATCAGCAAGCAGGAGCCGCACGACAGCAGCCTGCATTTTTATGACGGTAAGTACAAAATTGCTGATATCAGCCAGGAAGAGCAACTAAGCTGGCAAAAAACACCACAACTGGCGCTGAGTTTGCCCACGGTAAACCGCATGCTGCCAGAAAACTTCGCCTTAAAAGCACCTCAGGCACAAGACAAGCCAGAGTTGGTGGTGCAGCAACATAACATCAGTGCCTGGTTGTATCCCAGCCAGCAGTTTGCCGGCCAGCCGCGTGGCGTGCTGGAGATCTTTATCAACAGCGATACCGTGCAGCAACAGGTTAAGGCCAAGGTTGCGCTGTCGCTGTGGCGTGATCTGTATAACCTGCAGCAAAGTGCGCTGGCTACTGAGGCCGATATTGCCGGTATGCAGCTAAACTTGCGTGATGGCAATGGCCTGGCACTTAGTGTCGCCGGTTTTACCGATAAACAGCCGCAGTTGTTACAGCAGGCGCTGGCAGGCTTAGCTATTAAAACCGATGAGCAGGGCTTTGCTCAGGCTAAAGATCGCTTTATCCGTGGCGTACAAAATCAAAGTAAGCAATTCCCGTTTCAACAGGCGTTTTTAGCCTACAACGGCCTGGTACGCTCTGGCAATTATGAAGCTGATGCACTGGTGCAAGCTGCGCAAAACCTGACACTGGCAGAGCTAAATGCCGCGGTAGCCAGTTTACTGGCGAATAATCAGCTGCGTATTTTTGCCTTTGGTAACTATGACAAAGCTGCAGTTGAGCAGGTAGTTAAAACCGTTGCTGCAGCATTGCCGGCGAAGCGCAATACCCAACCATACAGCCGTACGGCATTTTGGTTACCTAAACCGGGTGAAGCTCTGGTAGTACAAAAAGATATCGATGTTGCCGATGTGGCGCTGGTAGATGTGCATGTACACCCGGAGCCGTCCTACGCTCAATTGGCGCGCGCAACCATATTGCGCAGCCATTTTAGCAATATTGCCTTTGATAAGCTGCGAACTGAAGAGCAGCTGGCTTATGCCGTTGGCGGTACTTCAATGCAGCTGGAAGACTATGTTGGTTTTGCGATGTATATTCAAACACCGGTTAAAAGTGTCGCCGAGATACAGGCGCGCTTCGACAGCTTTAAACAGCAGTATGCAACCGAGTTGGATAAACTGACCGAAGAGGATTTCGCTAAACTTAAAGCCAGTACTTTAATCACGCTAAAAGAGCCGGCGAAAAACCTACGCGAAGAAGTCGGCCCGTTAATAACTGATTGGTATCGCGAAAAGTTTAGCTTTGACAGCGAGCAACAGCTGATAGCGGCAACAGAACAGGTTAGCCTGGCCGATGTGAAAGCCTTCTACCGTGAAACCATGTTAAACCCTAACGCCGCACGTATTTCGGTGCAAATGCGCGGTACCAAGTTTGCTGATCAGCCGTTTGCTGACTTACCCGGCCAGACTAAAGTAACCGATGTGGCAGCCTTTCATCGTCAGATGAAACGCCAGTAACTCAGCGCCATTCTGTTAATAAAACGCAGCTTCGGCTGCGTTTTTTATTGGCCGGCGAAAATTCTGCAAAATAGTTTGAGTAATCACTTTAAACAACAGTTTTGTCGTGTTGCTGCACCGAAAAAGACCACAGCTAACTACCGCGACCAGTTTACGGCGTTAACAAGTTTTACATTTTTGGGTAATTAAAACAGCGCGCTGCTTTTTTCAGCAAAAACCTCGGTCAAAGCGTTAATTCTGCGTATTGCAATCAACTTTAACTGGTCTATGTTGTTGGTGGAGTTGTAACCAGTCACACGGAAGAGACGCTAAAAATAATAACGATAATCTCAGCAAGAACTTTGATTCAGCAGAGAAAAGACGAGGACAACCCAATGAAGAAATCTAGCTCGCTGCTACTGGCAGCTTTGCTGAGCTTTGGCTCGCAAGCGGCGGTTGGTGGCTACCCTGTAGTGTTAGTACACGGCTTTCAGCCGGATAATTTAGCCAGCCGGCCCAGCGGTAGCCAGGTAACGGCCAATGGCGCAGCTTACTGGGCCGAGTACTGGCGTGACCGTGCCGACGTGCGTATAGACTGGCCATCACAAGAGCGCATTGCCGGCAAAATTGCCAGCGATTATGTCTGGCCCAAGCTGCAACAAATGTCACAAAATGGCACCTGCGCCAATGGCTGTATTTTTGTCTCGCATTCAACCGGTGATCTGGTTACCCGTTACATTATCGACAACCAGGCGCTGTGGCTGCAAAATGCCGGCCTGCCACCGCTGAATATTGTCGCCAGCTTCGATTTTGCCGGTGCCGGTGGCGGGGTAGAGCTGGCTGATTTAGCGGTAAATGTCGCCGGCGGCTCCGGGCTGATTGACGGGGCGCTGCGGTTGGCGTTGTCGCTATGGCTGGGGCAAATACCGTCGCCGGCAAATATTGGCGTGCTGAATGATTTACGGGTCAATACCGCCCGCCAGTTAGCGGCTTTTCCGGATGAGCGGGTGCCACGGTTACGCTTTGTTGGTGCCGGGTCCGACTTCCTGGGGACTACCGGCGCCTTTTTACCCGGTGAAGACGACGGCGTGGTGGCCAGTCATTCCAGCTGTGGCGCAGCCAGTGCCGCCAGTTATAACAGTTGCTCACGCAGTGTAGCTTTTGATGGCAAGCTGGCTTCGGTAAGCGGCCCAGCCAGTTTTATGCCATATCACTACCCACTACTGATGAGTGAAGGTTATAGCCACAGCGATGTTATAGCTAACCGCGCTGAGGATGAAATTACCGCCGCTAACAATGGCGCAAATTACCTTAACGGCGACCGCTTGCAGTTTAACACCTACGACGAAACGCGCGGCTGGTGGATTTTCAGCTCGCGCTATCGTGTGGTGCGTAACTCGAATAACACCAGTATGTCGGCACTGGTGTATCAGGCCGCGAACTAGACATGAAAAAGTGGTTATTAGTACTGAGCCTGTCAGCATTGCTGGCAGGTTTAGGCTATTTTTGGCCAGAGCCATCAGTGGTATTGCCAACACAAGCGGAGACGTCAGGCGTAGCGGTTTCGCCTGATAACAAAGCTGTCGCTGCTAAGCCCGATAGCGAGCCGCAGCAGATAACTGTCACAGAGAAAATCCCTGAGCCGGTGACTGAGAGTTTTAAGTTATTAGCCAGCGCCTATGCCGCTGAGCTTGAGCTGCCGGCTTATTCGCGGCCGCTAAGCGCAGATGATGAGCATTTACTTAATCCCAACCGCTATATTCCGCAAAGCGTGCCGCTTGAAGGCGGTGCCAGTGCCACTATAGTGCTGCCGAAATATCGCTTTAGTTACCCCGAGCCAGTAGTGGTAACGCTGGAGATTAACGGCTTACAGATATTTGATGTCAGTGTGCAGCTAGCAGATGAAAACAGCGCTGACAATGTAGCAACGGCTGAAATGCACGGCACGCCAGAACGTTACAGCGCTGTACTCGAGCCGGAGTCAGACTGGAACGGTGCCTTTGAAGTACAGGTAAGCTTTAGCGCTAATGGCGGCACTCAGGTACTAAAAACCGGCATTGAATACCATAACCCGGTAGCCACTATTGTCGGTGTTGCCGATAGTTTGGGCGTTGGTGCCGATATGCAAATACCGGTAAAACTTGAGGTTAAACAAGCTGGTTACTACCGTATACGTGCCAATTTATACACGGCACAGCGCCAGCCACTGGCCTTATTAACGGCAACAGAAAAGTTAGGCAGCGGCAAGCAGGAGCTTACCCTGCGTGCTTATAAAGCCGTGCTGCGCAATAGCAGTGGGCCCTATATTCTCGGCAGTTTTGTACTGGAAAAGCGCCCGGCGCTACCGGGTGCGCAAACGCAATATGGCGATAGTGAGCAAGCCGAATACCCGGTAGATAGTTTCTCGCTTAATCAACTCAGCGATGAACCCTGGCAACCCGATGAGCAAGAGCTACAACGGCTGCAGTTTTTGCAGCAGATGGCAGAGCAGCAGTAAGCAGAATTAAGGCCGGTGTTTGGCCAGTTTGCGCTGCAGGGTGCGACGGTGCATGCCCAGCAGCTCAGCGGTGCGGCTGATATTGCCATCCTGCTCGGCTAGCACCCGGTTAATATGTTCCCATTCCAGTTGGTCTGGTGATAACACAGCGGGTGTGTCTTGCGTAGCGCTCTCAATGGCCAGATGTTCACCTCGCAGCGCCTGCTCCAGTTGCAGCAGATCAGCCGGCTTGGTCAGATAATCATCTGCCCCCAGCTTTACTGCCTGTACGGCATTGGCAATGCTGGCATAACCGGTAAGCAGCACGATACGACACTTCGGCAGTCCCTGGCGTAGTGGCGCGACAAAGTTTAAACCAGACTGGCTGGCAAAGCGCAAGTCGAGCAAGTAAGTGTCGGCGTTCTCGTTAACCAGCTGTTGTGTACTAACGGGTTCCGCAATGGCGATAACATTAAAACCACGCTGGCTAAAACGGCGCGACAATGCATTTAACAGTGCAATATCATCATCCACTATAACCAGCTTCATGGGCGTGGCTCACCTTGCTGGCGCGGCATGCTAATCAGCGTCAGGGTGCCGTTACCGGCATTTTGCCGGCGCACTGTACCGCCTAAGCGCTCTATCGACATATTGGCCAGAAACTGGCCTATGCCTAAGCCTTGTTCGCTTTGCTGTGGCAATTTACCCAATTCAGCCAGCCGGCTGTCGGATAGGCCTTCACCAAAATCACGCACCTGCAGCGTTAAACCCTCAGCCTGTAAGCTCAGCTGCAACGCCAGCTGATCACTGTTGTTCGCCAGGCTGGCGTCGGCGGCATTATCGAGAATATTTAACAGTGCTGCGGTAAAACCCTGACTGTCTGCCAGGCTAAAATCTTCTGCCTGTAAATTGCGCTGAATGCTAAGGCTGATCTCCGGCCGGCTGTTTAGCCAGCGCGCTACCGCTTGTTCGGTTTGCTGGCACAGCGGTGCGGTGCTGTTTTCTTCGCGCAGACTGCCGGCATCGCTACGCAGTTGCTGTACTATCTGCTGACAGCGCTGCAGCTGTTGCTTTAACTCTTGAGCGGCGGGCTCTGCTGCGGCCAGTTCGTCGGCCAACAGTTGCATAGTTTGCAGCGGGCTGGCTAAATCATGCGCTGCATTGGCGGCAAAAGTGGCTAAAGCCAGCATTTGCTCATTGCGGATTTGCTGCTGTTGTAACTCGCTGATCTTTTTTGATTTTATCCGGTTTAATTTAGCCTGGGCACTGATAAACCAGCTGATTAGCAGCGCCGAAATGGCAAAAGCCCACCACATTTGCTGCATATGCTGACCAAAGCCGGCTTCGCTGCCGTGCTGGGCATGCATGGAGTGGCCAGCGTGGTCGTCATGGCTGGCCTGCTGTGTGGTTTGCGCCAGCAAGGTATCGATATCCGGAATATGTAAATCGCCAACCTGCAGCAGCAGGCTGTAACCCAGTATCGCCAGCATCGCAACCAGATAGCCGCTGCGTCCGGGCAACATCACTGCAGCCACTGCCACCGGCAGCAACAGCATAGCCACCAGGCCATTGCTAACGCCGCCGCTTAAGGCCAGTAAACAGGTTAGCAGCAGAATATCCAGTGTACAGCACAGCAGGTAAATCAGCTTTAGCGGCACTTTGCTGGCAGCCAGCCAGTAGGGTAGTAAATTGGTACAAAGGTGAGTTAGTAGCAACAGGCCAAGTAGCGCCCAGGAGCTGACTGCATAATGCAACAACCAGCCTGCGCCAAGCGCTATCGCTTCAAAGCCAATCAGGCCCCAGCGAAACTGGACAAAATGCTTAAGCTGATGTTGCTCAGAAAGTTCAGTGGCAATAATAAGTTGTCTGGCCATAGCGAAGCACTACCTGCTACGAAAAAATACGGCTGCCAGGCAGCCGTTTGCAAAATGTCAGAAGAGACTAAACCATTGCAGCGGTAATGTCATTCTGAGTGTGTTAAGTGTAACGCCAACAGCAGCTTATGTCGCTGTGGCAAATTGTCGCAGTAGCTACAGTATTAAGCGTGCTTTACCAAACAGCATGCCAGAACTATAGTGTGAGAGCCTAGCCGAAGGATCTATTTCAATTTTTTTAAATGTTGATAATGTACCCTGCTGGAGTATACTTTGATTTATAAAACCAAGGTGTTTGCAACTTTAACGAAGAAAGAGCCGTTATCTGACTCTGATCTTATCAAAGCCTGTAAGGAATTGAGCGAAGGGCTGTTTGATGCAGATTTAGGCGGCAATGTTTATAAAAAGCGCATTGCATCCGGTAATAAAGGAAAAAGTGGCGGCTATCGCACTATCGTTGGCGCTGTTATCGGCAACAGGTATTTTTTCCTCTATGCTTTTGCCAAAAGCGATAGGGCTAATATCAACGCCAAGGAGAAATTAGCGTTGAAAGAATTAGCCAAAGAATTTTTAGCGTTTAGTGAGGATGAGCTGAACCAGCTTGTCGAAGACGGTGAGCTCATTAAGGTAGGTAGTATATGAGTGATATTTTAAAAGCGGTACACAACACTGCTAAAGGCTTACATAAATCAGGTGTTATCGACAAAACTACTATGCGCAAATTTGACGCGCTGTGTTTAACCAGTGTGCATGAATTTACACCAGAGCAAGTGCGTACTTTGAGGCTTAAATATAATCTTTCACAACCTGTATTTGCTCGCTATTTTAATGTGAGTGACAAACTAATAAAAAAATGGGAGCAAGGCGAAAGCAAGCCTAAAGGTGCCGCATTAAAAATGCTATCCCTGGCAGAAAAGAAAGGCCTTGAAGCAATTGCATAAGTTACTGCTGAAGTAAGCCTTCATCCCAATAGCAAAAACTGCAAGCATTCATCAGTTCATCTAACACTGATAGTGTAATAACCCGCCGAAAAGCAGTGCTATCCCTTTGCAGCGGTAATGTCATTCTGAGTGTGTTAAGTGTAACGCCAACAGCAGCTTATGTCGCTGTGGCAAATTGTCGCAGTGTTTTACCAGGCTATTTACGCCGCAGGCGCATGGTAAAACCCAGGCCTGCCATTAACAGCACTAACAGCATTATGCCAACGACCACCATATCGCGGCCTTCCCGGCCTAATAGCGGTTGTAACAGGCCCCACTTATGCACAAACGAGAAACTGTAGCGCTCAATGCGACTGGCCTGGCTTTGCTGCTCGATTAACTGGCCGCTGACAGCATCAACAAACAACCGACCGCCGGGTGTGTCAAACTGCCATACCGGCAGGCGTTTGTTGCGAAAATCATAATCCGGGCCGAAGCGGCTGATAAGCTGCTGATTAGTCAGCTGCTCTGCAGCTAAGCCGGTAAAGCTGTGTGCCAGCAGACGGGCATATTGCGCATCATCCAACGCCGGTTCCGCTGGGTTTAGCGCTAAAAACTGTGCGCCTTGCTCACTTTGCTGGCCGCTAAAACGGCTATTACGATCGGCCTGCAGCTGGGGGTTAAATTCGGACAAACGCCAGTACCAGTTGCCAGTGGCCTGCACCAGGCTGGCGCTGTTGTACAGGCTATTGCTATCCAGCGGCTGAGTCAGGGGTAGGTTAGTGCTGTCAGGCAGCGGCCTGGCTGGCGGCAGGGTTAAACCGGCATTGGTGGCGGCAACTCGCTTATAGCTAAAATGATAAATACCGGTCAGCAGATACAGCAGCACCGGCAGGGCCAGCAACCAGGACAGTGCATAGTGCCAGCGGCGCAGGCCACGGCGGCGCGCGGCAAAGGGCAATTTTAGCAATAGCCAGATGCCGCTCAGTACCAGCAACAGCGCGCTGCCAAGCAGCACTGTCATCAGCACCACTTTTAACAGCGGTGTGTTATCCAGCCACTGCCAGCTATGCAGCTGGCGAAACACCGCCTGCACTGCAGTTTTGTATGGGTTGCTAATGCCGGCCATACTCAGGCTTTCGGTATGAATATACAGGCTTAAACCGTTCTGATAATCGACCTGATACACCGGCAACAGCCGATTCACCGACGGATAAGCATTGTTAAAGCGGGTCAGCAAGGCCGTGCTGCTAACCTGCTCAGCCGGTAAGCCGCTGTAATGGCTGGCCAGCCAGATAGCGACGTCCTGATCGCTTGCCGGTGCACTGCCATCCAGTGTCAGATACTGCCGCTCTACACTCAGGCTGTTGGTCAATTGCAGCAATACCTTGTCCTTATAGGGCACCAGCTTAACCAAAGCCTGTGGCCGCAGTGCAGTGTTGTTTAGCCGTTGCATCGCCTGTTGTAAGGTAGCGCCGTCAAGCTGCAGTGCCGGCGGGCGCATGGTGACGGCTTGCGGCCCGGTCCAGCTCATCAGCGGGTGGGTGAGCCCGGTTAAGGCAAAAATCAGCAGGGTGGCGCCACCCAGCCAAAGCAGAAAGCGGTGCCATTTTACTAAGGTGAAGGTTTTCATGCGGGCCCCTAATAATTAACCGTGGCACTGACAAAGACACTGCGCGGCATACCCGGGCGGTAGTCGATGGCACTGGAGCCAACCTGATTGCTGGTATAGGTCGAGTAGGTTTTATTGCTGATATTCATCAGCCGTGCGGCCAGGGTAATGTTATCTGTTAGCTGATAACGGGCGCGCAGGTGCCATAAATCATGGCCGGGGTAAGTGTTGGTATTGGTTTCGTCGGTAAAATAGCGGCCTACTTTTTGCCATTCCAGCTCCAGCCACAGGCCGGCAAGTTGCGCCGGCTGGTAGCTCAGGCTGCTTTGCCACAGCTGTTTGGGGGCCTTGCCAACATCAAAGCCGGCAAAGTTGCGGGTTTCTGACACCGGCGGCACACAGGCCGGAGGGAAGCAGCTGTACAGATACTGAAAATCGTCATACTTCTGCCGGCTATAGCTGCCGCTGGCCTGCCACTGCCACTGCTCATTGAGTGCCAGCTGCAGCATCAGCTCGATGCCGCGATGGCTGGTTTCGCCGGCATTGGTCACTTTACGGGTATTGCCGTCGATATAGGTTACGACGTCATCTTTAATGGCTAAATCATAGATATTGGCGTCAAGCTGCAGTCGTTTAAACAGCGGGCTGTCAAACTGACCGCGCCAGCCCAGCTCATGGTTTACTGCGGTTACCGGCTCCAGTTCAGTTGTGTCGCTGCTGCTACCTGGGCGGAACACCTGGCCGACAGACGGCACCCTGAAGGCGTGGCGCCGGTTGGCATACAGCTGCTGATTGGCAGCGAATTTCCACACGATACCGGCCTTGGGGCTAAGCTGGCGGTAGCTGATTTTTTGCGAGTCGGGTCTGAACCAGCTAGTGCGGCCGATTTGCTCTGGCACATCCTGCGGCAAAAGATCAGTGTAGTCGTCACTGAAATAATCATAACGCGCGCCCAGGCTGATAATCAGCTGCTCGCTGGCAAACCACTGCAACTGCGCATAGGGCGAAAGCACCGTTTGGTCGGCATCATAGTGGTAGTTAGTGCGCCCGGTCATGGCGTAATCAGTATAAACATTGCCGTCGCGGCTTACAGTAATTTGCTGCTCGGTAAAGTTAGCGGGGGTGTAATCGATATCCAGACCGGTAGTCCAGTTAAACTGGTCGCTTAACTGCTGGCTGTACTGCGCCAACAGGCCATAGGATTTAAACCGGGTTTGCTGCAGCACCGGATCGTAGCTTAGCATCCAGCTTGGCATCATATCGGAGCGGTTATCGCGGAAAAACGGCATCAGCATCAGTTCGCTGTTATCCGACAGCTGATGACGCAGCTCGGCTGATAAACGTAGTGCCTGCACATCGCGCGCGCCCATGTCACCGTGATAGTAATTGCGCTCAGGGTTAAGCGTGTAATCTGCAAATGATAAGCCTGACGTGCCGCTTTGATCTACCTTGCCAAAGCTCATTAGGGTTTTAAGCCGGGTGTGCTCACCCAGTTCACTATCAAGGCGCAGGTTAGTGGAAAAACGCTGGTAATCGGCCTGTTCGCGCGCGCCATCACTTTTAGTGCTATTAAGCTGCCAGAAGGCACTGTGTTTGTCGGCCACTGGTCCGCTGACACTAAGCAAACCACGTTGCCAGCCGTCGCTGCCAAGTTCTGCCTGTACCCGGCGGCCAAACTGCGTTGCAGGCTCTGGCGTTAAAATATTAAAAATACCGCCTATGGCATCGCTGCCATACAGCGCCGAGCCCGGGCCTTTGGTCACTTCTACCCGGCCGGCGTTGGGGATATCAATTTCATACAGGCCATTATGGTTAAAAAAGCCGGTAGGCCGCGTTGGCAGGCCATCTTCTAAAAACAGATAAACACCGCCGGTGCTAATGGGCTGGCGAATGGCCGTCATATGGCCTTCGCCGCCTAAATCATTCACATGCACCCCAGATACGCGGTTTAAAAGCTCGGCCGGGTGGCCGGGGCTGACATTTTTAATGGTGTCTTCATCCAATACCGCGACCGACTCAGCCAGATTAACCCGCGCCTGCGCCTGGCGGCTGCTGGTGACCACCATCACTTCAATATCCTGCTCGGCAACGACTAGCTTTTCTTCTGCCTTCAGCGATAAAGGTTGCAATATTGGCCCCAGCATTGCTGTTACCATTGCCAATCTAAGCGTATTTACTGTCATGCGCACTTCTCTAAGTTATCTGATTTTATTTAGTTTTGAATTCAAATAACTAAGGTATCAAAACCCTGCGCGCCAAGGCATGCGACAAATTGTCGCAGTAACGCCGCTATTGACACTGCGACGGCGGACGCTGTTTCTTAGATCCAGACAACAAGGGGCCGGTCCGTCCCCATCTTGGAATTAACAAAAAGATATAAAAAATATATCAAGCTGTTATCACTTGATTGTTCGCATAAAGTAACCTGCTGCGGATAGACTTGTTGCCCGTGTAAGGCAAGGCCAGATGTTAAACAAAAACCTATGCGGCAGTATGCAGGGAAGGTAAAACGCTGGCCGGGTGATAAAACAGACAATCCGATATAAGGGTGGCTCAGATGGATGCGCTGGCAAAATTACTGCACGAAATTTACAAAGATGCCTATCTGCAGGGGCGGGAAGATGGCTTGGAAGGAATTCACATTGAGCCCCAGCTTGTGCTTGATAAGTATATGAGTGAAAATGGTTTTTTTATAAAAATGTCAGAAATGGGTTTTCTTAGCGCGCCAGTTGGCTGCAGCAAAGCTAATGACGTGCATTGAGCGGCTGCCATTGTGTTACCTCACTTGCCGCTAAACAAGATTAACTCTACTATATCAAGATACTAAGTTGTAACATTTGGAGATGAGTATTGAGTATTCCGTCATTGGAGCAGCAATTAAGCGCTGAGCTAAACCGGATGGATTTTTCTAAAATCCTGGTTGAACAGCCTTATGAATACCAGTCTATTTTTTTGAATCGTATTCAGCCGGATAGCAAAAATGCCCGTTTTTTCCCGGCAGTGATAGTTTCTGACCAGCTGGCGTACCAAATCGCAACAAAACGTTTAAGCAAAGCCCAGTTAATTAAACGCCTTGATTGTGTCGACAGAGTGGTCATTGGTAAGTCCTGTATTGTCAATTGCTTCAATCGCGGCAGCGTAGAGTGGAAAAAAGCCAACGTATCGATAGCATCGATTATAGAGCTGGCCGCAAATGTGTCAGTTTCCGAGCTAATTCAGGTACCAACCATCTACCCGCTGGATGATAGCAACTACCAAATCCTCACTGGCCACCGGCGTTTCTTCGCCATGCTTTATAGTAATGGAATTGATGGCGCTGCCCATTTTAAGGTGTACCGGAATAAACCATCATTACCACGCACCAAGCAGTTTCAGGAAAATGCCAGCAGAGAAGATTTGCCGCAATATGGCAAGTTGCAGGCTTTCCAGGAAGCCAGGCTGGAGCTGGAAACCTTAAGCGCTATGCGGCAAAGGGCCGAAGGCAAAAACCTGACCGTGCGTGAAATTTCCAGCTTGCTGGGTATTTCGATGGGGGCGTTTGACAACTACAACGTGCTAACCCGATACCCGGCAGTGGTGGAGGCCTATCAAAACGGCAACTCGACGTCCTTTATCGCTATGAAAAAGATCGTGGTACGTGAAGAAGCGCTCGTCAGAAAAAAAACAGGCCAGAGCGTGCTCGACGTTGAACAAAAACGCAGCCTGAATAAGCGCCTGGCCAATATCCTCAGCAATACCGCGGTAGAGGAAAGCCCCAGCAAGAAAAAGCGCTATCGGTTAGGTACCATTGAATCTGCCGAGTTGATGAAGGTGATCCTGACTGAAAATTTACTCGAGCTGGACAGCGGTGTGGACTGGACAACAGTCGACTGGGCGCAACCCAAAGCCGTGAATGACGCCTTTGAGCGGGTGCTGAGCTTTTTAACCAGCAGCAGAAACCTGGCGCAGTAACCTGTATCACCGCGTCGCTCTGCGGTGGTAAACCAACTCACCACACTCCAACCTGGGCTATTGCTTGCGCCAGTCGTAGCTTGTGCACTATCCGCTATCCCGCTATCCCGCTATCCCGCTATCCCGCTATCCCGCCAAGAATAAATAATGTTAACTAAATGAGTATTTAAGGTTGACGTTTAGGGTTTGCAGTGTAAACATGGCCTGCGTTTAATCTGATTGATGCTCAGCCAGGCAGTCGGCCTGTGCTGTCATGCCGTCAGCTTAAGCCATCGGCATGGCCGAGTTCTGCGCAAATGACACTCTGTCTTGATGTTGTCATTAGATTGAAAAATGTTGAGTTACTAGCAGGGACCTCGTTGTAATAATATGAACAAGGCAAAGAATATAGTAACGGCTGCCATGCTAATGGCATGGCCAGCTTTTGTACAAGCTGTTGATATATCTGGTAAAGTTGGCATGCAGAGCCGACTATTCAGCGATGACGGTAGTTTTCAGAATTCGGTGATGCTGGAGCCGGAATGGTACTGGGCCGATGCCGGGCAACAAAACAGTTTTCTGTTAAAAGCCTTTGGCCGCTATGACGATCTGGATGCTGAACGTAGCCATATTGATATTCAGGAAGCACTTTGGTTGCACGTGGCGGATGGTTGGGAATTCAGAGCAGGCATTGCGAAAGTGTTTTGGGGGGTAACTGAGTCGAACCAACTGGTTGATGTCATTAACCAAACTGACTTAGTTGAAGCGGTAGATGGTAAACAAAAGTTAGGCCAGGCTATGTTACACGCTACGATGATCCGCGATTGGGGCATAGTTGATGCCTTTGTATTGCCGGGCTTTCGTCAGCGTACCTTTGCTGGCAAAAATGGCAGACTACACGGCGGCGTGATAATCGACAGCGACAATGCTTTATTCGAGCACCCGCACAAGCAAGATCATATCGACCTTGCCTTGCGCTACAGCCATACGGTAGATGTTTTCGACTTTGGCATTGGTTGGTTTAAAGGTACCAACAGAGAGCCGATTATTATTCCGCTTGCGACGGCGGCAGACAGCGACATGGTTAGCGCCCGGCCTTACTATGATCAAATGCAACAGCTCAGCCTGGATATGCAAGCCACCCTGGCTGACTGGCTGCTAAAAGTTGAAGTTATCCGCCGGCAGGACTCTTTAACGCAGTTTGCTGCTTTTGCTGCCGGCTTTGAGTACACCCTGGTGGGGTGGGCGGGCACTGATGTTGATGTCGGCCTGTTAGCAGAATACAGCCGTGATAGCCGCAATAGCAGATCAACTTCGTTGTTTCAGAATGATCTTTTTCTGGGGATCAGATGGGGTTTTAACGACGTGCAGAGTACAGAATTATTGCTCGGTTATGTACAGGACCTGAGCAACAGCAGCTCTGCCACCGCGTTTATTGAAGGTAGCCGCCGTCTGGGCAGCAACTGGAAATTAGTGGTTGATATCAGAACCTTCGCCAGTAGCAACAGCAATGAACTGCTGTATGGTATCCGCCACGACGATTATGCTGCTGTCACGCTGGAGTATTTTTTCTAAGGATGTAACGCCCTGCTAAAGCAGGGCGTTGTTGCAAACACAGCCTGGGGTTTAGGCTTAACGGGCCCGTCTTAGTACGTTCTGATTAAAATCCTGCTCTGTCATACCGTTGCGAAAACGGTAGTTCTTCATCAGCAGGGTTGTGCCTTTACCGTTAAGGTTATTGGTCATTTCCATGATGCCGGGCCGCCAGTATTTGCCTTCATACAACTGATACTCCTTTGACAGCAGAGTTTTAAGCAAGCTGTCGCGTCGATCATAAAATTCTATTTTCACTGGCTGGTACATGGTTTTATCCAGCCAGACAACCTGACGGGTGTAACCGGAAAACTCATCTACCGGATAATATTCCAACACATAGCAATCCTGGCCGTTAAGTTGCTCATCGCGCAGATATTTGTAGCTGTATTTCTCTACTTCAAAGGAAGACATATCTTCATAGGCAAACTCGCTGCCCATAAAGGAGCCGGATTTATTCCGTGATGAAATACGCTTAACCCGCTTTAACGCTGGCAGATAGAGCCATTGGTCATCGGCACCGACCGGATGAGAATAGTTAAGAAAGGCGGTGCCCTGAACATCAAGCGGCTCGTCAAAGATAACCAGATTTTTGTCGCCATCGCCCTGTACTTCCAGGTTTTTATTACGAATGACCCGCCGGCTTTCCTGGCCATTTTTATTGCTCAGGATCATTTCCACTTCTGACTGGCTGTCGCCCCAGCCACTGTCGAGCTGCTTGGCCTTTTTGGCAATACTCAGGCCTTTGTCCTGTACTGTGGTGTCATTGCTGTTGGCGCTAAGCCCGTTACTGCCAAGCAGTAAGCCGACCAACAACAGATGCTGAAGCTTGAGATTTAACATACTGATTGCTCCTCAATTTTTTCTGAAAGGTTAGCGTTTTCATCGACCGGCTGCGTAACGGCATCAGCCTTGTCGGTAGCCATCAGTAACGATGGCAGGAATAGGAAGTCCACTATCAGCGCTATAGCAATGGTAATGGCAGTCATCAGGCCCATCTCGGCATTTACCCGGTAAGTTGATAACGCCATAATGGCAAAGCCGGCTATCAGGATTAACGAGGTAAACCACAGCGCCGGGCCGACAGTTTGAAAGGTGTAATGAATGGCAGCATTGGGGGCCATCTTGCGCTCACGGCGGGCGTACAGGTATTTGCTGATAAAATGCACGGTATCGTCGACGACAATGCCAAGCGTGGTGCCGATAACCACCGATAAACCCAGGCCAACCTCACCGGATAATAAACCCCAGATACCGAATGCAATACCGGCCGGCAACAGGTTGGGCAGCAAGCTGATAAAGCCGTACTTGGTTGAACGCATAGCAAAGCCGAGGATAGGCGATATCAGGATTAATGCCACTATTGAACCGAGCAACATGCTATCGATGTTCTTTTTGCTGACATGGGCAAACATTAACGAGATGCTGGCGGCTTTTAGCTCTAATTCCGGATATTGCCCGGCAAACCAGCTGGAGGCGCGCTGTTCAAACTCAAGCAACTGGTAAGTGGGCAGGTTTTTCAGCGTGACAATCAGCCGGGTTGCTGATTTATCAACATTGATTTGGTTATTTAAATCCAGCCCTATCGGTAACGACATTTCATACAGCAGTAAATACTGCGCCGCTAACTGCGGGTTATCGGGCAACTTGTACCAGGCCGGATCGTCGCCATGCATGTTTTTATTCAGCCGCTTAAAGGTATCGCTTAGCGTATTAACATGGTCAACTTCGGGCAGGCTACGCAGCCAGTTACTGAACTGCTCGATGGCTGCAATCACCTCAGGTTTATTAATACCATTCGGCGTTGCCGTTTCAATCGAAAATTCCAGTGTATCGACACCGCTGAGCTGTTGTTCCATCAGTTCAGTCGCTGCACGAAAGGGCACACTTTGGTCAAAAAATTCGACATACTTATCGTTTAATTCGTTTTGCGGAATAAACAGCAGCATCGCCGCCATCACCAGCACGCTGCCAGGCAACAGCCGGCGGTAATGTGTTACCACAAATTGGCTGATAGCAGACATCAGCCTTGAGTTTTGCCGTACGCCTTGTTTAAACGGTTTAATAGGCAAAATCGATAGCAGGGCAGGAAACAAGGTAACAGACAGCAGAAACGCCGTCATCACGCCAAAGGCGACCATATTGCCCAGATCCTGAAACGGCGGTACATCGGAAAAGTTCATGCTCAAAAATCCCAGCGCTGTTGTAACACTGGTCAGAAATATGGCTTTAACGTTATGCTGCAGGCTGTTATACAAAGCCTGGCGTCGTTCCACGCCCTGACGCATTTCCTGAAACAGCCCGGCAAGAATATGCACGCAATCTGCTACCACAATAGTCAGGATCATAATAGGCGCTGCGGCCGACGGCGGTGTCAGAGCAATGCCAAGCCAGCCGGCGGCACCTAAAGTGACGGCAATGGAAACGACAGCAATAAATACGGTAGCCAGGGTACCGGTTATGGTTTTTAGCAGCAGGCCTACGGCGAGAAACACCACTAAAAACATCAATGGCACTAACGTCTCGTTATCTGCCAGCGCGGCTTCGGCAAAGGCGACATCCATCATCACCAGGCCGGTCAGGTAAATATCAATCTGCGGATAGCTGGCCATCAAGTCATCGCGCAATTGCCGGGCAAACTGGCTGATCTCAGCGAGTTCCTTTTCAGCGTCAAGCCCGGGTTTTTGCAGCGTGACATTAACCAGGCTGACATGGCCCTGTGTCGAGATCAGGCGTTTTACCAGTAGAGGTTCGTTCAGTGCTATAGTCCGCAGTTGCTCCAGTTCTGTTGCATCAAGCGCCTGCGGGTCTAGCACTAAATCACCGACGACCAGTTCGTCATCTGTGGCATAGGTGTGCTGGTAATTGCTAATAGAGTCAACACGACTGGAGTACGGAGTTTGCCAGGCGCTTTTGGTTAGTTGTTGAATTGCTGTCAGATTTTCCCGGGTAAATATATCGCCGTTTTTTGGTACAACCAAAAAGGCGACATTATCGCTTTTGGCATAAACCGCCTCCATCTGATCAAACGCCTGCAGTTGTGGATTGTCCGGTGCAAAGAAAACCCGGTTATCACTTTTGAAAACCAGCAGGCCGGCTCCCCAGCTGGTCGCAATAATTAGCGCCAGACATAGCAACAAGGTGGTTATAGGTCGGTAGACCCCGCTTTTCAGTATAAAATCGCGCATCTTTACTTTTCTCCATATATAACAGTAACTGGTGATTCGGTTTTGAAAATCTGATATATACAATTAAATGCTGCGGTCATTTGTATATAATGTTTTCAAACTGCTCGAAGTGTTTGTTCTTTTCAATATTGAATGCGACATGATAAGCCTTAAGCGTGTTGCCGAAGATGCCCCGATCGGCCATCAGATGTATCCAGGGAGCCAGTAACACGTAGTCCAGGCCGTAGCAATATACCCAGACCAAAGAAAAAACAATCCAGGTTAAGTAACTGTGCGATATGTTATAGATTAAGTAGAATATTTTAGGGACGTTTTTACTGACGTATTTATAATATAGTATGCCAGGGTAGAAGCCTAAAATATCAATGCCCCAGAAAAGTGCGTTAAATAAGTACCAATTAATTTCTTCATAGTGAATAAACGCAAGCCACGCCATAATTAACAGCAACGCAGTATGCTCAAATCTTACCAGGTTATGGGTGTTGATTGTTTCATATTTGTTATTGATGTCCATGTCAAAGGCTGCCTAAAATGTTAATCAGGTGGGCTTATGCTACATCAGGCGTTAAGTTAATGTAAACACCTGTTGGCGAAATCCATGACTGCTGCGCAACCTCTGTTTGTCAAAAATGGCCGCGGCCATCGTCTCACGTGTGAGACATGCTATAGCGGTGCAACCATCTCACACGTGAGACAATTTCAGCTGTTATCAGAGGTTACAGCTAACTATGGCGGCGTAATAGTGGCCAGCGCAGGCCGGTTTCTACTTTGTCTGACAGGCAAAAATAACTGCAAAACTAATTATTGACTTGCCAAATTTAACCGCCTACTATCGAAAACCGTCGCACCATGCGCAAAAAAGACACAACAACCCAAAATAGTTAACAAGTTGGCCGGCAAGACGCCATTTGCTTGCAGCAGACTCTGCTGCCGCTACAGCAAGTTCCTGGTTATACAGTACGGCTGTACTGCAATACTGTGCTGTGGTGTGTTTGGATCAGGCAGTCCGACAACAACTGATTTGCAGAGACATTTGATGATTATTGTAAATGGACAGCAAAACTCCGAGATTAGCGTTAAAGACCGTGGTCTGTGCTATGGCGATGGCTTGTTCGAAACGGTAAAAGTTAAGCATTCGCAGCCAAAGCTGTGGCGTCTGCATCTGGACCGGCTGGTAAGCGGTTGCAAGGCGTTAAAAATACCGCTACCGGATTTAGCTGCCTTGCAACGCGATGTTGATAGAGTAATTAGTGCTACCGGCAGCAATATGGTGCTGAAAATCATCGTCACCCGGGGAGTCGGGCAAAGAGGTTACGCCTTTAGCGGTGACGAAAAGCCCAGTGTTATTGTGATGTCTGCGCCTGAATATACACAGGATGCCAACGCCTATATTACTGGAGTCAGAGCTATTACCTGTAAAACCAGGTTGTCTGACAATGTTAACTTAGCGGGTATTAAGCATCTGAACCGGCTGGAGCAGGTCATGGCCAGAGCGGAATGGCATGATCCGGCGATTAAAGAAGGCCTGATGCTGGATGCGCAAGGTTTTGTCATTGAAGGCACTATGTCAAATATCCTGGTTGAGAAAGATGGGGTGATCTATACACCGCAACTTAACCGGGCGGGCGTGTGCGGCGTGCTGCGCAGAAAAGTGCTTGCCATATTGCAAGCAGAAAACAGGCCGGCAGTGGTTAAAGATATAACGCTGCAGGAGTTGCTGGCTGCCGACTCAGTGGCCATTTGTAACGCCTTACTTGGCGTAATGCCTTTGTCACAACTTGATAATAGCATTTTTACCATTGGCGCCGTTATGCAGGATATTGTCAGCCGAAACCTGCAGGACTCAGACGTATAAGCAGCACAGCATTTGGCAAACAGCTAAAAACACAGTCTGTAAAAGCACAGCCTGTTTAGACAACTTAACTTATTTTAACCACAGATATGTTGATATATCGGAGGCGTAATGTCCTATCATAGCAATTTAGCAGCGTTAAAAAAGCTGCTGGCCAACCAGAACGAAAGGCTTAGTGTCTCCAGCTTGCTGGACGTAACGGCTGAGCTGCATGGTGACAAGAGCATATTTTTCCAGTTATCAGAACAACAGCTTGAATCTACTGCCGCCTGGTCAGCGCTGTCGTTAAAACGTCAGGTTAATATACGCAGTAACATTCTAAAAAATAAGTATCGGATAAGCCGCTACCAGCGCGTCGGTATTTTGTTAAGCAATAGCATGGAATACCACCTGTGGTTTCAGGCTATAGTCAGGGCCGGAGGCATAGCTGTGCCGATGAATGGGGGCTTTGATAAAACAGAACTCGACGAATATCTGGCGCAAACCGGTGTCAAACTGCTGATCACCGAATCCTGTATCTGGCAAGGCGAAGCGCCGTCACAATATATCGATAACTACATCAGCCTCGACAACAAAAACCTTGATGCGCGCGGCTGTTATCTGGCAGATGCGGCCAAAAACGAGACTGATGAGTTTAGCGCGGTAAAGCTAAGCCCGGATGATGTTGTTTTAATAGTGCATACCTCCGGTACCACCGGCCTGCCCAAGCCAGTGATCCATACCGATTCAACCTTAGTTGCCGTGCTGTTATCTAACTCAAAAGCCGTCTTTACCTCAAAAGATGAACGCATGATGCTGGTAATGCCGTGTAATCACTGGATTTCGCATTGTGCTTTTATTGTGACCTTGGTGTCGAGTGATCAAACCTGGTGGCTGGTGAAGCAGTACAGTGCAAAATTTATTTTAAGCAATATTGATCAATACAACATCACCAGTTTTGTCAGTTTTGCCGGCAACTATGCGCGGATGTATAACGAAGGTCTGGATAACTACCGGCTGGACAGTATCAAGATGTGGGTGTCAGTGGCGGATGTCAGCTACGAAGTGCACCAGCGCGCCTTTGTGCAAAAGGGCGCATTACTGCGGGTGTTTGGCAAAGTGATAGTGAAATCGCTGTTTATTGACTTATTGGGGTCGTCAGAAACCGGCGTGCCGGCTTTGATGCGCAGTATTTCATCTTATAGCAACCGCTTTGGCCGTTATCTTGGCAAGCCGATTAACAATAGTTTGCAGGTTAATGTTGTGGATGAATATGGCAACGAAGTTGCGGTTAATCAGCCAGGCCGGCTTGTGGTTAGCGGGCCGACGGTGTTCAAAGGTTACTGGAACAACAGTGAAAAAATGCTTGGCGTGTTTCACGATAACTGCTGGTGGACAGGAGACATCGTTTACAAAGATAAACGCGGACGCTTTTATCATCTGGATCGCGGGGTAAATTTGATTCAGACAAACAGCGGGCAGGTGTCGTCACTGGCGCTGGAAGAGCAAATTATTAAAGTGGCCGGCGTGTTAAACGCCTGCGTGCTGGGGGTCAAATTAAACGATGCCGACAGCCAGGCGGTTACCTGCGTTATACAGTCCAATGTGCGGGCAGATGCCTATGCCAGTATCGTTTCGGCTATCAAGGAATGCGAATTGGCCAGGGATATTAAGCATTTTGTCTTTACCCTCAGCGATTTCCCGCGTGGTTTAACCGGCAAAGTGCTAAAGCGGCAATTAAAGTCTGAGGTTGCTTTGCTATTGCAGCAGCGCGGCGACGAAATTGTACACAATTTTAGCGTGATCTGATGTCTGCATCAGAGGTTTACCACTATACAAGGCCGATAAAATGAAGCTGACGCATCTAAACTTAAATTATATTTTGTGGGGCAAGTTAATGAACTCCCACTCTGCCGAAATTATCCAGCTTAGCGGAGACATCGATTTTGGCTTACTCAAGCAAGCCATTAGCATAGCGGTGAATAAGCAACCTGTTTTACAGTGCTGTATTAAGCCCGGCCGGTTTGCTTACCACTGGCAGCCACTGCCGGCTGATACACCAATTTCGGTTCAGCATTGCGATTACTCGACGCTGTCAGACGAGGCATTAAAACAGCAGATAGCCAGTCACACCTGGTGCCGGCAGGCCGACTATACGCAGGAGCGGTTAATCAGGTTTTACCTGATTGATGCCGGCAATAACGTCAGCTATTTGCAAAGCGTGTCGCACCATGCGGCCGCCGATGCACAATCCGGCTTTATTCTGTTTAAAGACATCGCCAAAATATACACGGCCTTAACGCAAGGTACGCCGGTGTACAGTGATGAGCACTATATCCAAAACCGCGACGTCGGCCGTGTTTGCTTAAATAAACAGTCATTTATGCAGCGGGTCGCGATATTTTGCCGCGGTATCAAAGCTTTTCTGAGCAAACCGGATTTTGCTGTGTCGGGTCTGAATATTCCGGATCCGGCGGCAGATGCTATGCGCTCGATATACACTGACGCCTTACCGGAAAATTTACTGGCCAAACTGAAACAAACCGCTAAACACTACAACACCTCGGTGCATGTGTTGTTTGTTTTGGCGATGATTAAATTTAAACAAAAATTTAATGGCGCTAAAGATATACCCGGCTTTCAGTTGCTGGATGTACTGACCTTACGGCAGTTTTCTGATGAAGATGTATCAATGTCCTATGACGCCTACAGCATTAATCATTTTAAAGACTTTTATACCAACAAGCCGGATGAACAGGTTATTGATGATATTACCTCTTACATCGCGGGGCTGAAACACGGAAAAATATTTGAAGACTGGTACCAGCAAAAGATTTGGGTGTCGGTGTTTTTACTGCTTCCGGAACGCTTCAAAAAGCAATATGTCGCCAAAGTGTTGGACGATAAGCTCAGAAGCAACATGCTGATTTCTAATCTTGGCGTATTCAACTTTGACTCTTATCAGTTTGGCGCGGCAGAAGTAACAGATTTCTTCAGTTTCCCTAATGTTGGCGGCCCGCTGCGGTTGGGCTTTTTCTTCTGTACATTCCGTGGTCGGTTAAAGTTAACGCTGGTTTATGACGACAGATGCTTTGCTAAGCCGGTGCAGGAGTCGGTAATGGCGCCTTTTGTTAGTGTGCTGGAAGAAATATGTGCTGTTGCCGGCAGCCATAAGATTAATGGCAGCATTGGCCGCCATTTTGATAAAACGGCTTAACGGCTGGCAATAACGTTGCTTGTGTAGCCTGAAGCGTAATTAACCGTAAATTTTTTTAATCACTTAGTATTTTTTAAAGAGGAATGAGCAATGCATTATTTGTTTTTGGGGCTGGCGATAATTTCTGAGGTTATCGGTACCACAGCGTTAAAAATGTCGGGGGAGTTTACCAAGCTTACACCGTCGATATTTGTGGTGTTGGGTTATGCCGCCGCATTTTACTTTTTGTCATTGGCGTTGTCGTCTATTCAGGTTGGCGTTGCTTACGCCATCTGGGCTGGCTTAGGCATAGTGCTGATTACCCTGATTGGTGCTGTGGCGTTTAAAGAAGTACCGGATCTGCCCGCGATGCTGGGGTTGTTAATGATCATCCTTGGTGTCTTTGTTATCAACGTATTTTCAAAAACGGTTACGCACTAAGGCCAATGTCTGGCGCCAGGCGTGCTTAAATAAGGTGTTGTTATGTTTTTAGATAAAGAAAAATATACCACAGATAAGCTGTTACCCGGGCTGTCTGCCATATTACAGCAAAAATCGCTGTCGCAGCTTGAATCGGGTGATGGCCGTGAGCTTGTGCAGTATTTTAAACACTATGCCAACCCCGGCCTGTTAGTCGGAACCCAGTGGGGGGGCGCAGCCGCCGGGCTGACCGCCGCCGTGCGCATACATCGTTACGTCGGTAGTTTGTCGCCGTCGTTGGCGATAATGATGACGATGCACAACCACACAACCTATTGCCTTTCAACTGCGATGGACGCGTCGCTGGCAGTAAAAGACCGGGTGTTGAGCCATGTCGCTACAGATAAGCTGGTGTTTTGCAGTGGTTTTGCCGAAGCCCGCCCCGGCGCCAATATTCTTAGTTCGTCGGTAAGTTGTGTACCTGGCTCAGCCGGCTTTGTTATTAATGGCAGTAAGAAGCCGTGCACTATGGCGGACTATGCCGATATCGCTTTGATTGGTATCGCCAACCCGTTAGCGGATGACGCCACTGCCAGAGGCCTGCTGATTGTTGAGGATATGCGCGCGGAAAACATCCGCAAAGTGCCGTTTTGGCCCGCGTCCATCTTAAAAGCAACCAGTAGCAATGAATTAGTATTTACCGATTTTGCCGTGGCAAAAGACAACGTGGTATTGATGGAGGCAGGCAATGCACCGTCACAGGCGAAACAAGCCATTGAAACAACTGAGCTGTGTGGCCTGAGCAGTTTTCAGCTGCTAATCGCCGCATCTTATCTGGGGGTGGCGTCACGCCTGGCTGCCAGTTGTTTCGCTGCCAGACCTGGCAATGCCACCGATGTTAGCCAGTTGGCCATAGAGCTGGAGTCGGCGGCATTGGCATTAGAGGGCGCTGCCGCTTTGCTTGACGCCCAGCCTCCGAGCGGGGAGTTAGTGGCGCTGGCGATTTGTGTGCGCACCCTGGTTGCCCAATGTATTGACCGTGCCAACCGCCTGGCGTTGATTGGCCTGGGTGGCATGAAGTACCTGGCTACGGAAGATCTAAGATACCTGTTACAAGTTAGCCAATGTCTGAATTTTCATCCGCTGTCACGCAATGAGACCGTGGAGTTAATTCAGCATGAATTGTGTCAGCCAGCTGTCTGATAGCACACGCCTTTAGTCAGCGCTGTCTCGTTTGAGCCGCTGACAGTTAAGGTGAATTGAAATGTACGCAGTTAGCCCGGGCTGTACCTAATTGCACTCTGGTGTTCAAAAATTAAGGGGAAAACACGTGTCTCTGATCAATAACTATCGCAAGTTTTTAATGGGCAAACTTGATTTGGATATCGCCATCGCCCGATGTGAAGACAATAAAATTTATACTGAAGACGGCGGCGTTGTCCGTGATTACTTATCGCAGTATGGTGCTTTGCCCTTTGGCCATAACCCGGAATTTTGTGTTAATGCCGTTGTAGAACACCTGCAAAATAAAGCACCGGTGTTTACTCAGCCAATATTCCAGCAGGCTACCGAAGCCTTTGCACAAGAGCTGATTGAGGCCGTTGGCGGCTGGGCCAGCAATGTAACCTTTGCCAACAGCGGCGCTGAGACAGTTGAGGTGGGCTTTAAGCTGGCGCGGATCAAAACTGGCCGCAAGAAAATATTGTCGGTTGACCGCTCTTTTCATGGCAAAACCTATTCGGCACTGCTGGCTACCAATTCACGCCGGCACAACATTGATCATCTGCGCAATGATGACAAAAACTTTAATAAGGTTGTGCTGAACGATTTTGCCGCGCTGGAAGCCGAGCTGGAAACGCAGCAATATGCCGCCTTTATTGTCGAACCGATCCAGGGCGAAGGCGGCATGCATGTCGCAGATGTTGCCTGGCTGGCGCGGGCGCGGGAATTATGCGCTAAAACCCGTACAGTGCTGATCTTTGATGAAGTGCAAACCGGCCTGGGCCGCTCTGGTGCTATGTGTGTGGCAATGGATATTGGTGTAATACCGGATATTTTACTGCTGGCAAAATCACTCAGTGGCGGTTTAATACCAACCGGTGCGGCCATTTATTCCAATTGGGTCGCCACGGCAGAGTTTGATCGCAAACACAGCTCCACTTTCGCTAACAATGGTTTAGCCACCTGTGTTGGCCGTGCGGTTATTAAACAGCTGCGCCATAACAATGGTGAGGCACTGCAACACGTCAAAAACATTTCTGCTCAGGTTGACGAGTGCTGCGAACGGCTGGCCGGGCAATATGGCGGTATTTTTTCCTGGCGTGGCGCCGGTTTAATGCGGGCGTTTCAATTTAATGATGTTACTGCCGATAGCAATTACTTTGTCACCTATCTGCAAAATAGCGGCTCTTTAGCCTGGTTGCTGTGCAGCTACTTGCTTAACCGGCACAAGATGCTGGTAATGCCGCTGTTGTCAGATAAATGCTCGATCCGCTTTGAACCACCACTAAATACCAGCGCCGACGACATTACCGACTTTTTTACTGCAGTAGAGCAGCTGTGCCGCATAATTCAAAATGGTCGGTACGACATCCTGATGGCCGGGCTTATTGAAAAACCCTATACCGAGTTACCCGCGCTGGAGCAAGCGTTTCCGGTGCCAATTGCCGGGCAAACAGTACCGACGCACTATGTGCAGCAAGGCAAAAAGCGCGGCAAAAAATTCGCCTTTTTAATGCACTTTACCGTGATAGATGATTGTGTGCGCATGTTACCACAGTGTTTTCACGCTAATTTCAGCGACGACGAAAAACAGCATTTATGTCAATTAGTGATGGAAGTTGGTGCGGTAGACCCAAGCCCGGGGGTGGCGCTGAAATTCTGTGTCAGTAATGAACACTCCTTTGCTGACGGCATTATGATCATGAGCACCATGGCACCGCGCGATATGATGGACTTACCTGCCGCTGAAAAAGAAAACCTGATTAAAGACTACATTGCCGTAGCCCGGCGTGAAGGCGTCGAGTTTTTTGGGCTGGGTGCCTACACCTCGGTGATCACCCGCGGCGGTGAGAAAATGTTAGATGACATCGAGGGGTTGTCGTTCACCACAGGGAACAGTTTAACGGCAATGAGCACTACGGCAACCGTTATCGAGGCGGCGGGATATAATCTGGTTGGTTCTGTGATCAGTGTGATCGGTGCCCGCGGTGCTGTTGGCAAGCTGATGGTCAGTGAGCTGGCGCACTGGGGTGACAACATCATTCTGATGGGGCGCCCGGGTACCGAAAAACACCTGCTGCAGGAGCTGACCCCCACCTTATGCCAGCTGGCATTCAGTACTGAGCAGCAAGTGCAACCGGGTTCTGTTATCCACAATATACGCCACTATGTACAGCAATCGATGCCAGAGCTAGCACGGTATATCGGCGGCGCTGTCGCGGTGCCGGCCGAAATACTCAGCACCGTAGCGGATGCCTTATTGCTGGACAACCTTATCAGTTCGCTTGGTATCAGCACATGCGATTGTTACAAAACCGCGCTGGAGCAATCTGATTATGTAGTGTCGGCAACCAGTGAAGGCAAACCATTTCTCAGCACTGAATTTTTAAAAGCCGGCGCTGTGGCAATTGATACCGCCCGCCCGTTCGACTTTATGGTGCAGCCAGGGCAACGCGTGCAGGTACTTGAAGGTGGCCTGGTGGTGCAACCTGAGGTGCTGCGCTACGGCGATTGTAATATGGTTGGGTTGCCACCGGGCATCAATTTGGCCTGCTTGTCAGAGACCATTGCGTTGGCAATCGAAGGTTGTGACGGCTACTTTAGTGTTGGCAAATCCATTGAATATTCACAGGCCCGCTACGTTACCGAGATAGCACGTAAGCAGGGGTTCACGCCTTTGGGCTATCCAATGCCTGCACCGGCGCAAAGTAACAACCGCGAAGTCATTGCAAACGAAAAACGAATAGCAGAGCTCAGTTAAGCCTGTGTATTGACGACGCCGTTGTTCACCATTTTTGTTTTAACTTATTGTTTAAGGAGGTGCTGTGAAAATTCTTATTGTAGATAACTATGATAGCTTCACATTTAACCTGTATCAGTATGTTAGTGAAGTTTTTGCCGTCTTGCCGGTGGTGGTAAGAAACGATGATACCCATGTCGATTTTGAAGACTACGACGCCATAGTGATCTCACCCGGACCTGGCACGCCCAATAACAAGAGTGATATTGGCATCTGTGAGCAGATCATAAAACACACCAGCAAACCGCTGTTGGGGATCTGTTTAGGCCATCAATCTATTGTGGCGAGTCTGGGCGGGACCGTTGAGCTTTCCGGCATGCCTTACCATGGCCGAAGCAGTAAGATATTACACGGTGGCAGCGGTGTTTTTAGCAATTTACCCAATCCTTTAACGGTGGTGCGCTATCATTCGCTGATCGCCTGTCAACCGTTACCCGCAGAGTTAATTGCCACTGCCTTTACCGAAGATGGCATGATCATGGCGATAGAACACCGGCACCGGCCGATGTGGGGGGTGCAATTTCATCCTGAATCGATCTCTACTGATTGTGGTCGCCAGCTGATCGAAAACTTTAAGACCTTGGTGCAGCAGCATAATGTAAACCGCAGCAGTTTGCAGCGGGCGTCAACTGAGCAGCTTGACCTGCCGCAAGTCACCGTTCCGCCTGTGGCCTGGCGCTGTCGTTATCAGCAGTTAAACAGCACATTGCAGCCGGCGGAAGTGTTTCAACGGCTGTACGGTGATTCGCAGTACAGCTTTTGGCTCGACTCCAGCTCTGTTAACAATGCCGAGGCCAGGTTTTCTTTTATCGGCGATGCAAGCGGTCCGGAGTCGTTCTGGTTTTCATACGATATGAAAAAGCAAACCGTGTTGCTCAATGCCCATGGCAAACAACATGAACTGCACAGTGACTACTGCGCTTTTGTTAAGCAGACACTAGCCGCAACCGTGGCCGGGGCAGAAGAGCTGCCATTTGATTTTTGTGGCGGTCTGGTTGGCTTTCAGGGGTACGAACTGAAAGCCGAGACGGAAGCTGTAAGCAATAAATACGCTGCAAAACAGCCGGACGCCGCTGGTATCTTTGTCGACAGATTTATTGCATTTGATCATAAAACCGGACTGGTTTACGCCGTTATTCTCGAAAAAGAACACAGCCCGCACCATGCGGCTGCGGCATCTGAGCAATGGCTGAGCACAGTTAGCCAATGTCTGGCGACTATGCCTGCAGCTGAAAAGGGTACTGTGTCAGCCGTCAACACGGCGCGGTCGCAGCAGGACATCCGCTTTTATCTTGAGGATGACTATCAGCAATACACCAGCAAAATCAGCCGCTGCATGGACTATATCCGGCGGGGAGAAAGTTACGAAATCTGTTTAACAAACCGGCTGCGCGCTACGCTCGATGTCGAGCCCCTGGCCCTTTACACTGTTCTACGCCAGGTTAACCCGGCGCCACGGTCGGTTTACTTACATAGCCCGGACTTTGCCATCCTGTGCTCTTCGCCGGAAAAATTTGTCAGTGTTGGCCGTAATGCGGTGGTTGAAGCCAAGCCGATTAAAGGAACCCGAAAGCGCGGCGCCACGGCGGCTGAGGATGCGGCACTGATAACCGATTTGGCACAGAGCGAAAAAGATCATGCTGAAAATCTGATGATTGTGGATTTACTGCGCAATGATCTAAACCGGGTTTGTGAAGCCGGTTCGGTTTGGGTACCCAAGCTGATGCAAATTGAAACTTATGCCTCTGTGCACCAGCTGGTTTCAACGGTGCGGGGCAGACTAAATGAGCATGAATCGCTGGCAAGTTTATTCGCTGCCACCTTTCCGCCCGGCTCTATGACAGGGGCACCCAAAACCCGAACATTAGAAATATTAGATGAACTGGAATCGTCCGCGCGCGGCATTTATTCCGGTGCTATTGGCTATATGTCGTTAAATGGTGCGGCTGAACTTAATGTTGCGATAAGAACTCTGGTTGTGCAGGGCAGCAACCTCGAAATTGGTGTTGGCGGTGCTATTACCTGGCTGTCGAATGCCGATGAAGAGTTTGAAGAAATACTGATCAAGGCGCGGGCCCTGCTGCGCACCATTGCAAAATACGCCACCGGTGATGAAAACCGTTACAACATTGTTGGTGCCGAGACCAGACCACCTGTGGTAGCGCCTGTACAGGATAACGTTGCCGTGCTATCGCCTGCTTTTGACCAGCAAAGTCAGCAACAACAACAAGGGGTAGAGGCGTGCTAAAACATCATTTCGTGTTTACAGAACTACATTACCTGTCTGCCAGGCTGCTGTTAGCCTTGCTAACGGATAACACCACGCAGCAGCTGACGTTAATGCTGGCGCAGCCCACGGCCGACCCTCTGCAACTGCCAGACATTCAGCGCTGTCTGCAGGAGATTGCCACCAAGAACGGCCAGCTGATAAACCAGCAACAGCTAGAAAAACTGGCTATTTGTCAACATGATAGCCTACTTGAACCTGGCGAGCCGCTATCGCAGCTGGGGCCAAAAGTGGCAGGGTTGCAGCTGCCGTTAACGCAGACGATGAGTTGGCTGGTTGCAGCTAACCCGAGCGGCGGGTTTGACGCAGCCGGCGCGGGCAACATAATCAATTACCGCTATGGCACAGCGCAGCCGGGCGCGGCCAGCCAGGATATCGATGTTAAGGAAGTGGCGTTTGCCAACCTGCTAAGCCCGGTTGGCAACGCCTTAAACAGCATTGATACGGCGTTGAATCGCTATATTTTTGCTATGGTAGATTTTGCTGCGGCGCTAAACGGCAGAAAAGTCCGCTTGTTTGTTGCTGATACCAGCTATCTGTTTTTCTCAACTTTTGCCGCTGATCTGAACGCAATGCTGTCCGATAAGGCTGCTAATAGCCGGCAATACCAGTACAAGATCCCGCTGAAACAGTTTATTGCAACTGTTGCTACTGCATTGAATATCGATGTTGCCTTTATAGATAGCACTGCAGAAGAGTTAAACAGCCAGGAGCAGCTTTTTGCCAAACTGATTGCAAATGCAGGCCTGGTGACTGCAGAGATATCGCTTGCCAGTAAAGACACAGCTGACGAGTTTGAACAGCGGCGTAATTTTCTCACTATGCTACACAGCGATATAGCTAAAGCGTCGGCCTGGCGTGATGACATTACCGAAGATGCTATGTTGTTTGCCAAAGAAAAAGACAATGTCTCGTTTTTTAATTTTGCTGACAAAATCTGTACTGTCGCCAGCGAAATCAATGCCGATAAAATTGCGATCTGTCATGCCGATGCTCAGCTGCAGTATGGCGATCTGCCAGCTTCAGTGTTGAACTGCGTTAGCAACATTGCCCGGCTTAATATTACCCCTGGCAGCCGTGTTGCCATTATTGCCAACGACAGCCCGAATTTTGCCGTAGCAGTACTGTCGTTAATCTATGCCGGTTGCATTGCCATCATTGTTAATCCGCTGTTTAAACAAGAGACCATTAGCCATGCTCTGGAGTCGGCAGCGGTGACGCATGTGTTTGCCGACCAGGAGTTTATCCGGCAGTTTCAGGCCCATGCCGGGCAATTTACCGAGCAGACAACGATTGTCTCGGAACTGACCGCCATTGCTCCGCTGCAGCTTAGCACCAGCATGACAACGTCATGGTTGCCGGCGCGGACAAGCCCTTTTGATTACGCCATTGGTATGTTTACATCGGGCACCACAGGGGTACCGAAGTTAATACTGCACCGGCAGCAGGATTTTGTCGTGGCAGCAGAGCGTTATGCTGCCCAGGTGCTGCATATTAATAGCAGTGACCGGGCATTTTCGGTGTCGAAGATGAGCTTCGCTTTCGGGCTGCATAACTGCTTTAACGCGCTGTTTAATTGCGCCACGGCTGTTATATCACCGGCTACGCTTTCGATGGATGAAATTGTCGCGGCCATTAAATTGTATCAACCGACAATTATTTATGCGGTACCAACGGTTTATCAGTTTCTGTTAAATCACGCCGGTATCCATGATGATGATTTTCGCGCTGTACGCTGTTTTGTATCGGCCGGTGATCGGATGCCCGTTGAGTTAAACAGAAAATGGCAGGCAAAATTCAACGCCACTATTTTAGACAGTTTAGGCTCGACAGAAGCATTCAGTACCTATCTTACTAACATACCCGGCGCTAACCGGCAATTTGGTGACACCGGTAAAATAGTACCGGGTTTTACCGCCAAAATAATTAATGAACGCGGCGTTATCTGCGCGCCGGGCGATATCGGCACGTTATGGCTAAAAGGCCCGACGTTACCCAGCCGGTATGAAAACAACACCGAAGCCACCAGGTTGCGCTTTAGTAACGGCTGGTATTGCACCAATGACATGTTTGTACGCGATAACGACGGCTATTTTCGCTTCTTTGGCCGCGCTGATGACGTCGTTAAAGTGTCGGGACAATGGGTGTCGCCACAGGATATTGAAGCGGTATTGATCCGCCATCCTGATGTGACAGAAATTGCAGTAATAGCCGTTGGCGACCATGAAACCACCACCCGCACCAAAGCCTTTGTGGTAACACAGCGCACAGACCATGCCCAATTTACCGACGAGCTAAAGCAGTACGCCAAGCAACACCTGGAACGCTGGAAATACCCGCATTTGTTTCAGTATGTCGCAGCCTTGCCAAGAACAGTAACAGGTAAATTGCAACGGCAGCAACTAAAAGCCCTATGGCTGGATGTCAGTGCCGATATTAATGCAGTTTAGCCGCAGTAAATGGAAAAATGTGCTTTATATCAGCAGCGTAGTGTTTGCTGGTTAGATCGCCAATTAAACAGATTAAAAATGAATGGAGAGAGTAAATGGCTCAAAGTATCGAAAAGCTCAGCTTAGCTATTAAACGGCTATCTGATAAGTTATATCAGCACTCATTCTTAAAGCGCTGTCGTGACGGCTCGGTTTCACTGGCCGAGCTGAAAAGCTTTTTATTGCAACACGGCTTTTACAGCGCTTATTTTACCCGTTATCTTTGTGCGATGATGTCAAATCTTCCTAATAATAATCAGGTGCTTACGCTGGCAGAGAACCTTTTTGAAGAACTTGGTCTGGCGCCGGATAGCCCGACACCACATCATGTAATTTATAAAGACATGCTGCAGTCTTTTGACATTGAAGTCGATTCGAGCAAAATTAACCAGCAAACCCAGGCATTGGTTGATGTTATGTTTGCCCATTGCCGCGAGCCTAATCCGGCCTTTGGGCTGGGTGCTTTGTGCATTGGTGCTGAAGCTATAGTGCCGGTGCTGTACAGTAGCCTGGTGTCGGGTTTCAGACATCATGGCATTGCCGATGAACAAATCCATTTCTTTATCCTGCATATTGAATGTGACGACGGGCATGCTGAAACACTGAACGACATTATGCTGGAAATAGCCGGGTCGAATGAGTTTCAGCTGGAGAATATGATCCAGGCGGGTGAAGCCTTGATAAATGCGCGGCTGGATTTCTTTACTGCTATTGAGCAACAAGCTGGCAGCGTCGCCAAACTAAATGCTGCTAATATTGAGTTTTCTTAAAGAGCCGGACCGCAATGAACAGTACCCTGAGTATGGATAAGCAATCGATTATGGCCAAAAGCCGGGCAGATATAGCGCAAAACTTGCCTGAAGGTTTATGGAGTGACAAGCAAAAAGTTGCACTGACCTGTCGGATCCTGTTTGCACAGGGCCATGATTCTGGTTTAGCGGGACAGATCACGGCAAGATGTGAAAACCCGGCGCAATACTATACCCAACCTTTTGGCTTTGGTTTTGATGAGATCAGCACCGACAATTTACTAACAGTAGATGAGGATCTGCAGGTTATCGAAGGCGAGGGTATGGCCAACCCGGCTAACCGGTTTCATTCCTGGATATATCGCGCCAGGCCGGATGTCCGCTGCGTGATTCATACCCATCCGCCGCATATCTCAGCGCTATCAATGCTCGGGGTACCACTAAAAATATCGCATATGGACAGCTGTATGCTGTATGACGATGTGGCCTTTTTAGCCAACTGGCCCGGTGTGCCGGTAGGTAATGAAGAGGGCGAAATTATAACGGCTGTGCTGGCTGATAAGCGTGCCGCACTGCTGTGTCACCATGGCCTGGTGGTGGCTGGTAAGTCAATTGAAGAAGCCTGTATGCTGGCGATCCAGTGTGAAAGGGCGGCACGACTGCAGTTATTGGCCGAAGCAGTAGCACCGATAAAAGACATTGACCCGGCTTTAGCTAAAGAAGCGCATGACTGGATTTTACAAGACAAACGCTCTAAAGCAGGCTTTGCTTACTATGCACGACGTACCGCCCGCATGCTAAATCTGCATATTTAATCTGGCACGATTGCGCTAGCTTACCGGCTAACGCAGTCATGCCAGTTGCTCCTGCATAAAGGGATTAGGCAACTGTTGCCACTGCGCTTCACCAAGTGCCAGTTAAGCCGTCGCGGTTATTCAGCACATGGATTAGTAAGGTGGTTTTACCGGCACCTAAAAAGCCGGATAGCACCGTAACCGGCAGACGTGTGTCAGAGGCAGTGTTAGTTGGCAGCATGCTGAAGCCCTTGCAGTTTATGCAGCAGTTTACGGTTATACAAATGCGCGCTCACCAGCAGTAAGCCACCGCTAACGGATAGCGCTGTTTCGGCGTCATGCGGAGCAAACAGTGCCGCGGCTAACAGTAAAAACCCGCTTAAACCCAACATAAAAGGAGCTTTACGCTGGTGTACACACCAGCCGCCGGGCAGGCTCCAGGCCAGTAACACACTGATGGGTAACAGCATCAGATAATGAAACCACTCAGAGCTAAATAACCCGAGTAGCAAACCGGAACTTCCCAGCGCCAGTAGCAGCGGTGTGGCCAGGCAATGCACAACACAGAGGCCGGATAAAGTGGCCGCTATCAGATCTTTCATACAACCTCGCTTAATAGCGCAGAGGGCATCTCTGCCGTTTATGTTATTCACCGTGTGTAGTGGTTTTCTTATCGTAAGCATTGCAGCCTGCCATGAAAATGTTATAACATCACAACATTCGAAATATGTTATAACGTAACACTTAAGTCGTCAAATCGACTGATCAGGTTGTAACAGTAAATGGCTAACATGGAGTGACAATGTTTAAACCGACTCTGTTAACCGCAGCAGTGTTTGCTGCTTTAACATCAACGGCTTATGCCGACAGTATTACAGGCACAGTAACGGATGCTGCCGGTAAACCGGTGGCGAATGCCCGGGTACAGCTGATGGGCAGCAATGGCGAAACCCGCACTGATGACAATGGCCGTTTTGTGCTGGCCAATATCAACGCCGGTGAAGCAGAGCTGCATATTGAAGCGAGCCGCTTTGCCCATCGCAATGTGCATGTAGATGTGCCGGCAGCCGGGCTGGATAACCTCAGCGTGGTGCTGCTTTCTACTACCATTGAAACCATCGACATTAAAGCCAGTCCGTTTCATGCCTCAGCTACCGAGTCTTCGATGCCGGTAAACGTGCTGGCTGGTGATGCACTGAAAATGCGTCAGGCGGCGACGCTGGGCGATACGCTAAAAAATGAAGTTGGCGTGCACTCAAACTTTTATGGCGGTGTATCAAGTAGCCCGATCATCCGTGGTTTAGATGGCCCGCGCGTGCTGATCACACAAAATGGCCTGGATGCCGGTGATGCGTCACGGGTTGGCCCCGATCATGGTGTTGCCAGCGAAGCCAGCACCGCGACCCAGATTGAAGTACTGCGTGGCCCGGCGACATTATTTTATGGCAGCGGCGCCATAGGTGGTGTGGTGAATGTGGTTGATGAGCGGGTGCCAACCAACAGTGCACCTCGTGCTGAGTGGATGCTGCAGCGTGAGTCGGTAAATAATGAAAAACTGGTAGCGGGATCAGCTGTTAACGGAACAGATATGTTTGCGGTTTATGTTGATGGCTTCTGGCGCGACAGTGACAACTACAGTATTCCGGGCTTTGCCGAAAGTATGCCGGAGCAAGGCGCTGAAAAAGGCAAAGTTGAAAACTCAGGCCAAACCGCCAAAGGTGCGACTATCGGCGGCAGTTGGCTGCTGGATAATGGCTATGTTGGTATGTCTTACGGTCGCTTAGAGCGCGAGTACGGCATACCTGGCCACTCTCACGGCGGGCATGACCATGAAGAGCATGCGCATGAAGAAGAAGAGGGCGAAGCACACGACGCAGAGCAGGTATTTGCCGACTTAACGCAAAACCGCTGGCAGTTACTGAGCGAACTTAACTTCGACAATAGCCTGATCCGCGCCGTTAATACCCGTTTAGCCTATACCGACTATCTGCATGCTGAAATTGAAAACGGTGTTGTTGGCACCACCTTCGCCAATGACAGCTATGAAGCGCGTATTGAGCTGTTACACCGCACCATTAACGATTGGCGTGGCGGTTTAAGCCTTCACTATAAATTCAGCGACTTCGAAGCCATTGGCGAAGAAGCCTTTACCCCGCCATCTGAAAGCAAAACGCTGGCGCTGGCCTGGGTGGAAGAGCGTCATTTTGGCCACTGGCTGGTGCAGTTGGGGGCCAGGGTTGAACGCGTCACTATTGACGCCACTGATATGCGTCTACCGGATATTGCTGCGCATGGCCATGACGAAGCAGAGCATGATCACGACCATGACCATGATCACGCAGATGGAATGATCCGGGTATTTGATGTCAGCCAGAAGTTTACGCCATACAGCTTATCGGCTGGCACAGTGTGGGATTTTGCTGAAGGTTATAACCTCGGCATGTCACTATCACGCTCTCAGCGGGCACCGTCAGCCTCTGAATTGCTGTCGTTTGGTGCGCATATTGGTACGCAATCTTATGAAGTCGGCGCACTGTTTACTCTGGACGACGACGAGTTTGTATTAAATAGCCAGCCGGTGAAACTGGAAACGGCGAATAACCTGGATATTACGCTGCGTAAGTTCAACGGTGATACCGGCTTTGTGCTAAATGCCTTCTATAATCAGATAGATAACTACTATTACCAGCATAATACCGGCTTGTTTGCTGAGTCTGGCCATAGCCACGACCATGCTGAGGAAGATGGCCATGACCATGGCGGCGAGTTGCCGGTATATCTGTTTACTGCTGCCGACGTCAGGCTACATGGTTTTGAAGCCCAGTATATCTGGCAAATCAATGAGCCGTTTAAGTTAACCCTGCAGGGCGACTATATCCGTGCCCGTTTAAAGCAGGGCGGCGAGTTACCGCGTACGCCACCGCTGCGTATCAGTGCCGAGCTGGCCTTTGAGCAGGATGCTTACAGTGCTGATCTGCGCGCCACCCGCTACTTTAAACAGGATCGAACGGCTGCATTGGAAAGCGCGACCGACGGTTACACCCTGCTTGATGCCAGTGCGAGTTACCGCTTTACCCTCGGCGGCCAGCTGCTAACCGCCTATCTGAAAGGGCAAAACCTGACCGACGAAGAGGCGCGGGTGCACACCTCATTCTTAAAGGATTTAACGCCGTTGCCTGGCCGCTCTGTGGCACTGGGTTTGCGCGGCAGTTTTTAAGTTTTTTGCCGTAGGAAGCCTGGTTCCTGGCCTGCGGCAATTTTTTATTTAATATGGAGATTTTCATGTTTCAGCCCAAGTTACAAAATAAATTAAGTCTGGTTGCGCTGCTGGTTGCCAGCTCGCTACTTAGCGCCTGCGGTGATAGCACAACGAATATTGTCGAAAAAGAGCCTATCGCTGGCGATGATGGTGACGACCATGATCACGATCATGATGAGATTAGCAGCGTCGGCCGGCTGGTAATTTCCGCCAAAGATTCCAACCTGGTATCAGTGTATGAGATGGAAGATGGCAGCCTGCTGGACAGCTTTGCGGTAGCTGACACGCCTTCTGCGCTGGCAGCTTCAGCCGGTAAGCGCTACGCGCTGGTGGTGCAACGCACCACAGATCGGGTCGAGTTTGTTGACGGTGGTTTATTCCAGGAAGATCATGTTGATCACCTGCACGACTACCAGCAAGCACCGGCATTAAGCAGCTTTGTGTTATCTGAAAGCCGGCCTACCCACATTACCAGCACCGACAGCCAGACCGCAGTATTTTTTGACGGCGATGGCAATAGCAGCACGCCGGCGGCAGTGGCAGTTATTACCGATGCCGATATCACCACCGACAGCAACGGCTACCCGGTACTGCATTACACGACGCATATGCATGGTGCTGCCCAGGCCCGTGGCGAATACGTACTGTCGACTATCCGCGATGCCAATAGTGCTACCACTTTGCCTGATAAAGTAGGGCTGTATCATGCGCATGATGATCATTTCCATGAAGAAATGGTGTTTACCGAGACTTGCCCGGGGTTGCATGGCAGTGCGCAGAACGAGCATGTGATTGCTTTTGGCTGTACTGACGGCGTGTTGGTCATAGCGCAGGAAGGTGAAACCTTTACCGCCAGTAAAATTGCCAACACCGATGATTTTAGCGACACCATGCGCATTGGTACTTTGGTGGGTGCTGAGCATGCCGAACATCTGGTCGGTTTTGCCGGTAGCAGCATGTTTGCTATTCATGCAGAAGATGGCGAAATGGAGCTGGTAGACTGGCAGGGCGGCGAAGGTGCCGGCATTATTGGCTACGGTTTTGCCGATAAAGGCGAAAAGTTTGTGCTGCTGGATAATCAGGGCTATTTAACCATTCTTAACTATCATGGCCACGAGCACGAAGGGGCAGCAGCAGAGCCGGCGTTTGAGTTTGCCGCTAAAGTACAGCTAACCAGCGCTGATGTCAGCACTATGCCAAATGGCAGCCGCTTTGAACTGGCGATCTCAGCCAGTGATGACAAAGTCTATGTGACTAACCCAATCGACAGCACCCTGCTGACTGTCGATATTGCCGATGCTGAAGTGGTCGCGACAAAACAGCTGAACTTTATCCCGCACAAGCTGGTGTGGTTAGGTATCGCAGAAGCTGCCGAAGCGCACGATCACTAAAAACCCTGCATTAGTTGCAAATGAAAAGCCGTTAAGAAAGTTTAACGGCTTTTTTTATTAGACTAATCTCAATCTCGTTGAGAATTATTCGTATTTATGCTTAGATAGCCCATCTTTTGCGTTTCCCCTTTCCTTCAGGAGTTTGGTGATGAAATCAGTTAAGGCATTAAGTTTAGTCGGCGCGGCCGTGGTAACCGCATTGTGTAATCTGGCTGCAGCACAAGCCAGCGAAGTGAATATTTACTCAGCGCGGCAGGAAGAGCTGATTAAGCCGCTGCTGGACAAGTTCAGCGCGCAAACCGGCATTAAAGTTAACCTGATTACCGGTAAGCCGGACGAGCTGATTAGCCGCATGGCCAGCGAAGGTCGTAACAGCCCGGCCGATTTATTAATTAGTACTGATGTCGGTCGTTTATATCGTGCCAAGCAGCAGGGCGTGTTACAGGCAATAACGTCTGATGTGTTAAGCAGCACCATACCGGCGGAGATGCGCGACCCTAGCGGCCAGTGGTTTGGCCTGACCATGCGCGCGCGGCCAATTTTATATGTGCCGGGCAAGGTGGACCCGAAAGACTTATCGACTTATGAAGCGTTAACCAGCCCGCAGTGGAAAGGCCGTATTTGTATCCGTTCATCAGACAATATCTATAACCAGTCGATGACGGCCAGCCTGATTGCCCATGACGGTGCCGAAAAGGCAGAGAGCTGGGCTAAAGGCCTGGTGGCCAACTTTGCCATGCCACCCAAAGGCGGCGACCGTGACCAGATTAAAGCGGCTGCGGCCGGTGTCTGTGATATCGCCATTGCCAATACCTATTACTTAGGCGGCATGCTGGCTGATCCGGCGCAAAAAGCCATTGCAAAAAAAGTTAAGGTATTTTGGCCAAATCAGGCTGATCGTGGCGCTCATATCAATATTTCCGGCGCTGGCGTAGCAAAATATGCGCCTAACAAAACCGCAGCCATTCAGCTGCTGGAATACATGACAACCGCTGATGCGCAGCAATGGTATGCTGAAACCAACCATGAATATCCGGTGCGTGCCGGTGTTAAAGCCAGTGCCATTTTACAAGGTTTTGGTGAATTTAAAGCAGACCAGTTACAATTGGACAAATTGGGCGAATTAAACGCCGAGGCAATCCGGGTAATGGATCGCGCTGGCTGGAAATAATATTTGAAGTCAATATGTTGTAAAGGACTAAGCGCCGGATGAAGTCGGGTTGGACAGATATCTGGCGCTGGGCTGTATTGCTGCCTGCAGCGGTACTGGCATTGCCGGTGCTGATGGTTTTTGCCAGTTTGCTATCGCCACAAACCGAGATCTGGCTGCATTTACGCCAGACCGTACTGGCCGACTATGTCACTAACTCGCTGCTGCTGGCGTTTGGCACCGGTGCCGGCGCTTTAGCGGTTGGCACCGGCACCGCCTGGTTAATTAGCCAATACCAATTTGTTGGCCGCCGTTATCTGGAGTGGTTGCTGCTACTACCTCTGGCTATGCCGGCTTATATTATTGCCTACACCTACACCGGTATGCTGGATTTTGCCGGGCCGGTGCAAAGCCTGTTGCGCGAGCTAACCGGCTGGCGCTATGGCGACTACTGGTTTCCGCAAATCCGCTCGTTAGGCGGCGCCATCCTGATGCTGACTCTGGTGCTGTATCCTTATGTTTATATGCTGGCACGTACCGCCTTTCGTGAGCAGTCATCCTCATTACTGGAGGCCAGCCGTACACTGGGTTTAACGCCACGCCAGCATTTCTGGCAAGTGGCCTTGCCGCTGGCCCGGCCTGCCATTATTACCGGCACGGCGCTGGCAATGATGGAAGCGTTTGCTGATTACGGCACTGTGCAATATTTTGGTGTGCCAACCTTTACTACCGGTATTTTCCGTACCTGGTTTGGTATGGGCAGCCAGGCCGCTGCGGCTCAGCTGGCGGCTTTGTTAACCGGCTTTGTACTGGTGTTGTTGCTGCTAGAGCAATGGTCCAGACGCAAAATCCGCTACTATCATCAGGGCCTGCGCCCGCATAGTACTGCCAGGCGTAAGCCAGGCCGGCCTAAACAATGGCTGTTTTTTAGCTTGTGCCTGTTGCCGCTGCTGTTTGGCTTTTTAATTCCGGCCATGCAGTTGCTGAGCTGGGCGCTAAGTAATTATCAGGTTAGCTTAAACAGCCAGTTTACTGGGTTAGTGTGGAACAGCTTTAAACTGGCCGCTATGGCTGCGCTGATATCGGTCGTGCTGGCGTTGTTGTTTGGCTATGGCCAGCGCTTACGGCAGGATATTTTGGTGCGGGCACCGGTGCGGGTTGCTGCGCTGGGTTATGCGGTGCCGGGTACTGTTATCGCCATTGGTGTCATGCTGCCGCTGGCCTGGCTGGATGGCCAGATTGACCTGCTGGCAGAGCGCTGGTTTGGGCTGCGCACCGGGCTGATTTTCTCCGGTACTTTATTTGCGTTAGTGCTGGCCTACAGTGTGCGGTTTCTGGCGGTGTCGTTACACAGCGTTGAAGCTGGCCTGCAACGGATAAAACCCAGTATGGATAACGCTGCCCGCTCGTTAGGCTATTCGCCGGCACAGGTATTGCGCAAGGTGCACGTACCCTTGCTGCGCTCCAGTGTGCTGACGGCGTTACTGTTGGTATTTGTCGATGTATTAAAAGAGCTGCCCGCTACCTTACTATTGCGGCCGTTTAACTTTAATACGTTGGCGGTACGCACTTACGAGCTGGCTTCTGATGAGCGTCTGGCCGATGCCGCCTTACCGGCACTGGCAATAGTATTAGTCAGTTTACTGCCGGTGATCTTGCTGGCGCGCTCGGTTGAATCACCTGAAAAAGGACCCACCTGATGCTGGAATTACAACAGCTGGCCGTGGCCTACAGTGGCCATACGGTAGTGAAAGACATCAGTTTATCGTTGGCGCAGGGTCAGATTGGCTGTCTAGTCGGCCCGTCGGGCTGCGGCAAAACGACCTTACTGCGGGCTATTGCCGGTTTTGAGGCCGTGGCGCAGGGCTGCATCAGGCTGCAGCAACAAATCGTCAGCAGTAGCACGGTGCAGCAGGTGCCGGAGCGGCGACATGTCGGTATGGTGTTTCAGGACTTCGCGCTGTTTCCGCATCTGTCGGTAGCGGACAATATTGCTTTTGGCCTGCAAGGGTTAACCAAAGCCAATAAGCTCAACAAGGTCAGAGAGCTGTTGCAGCTGGTTGGCTTGCCTGATCTGGGCCAGCGTTATATCCATCAGTTATCCGGTGGTCAGCAACAGCGGGTCGCTCTGGCGCGGGCACTGGCACCACAGCCTAAGGTATTACTGCTGGATGAGCCTTTCTCCAGCCTGGATACCGAGCTGCGCGAGGGCTTAGCGCGTGAGATCCGGCAAATATTACAGCAGTTACATATTACTGCAGTGCTGGTGACGCACGATCAAAACGAAGCTTTTGCTATGGCCGATATGATAGGTGTGATGCAACATGGCCGGCTGCAGCAATGGGCCACGCCCTATGAGTTGTATCATAAGCCGGCCAACCGTTTTGTGGCCGACTTTATCGGCCGTGGGGTATTGCTGCCGGGGACAGTGGTCGATGGTGCGCAGGTTGCCACTAACCTGGGTATTTTTCAGCAGCGCTACAACGCAGATTTAGCGGTGGGCGACAGCGTGGATGTGCTGATCCGGCCGGATGATATAGTGCATGACGATAACAGCGGTGTAACAGCGCAAGTGCTGGACAAGGCCTTTCGCGGTTCGCATATTTTGTATCAGCTAAAGCTGCAAACCGGTGAACAGGTGCAATGTCTGGCGCTTAGCCATCATAACCATGCGATAGGTGAGCAAATTGGCATCCGGCTGGATTTAGATCACTTAGTGTTATTTCCGCTTTTAAGTTAACCACAGGCCGGCAAATTTAGTAGCCTTCGGGCAACAGGGTATCGAGAATGCGCTGATACTGGCCCGATTGACGCAGCTCGGTCAGGCCGGTATTAAACTGCTGCATCAGGGTTTCGGCGCGCGGATCCTGTTTTGATAACAGTAAATACATCGGCCGCAGTTCCAGTGCCGGTGTCAGCCAGTCTAATTGCCCGGCGTACTGCGGCAACTTGTTTTCCAGCAAATATAACCCGTTAAGTTTATCGGCCGGCACTAAATCTACCCGGCCTTTAGCCAGCATCATAAATGCCTGCTCGTCGGTTGCCACCTGCACCAGATTAGGCTGGCTTTGCAATAACCCCTGAGGTTGTAAATACCCCTGTACCAAGCCCAGCCGTAAGCCCTGAGCCGCCAGATCGGCATAATGTTGATAGCCAATGCTTTGCTGCTTGCGTTTAAAAAATACGATCTGATTGGCATATAACGGCTGCGAATAGTAAAAATGCCGGGCGCGGGCATCGTCGTACCAGGCGGCCACCAGGCCAATGTAGTCGGCCTGCTGACTTTGTCGTAGAGCGCGGGCAAAGGGCATAAATTCTATCTGTATATCAATGCCCTGCAATAAAAAGGCTTGCCGTACAACTTCACTTACCGCGCCTTGCTGTGGTATATCGGCGGCATAATGCGGATAATAATTGCTGCTGGCCAGCAACAGTGTTTCGCCGTGTGCCGGTGCAGGCCGGTTAACAAATACGAAAAACAACAGCCAGATTAACGCTAAGGTTTTCATGCAGTAGTCCTTAATTTCGCTACTGCTAAGTGTGGCATGAAGTTATAAAAATGCTAATGAAAAGTGGGATCAGCCAGGGCTGATCCCACTAATGTTACTCTTTGGCCGGTGGTTGCAAGCTTGTGCTGGCATCCGCATCTTGCTGCGGGCTGGCCAGGGTGGCCTGATCCGGTGTTAACGGCATGGCGCGTGACTGCTGATTAATCTGGTAAATTTGCTCAGTATTGGATATATCCTGCGCATTTTTAATATTGGCAATGGTTTCACGCTCCGACAGGAAGCTTTGAATGTCATCCAGTATGGCTTGCATCTCCTGCGGGTTGTCGTGCATTTCCAGAATATGCCGTGGGTGCTCAACGTTTTTCGCTCCGCTATCAGCGAAGGTGCTGCTCATAATGCGGGAACTGATGATCCAGGGCGTCAGTGATGAACGCATCACATAGTTTTCTGACGAGGTTGAGTCGTAAATGCCTTTGCCGGTGGTCAGTTTGCTTTGGGTATAGGTGCCTTCGCATTTTAAATAGACCAGCAGAGAGTCAAAATTAAGCTCGGCCCAGAAGGTATGGCTGTAGTTTTGCAGCAGGCGGCCAAAGCTGTGACAAATTAACCAGCTGAACACCAAGCTGATAATAAACTGGCTTTCATTGAACAGTGCCACAACAAACTGTGATACTGCAGCATCGCCAGGCCGCTGTATGGCACTGAAATCGCGTACTATTTGCAGTATTAATTGTGCTTCGCCCAGCAGGTAAAACAAAATAAAAGGCCCGATTAACAGCAACAGCTGGGCTGCAAGGGTGGCCCACAGCCGCAACTGCTTAAACAAAGCGGTGTGTTGCAGTGGCGCATAGGCTGGCTGGGTTTCAATCATTACTTCGCCGCTGAAATTACCCTTACTTTCAGATTGTTCATTCAGGTTGGGGTTAAGCTCGCGATACAGCCGGTTGGGTATTTCCTTATAACGCCGGTTGGCCATTACTATGTTGTCGATATTAACAAACAACTCGCGTGGGTGAATGTTTTCCTGCCAGTTGGCACGATATTCCGATACCTTAGTTTGCGCCTGTACCAGCGCAGTACGCTGTTTTAACAGCAAAAAAATCAGTGCGCCACTGAGCGCGCTAAACAGTAATACCAGCAGCAATTGCGGCATAACGGCAAAGGTTTGCAGCTCGCTGTCTTGCATATCAACGACAAAGAGTGCGATATCGCGCTGTTGCAGTAAATAACTGATTATCAGCCCAAGCACTACCGGTGCCAGTATGGCAAAGGCCATTATTTTGGCCAATTGCAGGTTACCCTGGGTTTCAATGCGCCGCTCAGCCTGGCGGTAAACGGTACTGGCATTGCGCCAGCTTAGGACCAGATACACCATCAGCAAGAAGGAGAAAAACGGCAACAGGATATCACCGGTATTGCCGGCCAGGCCGGTCAGGCAAACAAAGGCCGTTAATGCATAGGCCACTAAAGCCACGACAGTAGCTATAAGGGCACCGGCAAAGCGTTGCGCCAGATTACGTAACGGATAAGGCAGAAAAATCAGTTTGGGTACTAAGGTATGCACCAGGCGCGAAATAAAGCCGACGGGTTCGACAAAGGTTTTGTTTTTACGCCCCATCAGCATTTCTTCCAAGTCGGTACTTTTATAATGCGGCTGTTCAAATTTGGCCGTTTCGCGCTCGGATTTACTGAAGTTTTCCGCCAGTGAGGTAGGCACACTGCGGCCAACAAAAAAACGCAGCATCTGAAAAATACCGCCACCCAAGGCGCGCAGCCCGCCGGCCAGTAAGGCAAAGCCAACTGCGGCGTAAATCCAGGCCAGGGTTTTATCCTGCTGTACCAAAGTGACGACCTGTAATAACGGGTAAATACCCAACAGGCTAACCAGCAAACCGCGCACTGCCCGTAGCAGGCCTTCAATTTTAAACGGGTTGCGGATCCCTAACGACTCACTGCCATAATCATAGGCCATGATTACTTCCTTTTAAAAATCAGGTTGTTGTAATTGATGCTATCTTGCCTGACTGCGGCCATTTTGCAATGCCCGGTTGGATAGTTTTAGCGGAAAATTGACCAGTTGGCGAATAAATTAATTGCAGGTAAAAAAGGGCGCTCAATACCTGCAGCACCCGTCAGGAAAAACTGCGCGAGCTTAGTTAAGTAAGGCTTCAATCTGTTGCGCCACAGCGCTTATGCCCAGCACACCGTCAAGGTGGCCAAAGCTGCCGGGAATTTCGGCATATTGCACCTGGCGACCGGCGGCAGACATGGCGCCAGCGCTGTGTTTACTCAGCGCCGGTGGCAGTAGTAAATCGCCGCTGGCCGGTAAAAACAGCGTTTTGGCGGTTATCCGGTTTAGCGCCTGCTGCCAGTTATCGCCCATGCCGGCTCGCCACAGTTGTGAGGCACGCACTAAATACAATATATGGTTAGCGTCTTGCTTTTCGGCCCGCAGCCGCGCTTGTGCCAGTAACTGCTGCCAGGCCAGCGGCAGCGCTTCAATACGTTGATGTATGGCGGTATCACTGCTGATGGGCGGATAACGCGGATTAAATCCATCCGGGTGCAGTGCGTCCTGAGTTATATAGGCCAAAGCTGTAGTTAAGCCTTGCCAGGGTTGGCCTTTAGCGTAGTAGTCACCGTTATGCCAGGCCGGGTCCTGTAAAATTGGGTAGGCCCAGCGCTGCAGCTTTATCGCGCTGTAATTATCGATATAGGCGCTGCCAATCACCGGGATCAAGCGCTCTACCTTGTCCGGGTAGCGCACCGCCCATTCAATGGCCTGAAATGAGCCCATCGACGGGCCTATTACAGCATGTAGCTTAGTTATGCCTAAACTGTCGAGCAGGGCTTTTTGCACCTCGACAAAATCGCCGATGGTCACAACCGGAAAGCTTAAACCATAAGGTTTGCCGCTGGCCGGATTGTTCGTTGCCGGGCCCGTGGTGATGACGTTTTTATCAAATACATTGGCATTGACCAGGGTGTCGCTGCTAATGACATAGAACTTATTGGTATCTATCGCTTTGCCCGGGCCGATAATGGCGTCCCAGTAGCCGGGCGTTGCATCATCCGGCTGGTATTTACCGGCAGCATGGCTGCTGCCGGAAAAAAAATGCGTAATTAAAATCGCATTGGATTTATCGCTGTTCAGTTTGCCGTAGGCTTCCCAGCCGATATTAACCGGGGCAATAAGCTGGCCATTTTCGGTGGTAAATTTATCCAGCGTAAAGCGCTGTTTTTCTACCAGTAACGGCTCAGCTGATAGGGTAACAGTAACGCAGATGAGTAAAGCTGAAAGCCAGCGCATAACCGCTCCTAAAACCATTGAAATAACAAGATAGCCAGTGCCGTGCCAAGTAGCGGCACCAACACACTGACCACGGCCACCGGCCAGTAAGCATTTTGATGACTCTCACCACAAATAGCACGGATAGTGGTGACTACATAGCCGTTATGCGGCAACGAATCTAACGCGCCGGACGAGATAGCAACCACACGGTGTAGTTGCTCGGCATCAACGCCACGATCCAAATAATGCGGTGCCAGTTCAGGTAGTGCAATGGCCTGGCCACCCGAGGCTGAGCCGGTTAAGCCGGCAATGGCGCTTACTGCCACTGCGGCACCCAAAAGCTCAGGCCCGGGCAGGTGCGTCATATAATCCACTACGCTGCTAAAGGCCGGAGTCAGTTTTGCCACTGAGCCAAAACCGACTACAGCGGCGGTATTACCGATGGCCAGTAGCGCACCCAGCACACCTTCATTGGTGGCTGCGGCTGGGTTGTGCAAAAAGCGGAAGTTAAGTAAATAGAGACTTACCACACCGCCGGACAATGCGACAATCAGTGCTGCCTGCTGCAGTCTGTCATGCAGTAAGAAAGACAGTAACAGCACAACACCAAGCGGAATAATGCCCATTAACGGATGTGGCAAGGCGCGCTCGCTAAGTACCGGATCGCTGCTGCGCTGGCTAAAGTGTTCACCCTTGGCAATAGCGCGTTTTAGCATCCACATCAGCGCGGCATAGCCGGCAATCGCCATAAAAATAGCTACCACTATACTAACCTGCCAGCCGGCATAAGGCGTGGTGCCTAAATAGGGGATTGGGATCCAGTTTTGAATTTCCGGCGAGCCGGCCGACGTCATGGTAAAGGTCACCGAGCCAAGTGCCAGCGCCGCCGGAATAAAACGCCGTGGTAAATTGGCACCTTTAAATAAGCTGACTGCCATCGGGTAGGCCGAAAACGCCACCACAAACACACTGACGCCGCCATAAGTCAGTACCGCACAGGCCAGCACCACTGCCAATACCGCTTTACCTTGCCCCAGCTTGTTAACGATGGCCAGCGCCACCGCATCGGCCGCGCCGGTATGTTCCATCAGCTTACCGAACAATGAGCCTAACAAAAACATTAAAAACCAGGCGGCGACAAAGCCGGAAAAGCCTGCCATATAGCCATGCACAAAATCCAGCTTGTCGCTGACTTGCCAGAACGGAATGCCATTGGTTACCGCTACCAGCAAAGCACACAGCGGCGCAGTGATAAACAGGTTAAAGCCACGCATAGTCAGTATGATTAGCAGACCTAACCCGGCCAGTAATCCCAGAAGACTCAACATCTTGTTATCCTTATTCGCATTTTGGTTTAGTCTGATACAGGACAGCTGTCATCACCATAGTACTAAGGTACAGGTTAAAATTTCTGCGTTTAAGCCTACAGTAAGACTACAGCAATAATGACCAGATGAAGTCAAATCAACAGCAGGAGAGCCATAATGGCCTATAACAATAATAGTGATGCTCAGCACAAGTTTAGTCGTACCCTGTTAAAGCCCAGCCTGGTGGCACTGGCTATCAGCAGCTGCTTTGCTGCATCAGCTCTGGCGCAGGAAACCGCAAAAGAGCAAGACGACGTTAAACTGGAACGGATTGAAGTCACCGCCCGGCGCACGGTTGAAAACCTGCAGCAGGTACCAGTGGCGGTTACTTCGATTGGCGCAGCAGATATTGCTGAGCGTGGTATATCTACTGTGGTTGAAATACAACAATTCTCACCCAACACCACCTTGCAACAAAGCCGTGGCACTAACTCAACCCTGACCGCCTTTATCCGTGGTGTAGGTCAGGAAGATCCTCTCTGGGGCTATGAACCGGGCGTCGGTATTTATATTGATGATGTCTATGTTGCGCGACCTCAGGGTGCGGTACTGGACATTTTGAACGTAGAGCGCATTGAAGTGCTGCGTGGTCCGCAAGGTACGCTGTATGGCAAAAATACCATCGGTGGTGCAGTTAAGTACGTGACCAAAGAAATGAGCGGCGATACTGAATTTGCTGTTAATCTGACCGCAGGCTCTTATAAACAGGGCGATGTAAAACTGACTGGCCAGATCCCGCTGATTGATAACCAGCTTTACTTTGGTTTTGGCTATGCCAATTTACAACGCGATGGCTATGGTAACTTTCTGACGTCGGCATTGCCGGGACAGGATGGCGAGAACTATAACAAAGACTTGCAAGCCTACCGGATGACGCTGGAATACCGGCCGTCCGATGCACTGTTTTTCCGCCTGAACTACGATAAAACTGAAGATAGTTCTAACTCTAAAGGTGGTTATCGCTTATTACCCAGTTTGCTGACTGATGCGCCGGTACCCGACAGCGTCTATGACTCGTACACCAGCTTACCGACCTGGAACAAAGTGGAAACGGATGGCTTAAGCCTGACGGTAAACTGGAATATTAATGATAACTGGACCTTTAAGTCCATCACCTCGCAGCGCGAAAGTTACTCGCCGACTAATATCGATTTTGACAATACGTCTATTCGTATCTTTGATGTACCGGCAATTTATGATGATGAACAGTTTACTCAGGAATTCCAGTTAAACTATCAGACAGATGGCTTTAAAATGGTGTCTGGTGCCTACTACTACACGGCTGATTCTTGCGGTGTGTTTGACGCTATTTTAGAAGAACTCGGTAAAAACGCTTTTGGCACGCCGGGGCTAACCCGTGAGGTCAGTGGCTGCAGCAATGGTGACAGTACCGCGTTATATGCTCAGGGCAGCTACGATATTGACGACAAGTGGTCTGTGACCGCTGGCTTGCGCTATACCAAAGATGAAAAAGATGCCGTGGTACGCAACGGCCTGATTTTTGCCACTGTATATCCTGAGTCAGGTTGGATCCCCGGTTATGTGCGCCCTGATGGCTTAACCACGCCAGTGGTACTGGATGACAGCGCAAGCTGGAGCAAGGTTACACCAAAACTGGGAGTGGAATATCAGCACTCTGACGATTTAATGCTGTTTGCCAGCTACAGTCAGGGTTTTAAATCCGGCACCTTTAACCCTCGGGCAACCGTTGCTGAACCAGCCGCCGATCCGGAAGACGTAAATTCGTTTGAGATCGGTATGAAAAGCGACTGGAACGATCGGCTGCGGATAAATGCCACCTTGTTTATGCTGGATCACAAAGACCGCCAGTACATTGCCGTTATACCAGACGAAAACGACGCGTCGGCATTAAACCAGCGTTTGGGTAATGTTGGCCGCTCAGAAGCTACCGGCCTGGAGCTGGAATTAACCTGGAAAGCCAGCCGCGAGTTAGAGATATACGCCAATCTGGGCTTAATTGACGCCAGTTTTGAAGAAGCCATTACCTTTGTACCTGGTACTGGTGCTGTCGATATTTCAGAGCGCTTTTCGGTAACCAATACCCCGGAAACCACGGCTAATGTGGGCTTTAGCTACAATATGCTGACCGACTTTGGTGATGTGATTATTAACGGTAACTACAATTACCGCAGCAGCTATTCGTTGGTCGAGCTGGATAACCTGCTAACCCAGGATAGTTACGGTTTATTAAATCTGGGTGTAACCTGGTTCAGTAATGATGGTCACTGGAGTATAGCGTTGCATGGTAAAAACCTGACTGATGAAGAATATCTGGTTGGAAACTATGCTTTTATCGCGCCGGATCCAGCAAATCCTGGCCAATATATACCAGGCCTGGGTGGCGACAATACGCTGATTGGCTACTACGGTGCGCCACGCACTGTTAGTCTGAGTGTCGGTTACCGTTTCTGATTAACAAAACACTTGCCGGGGCGAAAGCCCCGGTACATTATGAGCCAAAAGGCTCAGAACCGGATCTATGATAGTTTTAATTGCTGACGACCACCCGCTGTTTCGGGTGGCTTTATCACAAGCCTGTGCCAATATTCTCGGCAACGATGCAAAACTGTTGCAAGCGCAGAATATGCAGCAGCTGTGGCCCTTGCTACGTGCGCACCCCGACACCAGCTTTATCTTCCTTGATTTGCGTATGCCCGGCTCTGACGGCTTTACCGGCTTAACCGCGCTGCGTACAGAATACCCGGACGTGCCGGTTATTATGGTATCGGCGGAAGAAGACCCGGTTATTATTAAACAAGCGCTAACCCTGGGCGCTGCAGCCTATATCCCGAAATCGGCACCGCTGGAATTATTATCAGAGGCTATAGCGGCGGTGTTAAACGGCGACAGCTGGCTGCCTGCCGGTCTGGTACAGGATGTACATAGCGCCAAAGCCCTGATAGATGATGATTTTGCCAGCCGGCTGGAACAACTTACCCCGCAGCAGTTTCGGGTGTTAAAAATGATTGCTGATGGCTTGCTGAATAAGCAGATAGCTTTTGAAATGAATGTGCAGGAAACCACCATCAAACAGCATGTGTCAGCGATTTTACGCAAGCTGAATGTTAACAACCGTACCCTGGCCGGCATACTGTTTGAAAAACTGCGCCTGCCGCAATAGGGTTGCACCCTCTTTATTACGCTGCTATTTACACTGATTTTGTCAGTTGGCTTTACATTTGATTACGTATATAGCCGCCATTGCTAAATTAATTTTAAATAAAACAGCATCTTCTAATGCTGGCTCGAACTATGCATTGCCTAGTATCGTTGTATTCCCTGCATATCAAGGTGTGATGCGGGTTTCTGCTTGGTACAAGAGGAGAAGCTAGCAATGGAAAACCCCTGCACAAAACAGCGCATCTGCGCAGCGACACTATGCTTAATGTTACTGGTGACTGCTAATGCTTTAGCCGCAGCCAAAGCGGTGCTTTCCGGACCATCACAAGCTGTAGCCGGTGATCTGGTGACATTGAACGGTCAGCACTTCGAAGCTGGCGCTACTTTTACTGTGGTAACGATACGAGACAGTAATAGCAGTGAGGAGCTGGTAACTGCTGCCAACGATGGCAGCTTATCCTATCAATTAGTTACAGCCAGCCCGGGAAAATATGAAGTACGGGTACATGACAGTGATAATCAGCTGGTTGTCACATCTTTCGTGCTGGTACATCCGGCGGGAGATTAGTCATGGCATACATTCATTATCTGCGCGGTGCTGCTGTTGTGCTGGCGTTGTGGGGCAGTTCTGCTCTTGCCGCTGCAGTGCAGCAGGGGCTGGCATTTGTCTCTATCAGGGACGGCAATGCCCATATTTATATCAGCCAGGGTAATAGCGAACGGGCGTTAACCCATGGCAACTCTGTTAATACCCAGCCAGCCTGGTCTGCGGACGGCCGCCAATTAGCGTTTAGCTCGGTACGGGATGGTCAGTCGGCTATTTATCTGATAGATGCTGATGGCCAAAACTTACGCCGGTTAAACCAAAGTGCTCTGTGGCAAACTGCACCGTCCTGGGCTCCTGATGGCAGCGCTATCGCCTATCTGGCCCGCGACAACAGCAAAGCCGGGGTCGAGCTGCATATTCAGCGACTGGGTGAGGCCTCAGTGCAGGTAATAGCGGCCAACGGCCTGGAAAAGGGCCCCGATGCACCGCTGTGGTCTGCCGATGCCGAGCAACTGGTTTTTGTCGGTGCCAATGACGACGGTAAAACTGATGTTTGGTTAGTGCAGCGAAACGGTACTGGCCTGAAAAATATCAGTCATCAGGTGTCTAAGCGGCATAAGGCTCATCCGGCAATTTCACCAGATGGCCGCTATGTGGTTTATGTTGCTGATATGCGTGGCCATCTGGCGTTGTTTCGAACCGATTTACACAGCGGGAAGTCGGAGAATCTAACCGCCGATACACCCGCTGCCTATGAAACCCCGCGCTGGTCTGCAGATGGCCGTCAGATAGTGTTTGCCAGCAGCCGTGATGACCCCGGATTAACCCGGATGGATATCTTTGTAATGAATGCTGATGGCTCAGCGGTAACTAATCTGAGCCGGCATCCGCATGAAGATTACAACCCACATTGGTCAGCAGATGGTAAAAACGTCGTTTTCACCAGCTTACGCAGTGGTACTGCACAACTTTATATTTACGATTTAGTAGCCAAACGCGCAGTACGGCTTACCGAAAATCAATCACATGATATGGATCAGGTACCCCAGCCTGCTGCAGTGCGCACGTCGCAAACTGTAGCGTCTGGATTAACAGGAGGCCTGTAATATGAACACTAAACTGATCAGGCCGGCTGGCAAGGGAGTAGTCTATCCGTTGCTGCTGGCAGCACTTTGCAGCTACAGCAGCGCCGCGCTGGCAGCCAATAAAACCTACACGCTGGACGCTGATTTTGCCCAGGGTGCACTCGATGGCGTTAACTATGATGCACCCAACGGCGATCAGCTACAACTGAATGCGGTAGGCACTACTTTCCCGGTAGCCTGGATAGCCAATGCCGGTGAAGATACGGTGTCTAAGTTTGACACCAATTTAAACAAAGAAGTAGCCCGTTACCGTACCTGGTTTGGCCCGGCGGGCCAGCCAGGCCATTTCAACCATCTGGGTAATGCTTATAGCGGGCCAGCCCCATCGCGTACTGCGGTTGATATTAATGGTAACGCCTACGTACTTAACCGCCACTTTAACCAGGGTACCACTAGTGCCGGTGTCGTATTAAAAATACTGGCGGAGGGCTTTGTTGACCGTAATGGCAACGGCGTGATGGACACCTCGGTAGATGCCAATGATGATGGGATTATTGATGCCAGTGAAATGCAGCCTATGGCTGACACTAATGGCAACGGTATTATTGATGACGATGAAATTCAGGATGAGCGGATTGCCTGGGCGAAACGGGTGCCTGACGGTGTAGCTGCGCCCCTGCGGCCAACTGGCAGGTTGGGCCGGGCCATGTGTATTGGCACCGATGGCAACTTATGGGTTGGGCTGTTTAACGATCGTACTTACTACAAAATCAGTTCGGCAGATGGTTCTACCATTTTTGGCCCGGTATCTACAACGCCCACTGACGGTCAGCCGACTGCAGGTTCCTGGACGCCATACGGCTGCCTGATCGATGCCAGTGGCACCTTATGGAGTGCATCGTTATCCAGTGTGCTGGGTAAAATTACCAATACGCAGAGTAACACCGGGCCCTATACTATTTCGTCGTTTGGTGGCATGTCCAATTATGGTATCGCACTGGGTAATGGCAAGGTTTACCTGGGCAGCGGTAATCGCCAGTTTGATCCGGCCACCGATACCAATATCGCTATTCCGAATATGACGGTTGGTACTGCAGGCATAGTAGTAGATGGTGGTGGCAATATTATTGCGGGCACCTCAACAGTGCGTAAAGTTGCACCTGACGGCACTTTGTTGTGGCAGGCGCCGTTGCAGGCAGGTGGCAGCAGCTCTGTCGGTATTCAGGTAGATGCCAACAATGATGTGCTGCAAATCGGTTTTACCAGTGCCGGCCGTATCCAGAAGTACCGTGGCAGCGACGGCGCACCGCTTGGTGTGTTTCCTGTCGGCAATATGCCCTATACCTACAGCGATGCCACCGGTCTGGTGGCGCGTAACGTAACTAATCCTACTGGCACCTGGACAGTGGTATATGACAGTGGCAGCAGCGGCACCGCCTGGGACAATATAAACTGGAACGATCTAGCACCAGCTGATACCGGGGTGCAGGTGGCGTTTCGCACGGCCGAAAGCCAGGCCGGCCTGGCGTTAGTCAGTTATCAGCCAACCACTAAAGGCACAGCTTTGGCAAGCAGTGGCCGCTTTATTCAGGTGCAAAGCCGTCTTAATGGTAATGAGCAGGGAGATAGCCCGATACTGTTTGATCTGACGATTGCAGCGGTAGACGCCGGTTGCGATGTTGATGGCAATGGCGCTACTGATTCTGCTGACGTAGCACTGGTACGTGCAGGTATTGGTCAGGTGCCGCTGCCAGATGATGTGCGTGATCAAAACGACGACGGAAAGATCACGGTAAACGACGCCCGTTTATGTGCGTTGAAGTGTAGCCTACCGCGCTGCGCCGTAGCGCCCTAAACCGATGTGTAACATAAATAGAAGGATACTATTATGACTAAGTTTCTGCTTCCGGCAATGCTAGCACTGCTGCTCGTTGCAGTGCCGGCCAGAGCCGCCCTGATTTATATCTCACCGGTACAGCAACAAGTGGCGGTGGCCGACACCCTGTCGGTGGATATCTATGTGTCTGGTCTGGCTGGCGAAGTGGTATCGGGTTGGGATTTGTTATTGTTATTTGATGGCAGCATCCTACAAGCCACAGATGTGTTTTTTGATTTGGCGAACTTTGCCGATGATCCGATAGCAGATGCGCTTTATGACGCCACTGTTAGCGTTGGTGACGTTAGCACTTTTATGGTGTCTTTCCTCAGTGATGCTGAGCTGGCGTTACGACAAACCGAGCCGGTGCGGTTGTTTACGGTCAGTTTTCTGGCGTTGACGGACGGTGTTAGCCTGCTTAATTTCGGTACCGACCCGGACTTTGAGCTTAATGTCACAGGGCGTGACGGGCTGAGTCTGGATTTATCGGCCCGGGGTGCCTGTGTCGGCGTTGGACAGGGGCAGTGCGCGACTGATATTCCGGCACCGTCAACATTGTGGTTATTTGCACTGGCAGTGCTACTGCCGCTAAGCCGGCGCTTTAGCAGGCGGTGTTAACCGGCAAGCCAGATTAACGTAGCAGGCGCTGAAACAGCTTTTTCAGCGCCACTGCTTTTAATGGCTTTAGCAAAAAATAATAACCCGCGCTGAGCGCCGCTTCGCGGGTTTGCTCGTTGTGATCGGCTGAGTGGATCACTACCGGTGCCGAGACCGCAAAATGCTCTGCCAACTGCCGCGCCACGTCAATACCGGTAGCGCCATTATCCAGATGATAGTCAAATAACAAGGCGTCAGGTACAAAGCCCTGTTGTAAGGCTTGCAGCGCTTCAGCCGGTTGGCCGACGGCCACCACCAATATTTGCCAGCTGCGCAGTAACTCGGCAACAGCGGTGCGCAATTGCGGTTCGTTGTCTAGCAGCAGTACTTTTTTACCGCTGAAGCTGGCGCTGATATCATTGTTTAAGCCCGGCTGTAAGCGGCAGGTTGCCGATGATTTCGGTACGCTGACACTAAAGCAGCTGCCTTTACCCGGTACAGAATGCAGCTGCAACGGATGCCCCAAAATAGTACTGATACGACTGGCAATTGCCAGCCCCAGCCCCAGGCCCCGCTGGTCTTGCTGTGGCCCTTGCTGGAACTCTTCAAAAATACGCTGTTGATCCTCGATCGCTATGCCGCATCCGCTGTCCAGCACGCAAATTTGCAAGCTACTGCCGCGGCGTTTCACCCCCAGCACTATGCGGCCTGAGCCGGTGTAACGGATAGCATTGGCCAACAGGTTTTGGATTACCCGTTTTAGCAATTTACGGTCGGTATCAATTACCGCATTGCTTGGCAGATAATGAAATTGCACGCCTTTTTCCTGCGCCAGTACGCCGGCATCCCGCGCTAAATCGTCTAACAGGCTGCTGACCGCTACTGCCTGTGGCACTGCTTTGATAACGCCCGAATCCAGTTTGGTCAGCTCCAGTATGGCACCGAGCAGCTCTTCGGCTGAGTTTAACGAGTTAATCAGATTCTGGCTTAACTGTTTCAGCTCTGGCGTGCTTTGCTTGTCGCGCAACAAGCTGGCAAACAGCGCTGAGGCATTAAAGGGCTGCATTAAGTCATGGCTGGCGGCGGCAAAAAAGCGGGTTTTTGCCTGGGTACTGGCTTCTATTTTTTGTTGGGCCAGTTGCAGTTGCTGGTTTAATTGCTGTAACGCAGCGGTGCGTTCGGCTACGCGTTGCTCCAGCTGTTGTTGGGTGTCGATAAAGGCGCTGACATCGGTATAGGTAGTAACAAAGCCACCGCCCGGTAGCGGGTTGCCCTGCATTTCCAGTACCCGGCCATCTTGCTGGCGGCGCTGAAACTTATAAGCACTACCCTGGCGCAGATAGCTCAGGCGTTTGTTTATTTCGGCTTCGATGTTTTCGCTGTCAATTAAACCGCGTTTAAGATTAAAGCGGATCACATCGGCGACCGGCCGGCCCACTTCTACCAGTGCCGGCGGGTAGCTGAACATATCGATATAACGCTGGTTCCAGGCAATCAACCGTAAGTCGGCATCCACCACGCTAATGCCCTGGCTGATGTTGTCGATAGTGGCGCGTAGTAGTGCCTGATTAAACTGAAATACCTGACTGGCTTCGTCAACAAAGCGGGCCACCGATTCCAGCGGCAGTGCGGCGTGGCGGCTGCTGGCATCCATAATCAGCCGCATAGAAGCCCCGCCGACTACGGCCGCTAAGCTGCGCTCGGCGGCCTGTAGCAAGTTGGCTGGTGCCAGCTGCTGTACCTCATGTGGCTCTTTCAGGTTGCGCTGCAACAAGCGGCGGGCTTCTTTTTCACCGGCAAAGCGTTTTACTAATAAATAGCAATCCTGCACGCTGAGATTAAGTGGCCTGGTACTGTGTTGCGATAACTGAGTGCGTAAAAAACGGCCGCTTTCCAGCCATTCCGCCACCCGGGTGTTGCTAAAGCGGCTGATTAACAACACCAGCGCGCAGTTAATGCTAAGGCTTAATAGTACCCCCAGCGTAATGGCGTCCAGCTCGGTTTGCAGCCAGCCTTGTATAGACGGCAGCGGCAAGCTGATAAGCCCGGCGCGGTTTAGCTCGGGCAGTAAAATAACATAGGCCCAGATCAGTGCACCGCCGGTTAAACCGGCAATTGCGCCCTGGCGGTTAATGTCACGGCTTAGCAAGCCAAGGATCAGCGCCGGCGCAAGCTGGGCTACCAGCGCAAAGGCCATCAGGCCGAGTTGGGCTAAGCCGGTGTCGGTGCCAATCCAGCGGTAATACAGATATCCCAGTGCCATCACTATTAGCATGGTAATGCGGCGCAAGGTTGCTACTTTTACCCTGTTGACGCTATGCAGCTGGCTGGCCGGTGCACGGTAAATCAGTGGCGCCAGCAGTTCATTGGTGATCATTATGCCCAGCACCACAGTGGCTACCACTACCATACTGGTAGCAGCAGAAAAACCGCCGAGGTAAGCCAGCAGGGCAATGTCGGTGCGCTGCGCTGCCAATGGCAGTTGCAACACCACCAGATCGATATTAGCGTTGCCGCCAAGCAGCATCACGCCGGCCAATGCCAGCGGTAAAGTGCAGATACCCATTAACAATAAGTACAGCGGGAAGATCCAACGCGCGCTGCGTAAGTGGCCCAGATGCTGATTTTCAACAAAGCTGACATGAAACTGGCGCGGCAGACACAGGGTGGCGGCAAAACCCAGCAACACATGCAGCCAGTAAGCGTGGGTAGGTAAGCCCTGTTGCTGCACCTGAGCTACCGCCGGATGTTGCTGTGCTAATTGGAATATCTGACCGATACCATCGTACATGCCCCAAAACACAAAGGCGGCAATGGCCAGTAATGCCAGCAGTTTGACCAGTGATTCAAAAGCAATGGCGGTCATCAGGCCGGGGTTGGGTTGATGCGCTTTGGCACCTTTGCTGACAAATAGCAGCGCAAAAACCGCCATCCATAAGCTGACATAAAAGCCGGTATCGCTAAACCACTGGCTGCCGGGTGCGGACCCAACCAAGGTATTAATACTGGTGGAGACGGCGTGCAATTGCAGCGCAATGTACGGAATAGTCGACATTAACAGGATCAGCGTGGTCAGCACGGCCAGCGTGCGCGAGTGGCCAAAACGGGTAGCGATAAAGTCGGCGACAGAGGTAATGCGGTAACGGCGGCAGGCAATTGCAATGCGGGCGATTAGTTTAAAACCGAAGCCAAATAATAAAAAAGAGCCAATATAGGTGGGCGGCATCCACCAGCCATTCACCACTGCCTGGGCTGACACGCCGTAAAATGCCCAGGAGGTGCAGTAAATAGACAGCGCAAAGCTGAAAACCCAGGGCGCCAGCGGATGCTTGCTGTTTACCCGCCGGCCAAAGCGGCCGACGCTGTACAGGATCAATAAATACACCAGAGAAAGCGCCGCTATGGTGCCAAGACCAATGCTGCTGCCGTTTAGAAGCATAAGCTGAGCTGCTGTCATGTATTGCAATATCTGCCGATTGTGCCTGAGATTTCCCGGCCCGGCTAGCGGGCCGTCCAGCCACCATCCAGTACCAGCGTCTGGGCGGTGATATGGCGCGCCGCATCACTGCACAAAAAGCCGGCCGTTGCGGCAATTTCATCTACGCCAATAAAGGCTTTTTGCGGCATAGGTGCCAGCATAATTTGCTCTATGACCTGTAGCTCGGTCAGGTTGTGCTCTTTCGCCTGCGCAGCGATCTGCTGTTCAACCAGCGGCGTTTTAACATAAGCCGGGCAAATGGTATTAATGCTGAAATTGAAATCGGCGTTTTCCAGTGCTACCACTTTGCTAAAGCCGAGCAGGCCGTGTTTGGCCGCAACATAGGCTGATTTAAATGGCGATGCCACCAGAGCGTGAATAGAGCCGATATTAATAATGCGGCCAAAATTGCGCTCGCGCATGCCAGGCAGCACAGCCCGGCTTAACATGGCCGGGCCGGTTAGCATCACATTAAGCAACTGCTGCCATTTTTCCGGTGGAAAGTCCTCCAGCCGCGCCACATGCTGAATACCGGCATTGTTGACTAAAATATCGATAGCATACTGCGCTGCGCACTGCGTGATTGATGCCAGATCGGTTACGTCTAACAGCACGGCTGCTGCATTGCCACCTTCGGCCTGCAGCGCGGCGACCTTTTCAGCCAGAGCCTGCTGGTTTAAATCGGCCAGTATTACTTTATGCCCTGCGCCGGCAAAATGGCGTGCAATCGCAAAACCAATACCACCGCTACCGCCTGTAATTAACACCTGCATCGTCTGAACTCCATAATGGTAAGTACCGTTATGCTAGGTGGCTGTTGTTAAAGCAGCAACGCTACTTTAGTGCTATGCGTGGCATTTCGATATATTGTCGCCTTTGTTTCAGCTGCTATAGCCAACTAGTGAAAAATCCGCCTTATAGTTTTCTACTCCGCGTGCTTGTGGTACATTTTCGCCTTAACAATAAAAATAATTCGTACGTGACAGCCATTTTTTCTATAAAAAGAATAATCTTTCAGGGTGTTAGTAAGATAATTAGTAAATATTGAGTAAAAGTACTAATTATCCTGAGTGCTGTCGCACAGAGCAAGGTCTACACAGAGGATTCAGTATGTCAGCGCCTGACAATACGTTAGCAGTAAACAATACAAAGGGTAGTTGGTTTAACCGTTTTTTAGCTACGGTAGAGTGGTTGGGTAATTTGCTACCGCACCCGATTACCCTGTTTGCCTGTTTTTCAGTGTTTATCATTCTGCTAAGCGGCATTTTAGGCGCTTTGGACGTTAGCGTTGCAGATCCCCGGCCTCTGGGGGCCGCAGGTCGGGCGCCGGATGGCATGATTGAAGTCATTTCCCTGTTAAGTGCCGAAGGTTTACAGCGTATTGTCACCGGCTTGGTAACTAACTTTACTGGTTTTGCCCCATTGGGCACGGTATTGGTTGCGTTACTCGGTGTGGCTGTAGCCGAGCATTCAGGGTTGTTATCGGCTGCTATGCGGGGGCTGGTATTAAAAGCACCGGCAAAATTGGTAACGTTGACGGTAGTTTTTGCCGGGGTAGTATCAAATACCGCTTCTGAGTTGGGTTATGTGGTGCTGGTACCTATGGCAGCGATGATTTTCCATTCATTGGGGCGTCACCCGTTGGCCGGGCTCGCTGCTGCTTTTGCTGGAGTCTCTGGGGGCTACAGCGCGAATTTGGCGCTTGGCACTATAGATCCACTGCTGTCGGGTATTACTACCGAAGCGGCTCATATGATAGATCCGGCATACACCGTTGGTCCCGAAGCTAATTACTTCTTTATGTTTGTCAGCACTTTTATGATTGCAATACTTGGTGCAGTAATTACAGAGAAGATTGTTGAGCCTAGATTGGGTAAGTTTGACCCGGCTGGTGCTGCGGAAGATTTACAGCAGCAGGATTTGCAAGCACTGACTGCAGCAGAAAAGGCTGGTTTACGTAATGCCGGTATCGCATTGTTGCTAGTTGTAGCGGTGCTGGTGCTGACGATAGTGCCACAATTTGGTGGCGCACTATTGCACCCGACAACTGGCGAGCTGGCCGGTTCGCCGTTTTTAAAAGGCATAGTCGCGTCACCTTTGCTATTCCCGGTTTTGTCTACGGCAAAACAGTTGGCAGCATGAAAAACGATAAGGACGTTATCAATGCCATGTCCAAAGGCATGAGTACCCTGGGCATGTACATAGTGTTGGTGTTTTTTGCTGCGCAGTTTGTCGCTTTTTTTAACTGGACTAATCTTGGCACGGTACTGGCGGTTAAAGGTGCCGCGTTGCTTACAGCCTTGGGTCTTGATGGCCCGGAGGTGTTTGCCCTGTTTATTTTAATGTGTGCCATGGTTAATTTGTCGCTTGGCAGCTCTTCAGCACAATGGGCAATAACAGCGCCTATTTTTGTGCCAATGCTAATGTTAATTGGTTATGCGCCAGAAGTCATACAAGCGGCCTACCGTATTGGTGACTCTGTAACTAACTTGATTACGCCAATGATGAGCTATTTTGGGCTTATTCTTGCAGTAGCCAGTCGCTATCAAAAGAATTTGGGTATTGGTACTTTGGTTGCAACAATGCTGCCTTATTCCTTATTCTTTTTACTGGGCTGGACCATTTTGTTTTACATCTGGGTATTTTTATTCGGTTTACCGGTTGGCCCTGATGCACCAACCTATTATCAGGTTGCAGGCTAGGTTAAATAGTTACTTAAACCGCTGTTTAACTAGACAGATAAGAGTAATAAAAAACCGCACTTAGGTGCGGTTTTTTATTACTCGCTGACAGCGGTAGACTCGCGCACCACCAGCTCAGGAATAAACACCGGCTGTTTGTCTGACAAGGTTTTGCTGGCGTTGGGTTTGGTATGGCGAAACAGCAGCTCGGCAGCTTGCTGCGCTATGGTGACGTTGGGCTGATGCGCTGTGGTGAGCGGTGGCCAGGTTTGGCGTGAGAACGGGCTGTTTTCAAAGCCGGCTATCGCCAGTTGTTTTGGTATCGCTATATTCATTAAGCGGGCGGCAAACAAGGCACCGGCGGCAATTTCATCGTTACAGGCAAAAATAGCGCTGGGCTTTTTAGCCAGCTGCATCAGTTGTTCTGCACCTTTAACGCCGGATTCAAACGAATAACTACCCGGTACAATAAACTTCGGGTTGGGTGCAATACCCCGCTTGGCCAGAGCGGCTTGATAGCCAGCTAAACGCTCACCGCTGGAGCTGTGTTCTTCGTCACCACATAAAAAGGCGATATCGGTGTGGCCCAGCTCTAACAGGTGATTGGTAATTTTAAAAGCTGCGGTAAAGTCGTCTACCAATACGCAGTTGCTAAGCTTGGGTGACGGCGTTGAACCCGAAATAATACGGATAAACGGCAAGCCAATTTTTTCCAGTGCCTGGGCAATATGCGGCATTTCGGAAAACGGCGGCGTTAATACCAGGCCAGCCAGCCGGGAATGCTGCACCAGATCCAGCACTTCTTGCACTATACCCGGCGATTTAGCATTAGTCGGGTGAATAATCAGCTCATAGCCATGCTTGCGACAGGCATCCAGCATGCCGCGTTGCATATCAATCACGTAATAAGCATTGGGGTTGTCGTAGATATAGCCAATGCTAAACGAGCGGCTGCTGGCCAGGTTGCGTGCGGCGGCATTGGGCTGATATTGCAGCTCGTTGATTGCGGCCATCACTTTATCAAAGGTGTCTTTACGTACTGAGGGTTCATTATTCATCACCCTGGACACGGTTTTAATCGATACGCCGGCCTGGCTGGCTACGTCATTAATGGTTACTTTCATTGGCAGATCCCGGCTCTTATTAGAGTTTATGACAGCGCTAGTCATTTATTAGATCAAATTGAACTAATGGATACCTCTTTTTTGACCAAACGGCAAATATTTATTGCTTATTTTTACTACGACTTTTGGCTAACAGAATGGAAATAGGTCTTTTTTATGCATAAGTAGCTGTATTTGCTTGTTAAAAAAAATATGTTGTTGTTGTCTGAACAGTGGCAGCATCACCAGCAATAGCAAGTAATATATTTAGCAAGCTTGTTTGAATGCGCCAATGTCGTTTAAAAATTCGTCGAATTCGGTTTGCAAAGGCAAAATTTTTTGTGTATGTTAAATTCCAATGACAGCGTTGTCATGGTTTGTCCGGGAAGTAAAACAGCAAATACGCAGAACAGGAACGGGAGAGTAATATGCAGCACAATAAAATAAATAAATGTGCATTAGCAGTTAAGCTAAGTTTGTTAGTGGGAAGCGCCGCATTAAGTATGCCAGCTCTCGCTGCTGATGAAGCTGCGAAAGAACAACAAGTTGAAGTGATTCAGGTGCGCGGTATTCAACGCTCGTTAAGCGAGTCTATGAATACAAAACGCTTCTCTGATAGCGTTGTCGATGCAGTGTCGGCAGTAGATATCGGCCAACTGCCAGATCCTGATGTTGGACAGGCGCTCGCTCGGGTGCCGGGCGTGACAGTTAGCCGTGCTTTTGGTCAGGGTAGTTCAGTAACTATTCGTGGTTCAGATCCGTTAATGACGCTGACAACGCTGAATGGCCAGAATGTAGCTTCAACCGGCTGGTATGATCAAATGAATATCGACCGCTCTTTTAACTATGCTTTATTACCACCAGAACTAATCGGTGGTATGGATGTATATAAGTCGACACAAGCTAATTTGGTTGAAGGCGGTATCGGCGGTACTGTCATCGTTAAAACACGTAAACCACTAGACATGTTTGCTAACACAGGCGTTGTTTCAGTAAAAGGCGAATATGGCAGCATTAATGAGAACATCGCGCCTGAGATTTCAGGCTTGTACAGTTGGAAAAATGCTGACGAAACTTTTGGTGTTTTAGTATCCGGTGCCTATGTTGACCGGGAATATCTGCGTCGCGGAACTGAAGCAGATCTAGACTGGGGTGGTCGCTCTTCCATTCAACCATCAAGCTTTCTGCAAGAGCAAACCCGCGAAGCATTGGACCTGACATTACAATATCGCCCCAATGACAAGTTAGAACTTGGCGCGCATATTATGACATTGGAGCTTGGAGCCGACAGTCTTGGTGCTAACATGTACATCAATACCGATACTGACTGGGGTGATGGCCCATCTAATTGTCAAAAATTTAACGCTGCCGGTGTATGTGTGATCAGTGACACACCGGATAGCCGTGCTTCGAAAGTATTTTTCCAAAACTGGGCCCGTTTAGGAAAAATGACTTCAGATACTTTCGAGTTTAATGCTAAATATATTGGCGATGGCTATACGTTAACGGGTATTGCGGGTACTACTGAAGCCAAGGGCGGCACAGAAATGACAGCCAACTTTGGTTACGGTTGGTGGGGTGACAAATTTCATCAGGTACAATGGGCGGGCAAGGTAGATGCAACCGGTAAGCAGATTGATATCAATGGCCGTGATATGAGTTTTGGCATTGATCAGCTGGATACTAATGTGGAAACCGCACAATGGACCGGAACCAAAGGTCCTAACTCCGATAAAGAAAATTACTTGCAGCTTGATTTGGCGTTGGATTTAGATCATAGCGTTCTGAATAAGTTTGAAACAGGTGTGCGCTATACCACCCATACCTTTGAGCGCAAAGAATACCGGGCTATTTACGATCAAACTAAAACAAATTCATTTAAATCTACCGATTTGTATAAAGGTACTATGGATCTGGGTTATGCCGGTTACACTATCCCGAAAGGCGATGTTGATGCCATGATCAATGCCACAAACTCGTTGGTGAGCAAGTTTGGCTACAGCCGGCCCGGATATGGAAAAATTGAGGAAGATAATTTCTCGCTGTACGGTATGTTCTCCTTTGCCGGTGATGGTTTCCGCGGTAATTTTGGTGCGCGCTATATCAGCACTGATGTGACCTCTTCTGGCCATGTTATCGATGGCATATCTTCTGATGATCTAGGTGTCAATACGGGTTGGAGTGCGAATGTTCAGCAAGTGAAAGGCAGTTACAACGACATATTGCCAAGTTTCAATATCCTGTTTGATTTGTCGTCTGAGGTTATTTTACGTTTTTCAGCGGGTCAGGCTATTACACGCCCAACCTACGATACGTTGTTTACTGCCAGTATCTCCGGTTACCCGGATGACAGGCGCGGAAATGAACAAATAACCTTTGGTAATCCAAATCTGAAGCCGATGAAGTCCTCGCAGGCAGATTTAAGTCTGGAGTATTACTACGGCGCAAGTAACTTGCTGTCTGCAACCTTGTTTGTTAAGGATATTAGTAATTTCATCGTAGCTAATACCTTATTCGACCAGCAAGTTGGCGCGATAAACAACGATCTGGAAGTACCTGCTGATAACTGGACAGTCAACAATTACGTCAATGCTGGTGGCGGTACCATTGAAGGTGTCGAATTGCAGCTGAACCATAATTTTGACAATGGTTTTGGTATTGCTACTAACTATACTTTTGCTGAAGCTAAAGCACCGGGTGAAGTGTACACTGATCGTCTGTCGGTATTCACCGAGTCATCCAAGCACAGCGGAAACTTTGTTGCTTACTGGGAAAATGTGGATTACTCAGCACGATTAGCTTACAACTGGCGTTCAAAATACATGGTACGGGAATATGGTAAGTACTATGGTAACCGGATGCATGATGACTACGGTTCACTGGACTTGACACTAGGTTGGAACATCACTGACTATGCCAGAGTGCGTTTAGAGGTGGTGAATTTGTTAGCCGAGGATGATGTTCAATACGGTGCGGCTGGTGTCAATTCTGATGTTAAGCCTGCACTTAAAGATGGTTTCCCTGCGTGGTCATTTAAAGGCGAAACAACTTATAAACTGGGGTTAAACTATAGTTTCTAAGTTGCAGTTAAACAAAAAACCAGCTTCGGCTGGTTTTTTCTTGCTTCGCAACTGTACACCTTGTTAGGTGTCATGTTGTTACTGACAGAAACCGAGAATTGCAGGTAATTGTTGATGAAAATTAAAAGAATTGCGATTGTTGGTGCAGGTACGGCTGGTTGGCTGGCGGCCAACCATCTGGGGCATGAGTTTCGAGCCGACCCCGATGTACAAATTGTGGTAATAGAGTCTGCAGATGTACCGACAATCGGTGTGGGCGAAGGTACCGTGCCTTATATTATGAAAGGGTTGGAGCGTTTTGGTATCAATGAAGCAGAATTATTGCTGCAATGCGACACCACTTTTAAGCAAGGCATTAAGTTTGTTAATTGGTTAGATAAAGAGATACACGGCGATAATCATTATTATCATCCGTTTGATAGTCCTTATCCGGCTGGTTTCGACATTACACCTTATTGGTTAACCAAGCGGGAGCAGATACCTTTTGATGATGTTGGTATTCAGGCCAGATTTGCCGAGCTTGGATTAGCACCAAAAACGCGCCGGTCAGTCGGCTATCAGGCACCATTGGCTTATGCTTATCACTTTAATGCAGTGAAGTTTGCTGCGCTCTTAGCTAAAAATGCCAGGCAGCGTTACCGGGTGCAACATCAGGTTGCGACGATAACGGGGGCTGAGCTCGATGACCATGGACTTATCCGCTGTTTAACAACCAGCGAGGGTGCTGCACTACATTTTGATTTTTACGTCGATTGCAGTGGCTTTGCATCGGTGCTAATTGATAAAACCTTGCAGGTACCTTTTATCAGTAAAGCTGATGAATTGTTCACCGACCGGGCTCTGGTACAGCAAGTTCCACTAGAGGCCGACGCAGCGCTGCCGCCCTATACTACGGCTACGGCTCACAGTGCTGGCTGGATTTGGGATATTCCGCTGACAACCCGGCGTGGTACAGGTTTTGTGTATTCCAGCAAGCATATGGCTGATGATGAGGCGCGCCGTCAATTTGCGGCTTATCTGGGAGTGGACACGACTACCTTTGCGCCGAGGCAAATTTCGATGCCGATAGGCTACCGTTCCACGTTCTGGCAAGGAAACTGTGTGGCTTTAGGGCTGGCTCAGGGCTTTGTTGAGCCGTTGGAAGCGACTTCTATTCTGGTGACGGATTTTGCAGCAGAAATGCTGGCGCGGCATTTCCCGCGCCAGTATGACGATATCACTGTTTGCCAGCCTTACTTCAATAAGGTGCTGCGTTATGTCTGGGATGGAGTTATTGATTTTATCAAGCTGCATTATTTTCTGTCTGATCGGCAAGATTCCGCTTTTTGGCAAGAAAACAGAGATGAGTCAAAGCTGTCTGAGCAATTAAAAAGCCGTTTGGCAATGTTTAGGCTACGCCCACCGCAACAAAGCGACTTTTTTAGCCGGTTCGATTTGTTTAATGAAAAGAACTTTTTGTACGTCTTGTACGGTATGAAATTTCAAACCAATATACAGCCGCTGACGGCAGATGAAATCAAACAGAGTGAAAGGTTGTTACTTAGCAATCAAGAGTTAGTAGCGAATGCGGGCCGCGATTTTGTATTACATCAGCACTGGCTTAAAGATTTCCAGCAAGCCGCCAGTTTGTCGACTGTCGGCAGCGCATAACAGCGCTGCCGACATGTCGACAACTTATATCATTGACACTGTAAAGCTTTGTAGCACGTCGGACCTGCACCATGCCAATGGCTGGTGGTGGCTTCATTGGTTCTTGCCATGGAGTTTGCGGACGAACAAGCTGAACCCGCAGAGCTGAGTGGCGCACTCGCAGGGATCGAGCCTGTGGGGCAGGTTGAACCGTTAAAGGCAGTGGCATATTGCCAAGTCAGCGCATTGGATGACAGAGGTTGTTGTGATTGCACACGGGGATTGGCATTACAGTTGGGCAATTCAACCCAAACCATCCGTGACTCCATCCGGCAATTGTACTCTTCTGTGCGCTCTACCTGACGTGTTAACTGTTCTGAGCTGCGTAAATGATATGTAGCGTGCGGCGACATGCCTGGCGCACCGTGAGTTATCGTATACTGGCAATTGTGCTGCGGACCATGAGTGGTCGTAACAGTGGTTGGGAACAGCGCAGGGTTGCTGGCATAAGTGCGGTTATAGTGACAAGCGGTATAAGGCTCATTGACCAATACGGTACGATAATCACATACCCGCACTTGACGTTCATCCCAATAGCCGCAACCCTGACTTACCACCTGATCATGGAACTCAGGCTGGGTTAGCGTTAACAAGCCGGATTGTTTTTCATCTGCATTTGCAGCCATACTGAAAACCGCGAAAGCGGCATAAATCAACCATTTCATTATCTATTCCTTAACGTTAGTTTATTAAATGTACTGCAAGTTAATTATTGGGTCAAAATGACAGCGTTGTCAATCGTTGATTAATGTTAGATGAATTAAAGTGCGGCTAGTTAGCGGATGAGGATCGAATGGCGAAGGCCTGGTAGCGGCAACTTTATTTCACGCCGCTGGTCTGGGATGTGACAGTGTTGGTGTCGTTTACAACGTGACGCTCAACAGCGGCATTCTCACTACGATAGCCAACCAGTTTAGCGCCCCAGCGCCTTAGGTGCTCAAAGCCGAGTAAACAAATGCCTACAGCCAGGGTGGATAGCAGCATGCCGCTGAGGCCCAAACTGGCGCGTTCGGAATACAGGGTCCAGAAAAACTGCAGCACACATAAAAAGGCTACTACCAGCAAGGTTGGTTTACGGCCAATTAGCGCAACGATATATACCCCCAGCGGCGCACCCAGCGCGACTACCGGCGCAGCGGCCAGCCAGTTTTCAAATACACCTGGCTGCATGCCGGTGCTGAGGTTTTTTACAATAACGCCAAGCACTGAGGTAAAGGCCATAATGATGACGGAGGTGGGAATGGCAATTTTTAAATCAGTGCGGCAAAGTAGCACCAGAGCGGTATACAGCACCATATCGATACCAACGCCGGTCACTGCGGCCACCGCTGCGCCTGCGCCTAAACCCAGCCAGCAGCCGACGTTAAAGTCCCATTTTTCGTTAAATTCGGTCATACCGCTGTGGCCGGCAATTTCGTTTAAACGGTACAGGTGTAATAAACCGAAACTGGCCCAGACCACGGCAAACACCAGTTTAATCCACAAGCCGGGGATATAGGGGGCTATCAACCAAATACCGAGCGGTGTGCCGATTAGGCTGCCCAGCATGGCGCCTTTCAGCATGGCCCAGGCAATGGGCTGACGCCGTGCCAGTATAAAAATACTGGCGCTGGTCATGCCGATAGCTTGCACGGCAAAGCTGAAATCACGCCCCAGCGTGGCGGGTTGTTCAAATAGCAGCACCAATACCGGAAAGCCAACAGTGCCACCGCCCATCGGGGTAGATCCGGCGGCATAGCTGCCTATGGCCATAGCGACAGCAATGGGCCAGTGGGCTTTGGCCTCTGGCCAGTAACCTAAACCGATAACCAGATATAACCAAACAGCATAAAAGCCGGCCAGCCAGACTAACCACAGCCACAAATGTTGTTTTAGTTTTTGCTGCATCGGATACCTCTGGCAGTACGCAAACCTATGTTATATCGATGAATGGCTAACAATGCCAGTGGCAACACTGTACGACGGGCTGAAGCTATACTGGCATGAAAATGACAGCGATGTCATCAACGGCTTTATTGTGTTGCTTATCAGGCCGGTTACCCTTGGCTAATTAACTGCACTTTTGCCACAGTTCAGCTGTTGATCCGGCGCGCAACTTAGCGCATGATAAGGCCGCGCAGCTGATGGCAACAGCGTTGACCCGCATCATCTAACACAGTTTGCCAGCAGCACTATTATTATCCAAGAACAGAATGAAAGAGCAGTTTATGACTTCTACGCCAAAAGTTGTGCCGTTAAAAAAAGATCAGCACGCCCAAACAAAAATTAATAATAACAATGCTTTTGCCCATATCAGCAAAGAGCATATGTTACCTGTGGTTGTGCACGAATTCGTGGTTGCCGGTGCCGAATTTCCGGTAGTATTTATTAAAAATCAGGAACTGTTGCAGCCGGTTGCTTTATTGGGACTTAATGCCCAGCAAAACCTGTTTATTAAAGATGAAAAGTGGCAGGCGCACTATGTACCGCGCGCCATCCGCAATTACCCACTGGTACTGGTAAAAGACAATACGCCTGAGGGCGAGCGTCTGGTAGTGGCACTGGACGAAGCATCAAGCCGTGTAAGCCAGGAAGATGGTTTTGCCCTGTTTAATGAAGACGGCAGTGAAAGCGAATTCCTGACCTTCCGCAAACAGCAGATGGCAGAATACCTCGACATGGGCGTGGTTACCCGCAACTTTATCGATAAATTACAAAGCATGGATCTGATTAAAGAGCAGGTACTGACGCTGACAATTAAAGGTGAAGAGCGCCGTATTACCGGTATTTATCTGGTTGACGAAGCTAAACTGAACGAGCTGAGCGATGAACAGTTCCTTGAGCTGCGCAAAAACGGCTATTTAACGGCTATTTATGCCCAGCTGATGTCGTTGCAACATACGCAAAAACTGGTAAGAAAAATCGCTGAAGCAGGCGAAGCGGTTAGCGCTTAATTTCGGCAACTGTTTGCTGCCGTAAAAATAACCCCGGTTTTAACCGGGGTTTTTTATTGGTTACTGCGCGCTGTCAGCGGTTGCCCGGACCGGGCTCAGGTCGACACTGCGGCTGGTGACCGCGCCAGCTCTGCTACGAAACAGCAATGACTCGGCCGGCAGCACGCTCTGGCCGCTATAGGCTTGCCAGTTTTTACCGCCATCCAGGCTGAATTCAATGCTTAATCCCGGCAGGGCGGTATTAATGGTTAGTTTGTTGTTGTGCCAGCGCGCGCCCGGTGGTGGCAGATAATAGCTGCTGCCCTGTTTGGCTAAGCGCGCAAGTTCAACTTGTGCCAGCCGGCTGGCAAAACTGCGCCAGTCAGTCTGCCTGCTGTTAGTGTCATTGTTATGCTCCCAGCCAGCTTTATGCCAGGCGCGTTCGGCCAGTGCCAGTAAGCGCGGATACATCATTTGTTCCAGTTGTTCAGCGGTGCGGATGGTTTCGGTCCATACCTGACCCTGAATGCCGACGATATTTTCTGGCTGCAGTAGCGGCGGCAAAGCACGGCCGAGCAGCTTCTCTAAATCAGTGATGTCAGCGCCATCGCGGGTAGTGACGGCATTGGCGTACAGATCATCCGGCATAAAGCCAAAGACAGTGTCGATACCGGTAAAACGCGTGGCCCAGTAGTAGCCACGTTCTTGCGGGTGCGCTTCGTGCGGGTGGTCGAAATACAGGTGAGTGCCGGGCGACAGGATCACCTGGTAGCCGTTATTGGCCAGCCGGTAAGCGCGATCGGCTACACCCCATTCCCAGATGTTATCCCAGGCATTAGCCAGGATGCGCGGGTTAGTAAGTTGTGAGCGTTCAAAGGTATTGAGCTTGTCGTACATCAGGCCGTCTTCCCAGCCAGCCAGTGCTAGGCCACGCTGCGCAGTAAGCTGTGCCAGCTGACGGACGAAATACGGCTTTAGGTCGGCCACACCGCTGACGCCATTGCCCGGTGCGGCAAATAGCTGCTGACAAGCAGCCGAGCTCTGCCAGGCGCCTGCGGCAACTTCGTCACCGCCCATATGAAAAATATGCAAGGTCTGGCCAGCCTGGCGATACAGCTGTTGTAACTCGTAAATCACTTTGTCGACAAAAGCATAGGTAGACGGCAAACATACATTAGCTGCATTGTCGGTATAGTTTTGAACACTGATGTATTGTGAGCTGTCGCCGGGCTCTGCCAGTAAATAGGCGCGGGCAGCGTCGGGCTGGCCTAAAGCCATTAGCCGGTTGTAGCGCGCATTCATTGCGACAATGGCCGCTCTGGCGTGGCCTGGCAGGTCAATTTCCGGGATCACTTCAATATGGCGCTCGCCGGCGTAGCGCAAAATCTCAATAAAATCGACGGTGCTGTAATAGCCATTGCCTGAGCCTTGCTTGTGCGGGCCTGTGCCAAGCTGGGTTAACAGGCATTGCTGCTCTGTCAAATCAAAGCAGCGATAGGCGCCGACACTGGTCAGTTCGGGTAAGCCGGGAATTTCCAGCCGCCAGCCTTCATCTTCGGTCAGGTGTAAATGCAGCTTATTTAGTTTGTAGCGCGCCATATTATCAATCAGCCGCAGCGTTACGTCTTTGCCATGGAAATTACGCGCCATATCATAGTGCATGCCGCGCCAGGCCGCGCGTGGCTGGTCGGTGATATTACCCTCCGGCAGCAGCCAGTCATCGCCTTGCTGCTGCAGTAAGGCCAACAAGCTTTGCACTGCATAAAAGGCACCGGCGTTGTCTTTAGCGTTCAGGCTAATACGTTTTGCGCTCAGGCTAAGCTGATAGCCTTCTGCAGCCAGTGGCAAGGCCGGCGTTATCGTCAGCTCTATCAGCGGTTGTTTGCTGTCTGCGTTACTGCCCAGTTCAATACCCAGTTGTTGTAACTGCTGTTGCAAATAGCGTGCTTCGTGGCTGGCGGCACCGGAAAACTCCAGTTGCCAGTGTGCACCAAGTTTAATGCGCTTTTTACTGAAGTTAACCTGCTGCGGAGTGGGGATAATACGCAGCGCCGGATTGGCGTTGCTGTTGTGTGTGCCATTCAAGGCCAGATTGCTGGCAAAACGACGCTCAGGCGTTGCAATGGCAACCAGATCCGGGCTGCCGAAATTGCGTTGTAACTGGGCATCGCGGGTTAATGGCAGCACAAACTGTTGCAAATCTTCAGTGTCGGTGTTGGCGAATACTTCTGGTTGTAGCGGCTTGCTGACAATAAAAGCGCGCGGCATAAAGTCCGAATAACTTACCAGCCAGGGAGCCGACTCAAACACCAGTTGCACCTGCTGCCCGGTTGCTAAACCGGCAAAGTCGGCGGTTGGGCTCAGGCTGTGTAAGTCACCTTGTACATGCTGAATACGCAAGCCCTGTTGCTCTGTGGTATCAACACGGCGGATCAGATGAAAGTAAATTTGCCAGTCGTGCTGGCCGGCAGGTAACGCAACAGATGAGTTGTTGTGCAGTACTATAGCGGCCCGAAAGCGACTGGCCTCAGCCAGCTGATTAGAATCAACCGCGAAGTGCAGTGTGCTGCCTTTGGCAAAATCGGCCAGCTGTTGTTGGGTCCAGTTGGTGGCCCAGGTTGGCAGGCTAAACAGTAGTAACAGTAAGATCAGTATTCGCATTGCTTTTCCCCGTTGATGCCGACATGTTACTGCATGTGCCGGAAGTTAAATTGTTTGCTGGTTTAATTATTTAACTCATTGTTTAACTTTGTTTTTATTTCATGATAGTTGCAAGCTAGCATAACTTAAACAGAAAAACCCAGCTGCATTTTTAAACAAAGGACTTGTTATTTGTCAGAATTATTATATGCTGATTTTAAAAAATGACAACGCTGTCAATTTTGCTCTGGCACAGAAACCAGTGTAAGAAAGCAGCAGCCTGCTGGTCAGGCTTTATACAGCAAATGCAATAAGGTGGACAGGATGAATGCAGCACTAAGGGCCGATGCGCCTTTGTATCTGGGGATCGATGGCGGCGGCAGTAAATGTCGCGCCGTTATAGTGTCGTCAGAGCAGCAGGTGCTAGGCGAGGGGCTGTCCGGGCCAGCCAATCCGTTGCGTGGCATGAAAATAGCCACCGACTCTATTTTGGCTGCAACCCAGCAAGCGCTTGGCAGCGCAGGGCTGTCGTTTAATGATATGTCCCGCCTGATCGCTGGCGCCGGGTTGGCCGGCGTGAACGTACCGCAGTATTTTCAGTTGTTGTCTGACTGGCAACATCCGTTTAAAGCTCTGCATTTAACGACAGACTTGCATATTGCCTGTATGGGCGCTCACCAGGGGCAGGACGGAGCAGTAATAATTGTCGGCACAGGCTCCTGTGGTCTGGCAGCCGTTAATGGCAGCCTGACAGAAGTCGGTGGCCATGGTTTTCCTTATGGTGATAATGGCAGCGGCGCCTGGTTTGGCATGCAACTGGTGCATAAGGTCTTGCTGAGTCTGGATCAACTGGCACCGGCAACGAGCATGGCCGGGCTATTGCTGCAGGAACTGGCGGTCAGTGACAGCCTGGGCATAGTGTCGCATTTTATGCATGCTACCCCGACAACCTATGCTAAATATGCGCCGCTGGTGTTTAGTGCTGCCGAGCAGGGTGACGTGACAGCACAAGCGGTAGTCGCTCAGGGCGCGGAGTTTATTGCCGCCATTGCCCGGCGTTTGCTTAGCCAACAGCCACCTCGGCTGTCATTTATTGGTGGTCTGGCGTATAAGTTATTGCCGCACTTACCGCAGGATATTCAGCAACAGGTTACACCGGCACAACAAACGCCCGAGCTCGGCGCAGTTTGGTTTGCCCGCAAGCACAGTCAGTCATCTTCAATTAGTGTCGCATAATAGGTAAAGACGTAATGAACAATAGCATTATGGCTGCAGAAGCCAGAGAAACCCCACAACGTATCGCCGAGCAACTGACAGCCAATGCGGCAACGGTACAGCAGGTGGTACAGCAGATCCGCAGCAGGGCACCAAAATTTGTCTATATGGTTGGCCGTGGTTCGTCTGATCATGCTGGCGTGTTTGCCAAATATTTAATTGAAATTGAAATAGGTTTACCGGTGGCGGCAGCGGCGCCGTCGATTGCCAGTGTCTATAACAAATCGTTGCAGTTGGCTGACGCTTTGGTGCTGGTGATCTCACAATCGGGCCGCAGCCCGGATATTCTGGCGCAGGTCGCTATGGCCAAACGCAGCGGCGCTATGGTGGTGGCTCTGGTTAATGACACTACATCACCACTGGCTGAAGAAGCACACTTTGTGCTGCCACTGCATGTTGGCGCGGAAAAGGCTGTAGCGGCAACCAAAAGTTATCTGGCAACCTTAAGCGCTATTTTGCAATTAGTATCTGCCTGGTCAGACAATGCGCAGTTGCAACAAGCGGTGCAAAATCTGCCACAGTTGCTGCAATCTGCTATCGATGCACCGCAACAGTTAAATAGCACAGCGCTGGAAAAAGTCGCTCATCTGGTTGTGTTGGGCCGGGGCCTGGGTTATGCCATTTCGCGCGAAATTGCCTTAAAACTGAAAGAAGTGTGCGGCATTCATGCCGAGGCTTTTTCCAGTGCAGAGTTTTTACATGGCCCTGTTACCCTGGTTAAAAATCAGTTCGCCATTGTCGATGTCAGTGTCGAAGATGAAACCATCACTGCACACCGCAGCCAGATTGACGATGTCAGAAGCCGTGGCGCCGCCTTAGTGCAGTTACACCATCAGGGTTTAACAGCGCATCCGCGTTTGCTGCCGTTATTAATTTTGCAACGCTTTTACCTCGATGTAGAAGTGGTCGCGCGCAGCCGCGGTATTAACCCGGACGCCCCGCCGGGGCTGAATAAAGTCACCAAAACGGTTTAACCAGTGAACGGTAATAATAGATGCAGCAGTTAAGTGTCAGCCGCCTGTTTGACGGCGAAAAATGGTACGACAACCTTAGTGTAACTTTCGTCGATGGGGTTATTCAGGCTATTGAACCGGCAACCGGCGCGGTAACGCAGGGCATGCTGGTACCAGGCTTTGTTGATGTACAGGTAAATGGTGGTGGTGGTGCTTTATTTAATGCCACGCCAACGCGACAAGCGCTGCGTACTATGCTGCGGGCGCACGCCCGTTTCGGTACTACGGCCATGTTGCCAACGGTTATTACCGATCAGTTAGACGTGATGCAAAATGCCGCTGATGCGATAGCACAAGCTATTGCTGACAACGAACCCGGCATAATTGGTGTGCACTTTGAAGGGCCGCATCTGTCGGTGCCGAAAAAGGGCGTGCACCCCGAGCAACATATCCGCCAGCTTAGCGCTGGCGAGCTGGCACTTTACAGCCGCAAAGATTTAGGCATAAAACTGCTTACGGTGGCACCGGAAAACGTTAGTCCTGCACAAATACGTCAATTGACCGAGTTAAATGTGATTGTCTGCCTGGGGCACTCCAACGCCGACTCAGCGACTGTGCAGGCGGCGCTTAACGCCGGGGCCACCGGTTTTACCCATTTGTATAATGCCATGTCGCCACTTACCTCGCGTGAGCCGGGCATGGTGGGGGTGGCATTGGCCGATCCGCACAGCTGGTGCGGCGTAATTTTTGATGGCTACCACATGCACCCACTGGCAGCGAAAGTGGCGTTGGCGGCTAAACCTGCAGGCAAGTTAATGCTCGTTACCGATGCGATGTCGCCGGTAGGCACAGATGCCACCGAATTTGATTTGTTCGGTGGCAAGGTAGTACGCCATGGCAATAAACTGACCGATGCCGAAGGCCGGCTGGCTGGCTCGGTACTAGATATGGCCGCTGCTGTGCGCTACGCCATAGAGTCCCTGGACGTTGCGCCTGATGAGGCATTAAGGATGGCTTCGTTGTATCCGGCGCAATTTCTTCATGCCAGCCATTTGGGCAAGATAGCGGTGGGATATCAGGCCGATATGGTACTGCTGGATCCTAACTGGCAGGTCAGGCAAAACTGGATAGCCGGCCAGCAAAGCGATAGCAACAGATAACAAGCATAGTTAATACAAGAACTGTCAGAAGAACTATCACAATAACAAGCACGATAACAAAGCGGGGAAGGAATATGGAAATGGCTGCACAACAGACAAAAAGCCGTAATAGCACTATGCCCATGGTCATAGTGGCTATGCTATTTTTTGTGCTGGGTTTCGCCACCTGGCTAAATGGTTCACTGATGCCTTATTTGCAACAGATGTTGCAATTAACACCTTTGCAGGCGTCGCTGATTATCTTTTCTTTTTATATAGCGGTTACCTTTACCGCGTTGCCATCGGCCTGGCTGATCCGCAAAGTCGGCTATAAAAATGGTATGGCACTGGGCATGGCAACCATGATGCTGGCCGGTTTGCTGTATATACCGGCGGCGCAAACACAAACCTTTGCGTTATTTTTATTGGCGCAACTGGTGATAGGTACCGGCCAGACATTACTGCAAACCGCTGTTAACCCATATGTGGTTAAGATTGGTCCGGAAGAAACGGCGGCTGTGCGTATCAGCATTATGGGGATCTTAAACAAAACCGCCGGTGTAGTGGCACCCATAGTGTTTACTGCGCTGATGGCTGGCAGCTTTGCAACTAAAACAGATGTCGCACTGACTGCAGAGCAAATAGACACTATGGCATCCGGCCTGGTATTACCGTATCTTGGCCTGGCAGCCTTTTTGGGCTTGCTGGCGCTGGCAGTCAAGTACTCCCCTTTGCCGGAGCTGGAAAAAGAAGCCGATACTGCGGGTAGCAGTGGTCAGCTAAAAGCAGCACTGGCGCGACCCAGCCTGGCGTTGGGTGTAGTGGCGCTGTTTGTTTATGTCGCCGTTGAGGTTATTGCCGGTGATACCATAGGTTTATTTGCCTTATCATTGGGCGTTGAGCGCTACACCGTAATGACCTCCTATACCATGGCATGCATGGTGCTGGGTTATGTTTTGGGTATAGTACTGATCCCGCGGGTGTTATCGCAGCAACGTGCGCTGGCCATATCTGCTGTATTAGGTTTATTACTGACAACGGCCATTGTATTTGGTGATACCAGCTCTTATGCCATTGCCAATGCGCTGTTAGTGCCATTTGGTGGTACTGCATTACCGGATACCTTACTGTTTATTGCGGTGCTGGGCTTAGCCAATGCCATCGTCTGGCCAGCCGTTTGGCCACTGGCACTATCTGGCCTGGGCAGCCTGACCAGCGTAGGGTCGGCACTGTTAATTATGGGTATCGCCGGTGGTGCATTCGGGCCGTTATTCTGGGGCCTGGCAAGCGGCACAGGTTTGGGCCAGCAAGGTGCTTATATTGTCATGCTGCCATGCTACCTGTTTATTTTATTTTATGCCGTTAAAGGCCATAAGCTGACCAGTTGGAAGTAATGCCGGCGAATCGTTTTTTAGCGCTGGATGCGCTACGCGGCCTGGCGGTAGCACTGATGATCCTGGTGAATACGCCAGGATCCTGGCAGCATGTGTACAGCCCCTTGCTACACGCCTCCTGGGACGGTTTTACCTTCGCTGATATTGTATTTCCGGCGTTCTTATTTGTGGTCGGTGCCGCTATGTTTTATGCGCTGCGCCGGGCCCAAGCGGATGCCGCAACCTTTTTGCGTATCGCCAAGCGCAGTGCCTTGCTGGTGTTAATCGGGATTTTATTAAACTGGTTTCCGTTTAGCGGCAGCCTGGCCGAGCTGCGCTTACCTGGGGTTTTGCAGCGCATTGGCCTGTGTTACGGCATTGCAGCCGTGTTGGTGCTGCTTGTTAAGCGGCCGCATCTGCCCTGGCTGGCAGCGATACTGTTAGCGTTATATTGGTTGCTGTTGCAAGGGACTGCTCAGCAGCCATATAGCTTAGAGCATAATCTGGTGCGGCAGCTCGATCTAGCGCTGCTCGGAGCAAAACATCTGTATCAGGGCTTTGGCATCGCCTTTGACCCTGAAGGTTTGCTAAGCACTTTGCCGGCAGTGGCTTCAGTACTGCTGGGTTATTATGCTGCGCAACAACTTAGCGAACGAACTGCCACAGCCGGCGCCAGCTGGTTACTAACTGCCGGACTGGCTTTATTGCTGGCCGCCTGGTTATGCAGCCAGATCTGGCCGGTTAACAAAGCGCTGTGGAGTGGCAGCTATGTATTGCTAACGGCCGGGTTGTTGTTTTGGTTGCTGGCTGGCCTGCTGTGGTTAAGCGACATAAAAGGCCGGCAGTTGCTGCTGCAACCCCTGGTAACGTACGGCACTAATCCGCTGTTTATTTATGTGCTGTCCTGGCTCTGGGCTGTAACCTTAGGCCTGATCCCGGTTGGCGACACTAATCTGTATCAGGCGTTGTTTAGCCTGTTGGCGCAGTTTTTGCCAGCCAAATTGGCGTCATTGCTGTTTGCGGTGGCACATGTGGTGTGGTTTTGGTGGTTATCGCGGCTATTGTACCGGCGTAACATTATTATCCGCCTGTAATGCAGGCGGATAATCGCAGGGCTAGAAGCGATATTCCCAGGTTGCCGCCAGGCTAGCGCGCTTAATTTTTAATTCCGGCTGCGGTGATTTATCAAACACCCGGCCTTCAAGGCTTAGCAGGCCGTTAAACAGTGGTTGGCGGTATTCCAGCCGCAGTTGCCAGTTGTGTAGCGCGGTTGTCTCGCTGACAAAACGGCCGCGAAGTAAGGTTGCTGCCCAGCTGTAGCCGTCAAATGTCTGGTAGCGGTAACCTGCCGATAATACCTGTGCATCGGCGCCGTAGCCACTGCCAATTAGCCGGCCATAGCGGCGGTATCCCTGCGGGTACAGTTCGCTTTCGTAGGCACAATTGCCAGCCTGCGCTCTGCCATCACAGCGAATATAGCTATCAGACCATTCCAGGCTTAAGGTATGTACGGCCGCTTCTGAGCCAAAATAGCTGCGTACACCATACAGTTGTAGCGGCTTAGTCAGTTGGCCACCGTTGTTATCATCAGCCAGCTCGCCGTAAAAGCTCAGTGGCCAGCCAGCCAGCCGGGTATGGAAGGTGAAATCAATCGCGGCCATATTGTCGGCATTGTCGTCGCTGTCGCTGCGCAGCAACAGCATGTCGGCAAAGGCACCGGCGCTATTGTCAAGCGTATCACCGCCCCACTGGCTAATGCGGGACAGGCCCAGCTCCAGCTGCGGCAGCGGCCGGGCACTAAAGCGGGCACCAAAATGTTTAATCTGTGCCGGGTTGCTCTGATGTTCGCCCTGTCCGAGATAAGCGGTAAAACTCCAGGGGCCAAGCCAGCTAAACAGACTCGCCTCACTGGCTTGCCAGCTATGCCGGCTTAAACGCAGCGATGGGATTGGTCTAGCATTGTTGCTCAGCAACAGGCTGCTTTGCTGGCCAGGTCCCCACCATAACGGCAACTGATCTACTGCCAGTACCCAGTTGCCGGCAATCAGCGCCAGGTAACTGCCATCGTACGTTAGGTCTTGCTCGGTGTTGTTATCTGCGGTGTTGCGGTAATTTAACTGGCTTTTTCCTGCCCAGTTATCCCCCAGATACTCTTTAAATACACTGACACTACTTTGCTCAAAATAGCTTTCGCCAAAGCTTTGAAACAACGATGGATCTGAACTGGCTTTCAGTTTAACCCCGGCAATGTAGCTGTGCTGGCTGGCGTGCAGGGCGGCACGCACATGGGCCAGAGCAAAGCGCAGCTCTGCCACCGATTGCTCGTCAGCCCGGGCCAAATCGGCAGCAATGTTTTTCCACATCAGCGGATAGGTATTTACCGGGCCGGTTAAAATGCCGGCCTGCGCCAGAGTTTGCAGTGACTGACGCAAATAGTTGTCTGTGGTATCAACCCAGGGCGCAGCCATCAGCGATGCGCTGCCAAACCACAGCGCCAGTGCAGATAAATTTCGTTTCATAGTTTTAATTTGGTTTTTAGCGCTTGTTCAACATGAGCCGGCACAAAGCTCGACACATCTCCGCCATGGCGGCACACCTCTTTTACCAGGGTTGATGAGATAAAGGTGTTTTTTTCTGACGGCGTCATAAACACACTGTCCAGTGTCGGGTTAAGCTGGCGGTTCATGCTGGCCAGCTGAAATTCATATTCAAAATCGGCCACGGCCCGCACGCCGCGGATTAACACGGCAGCATGTTGTTCTTTGGCAAACTGGGCCAGTAAGCCGGAAAAACCAATAACGCTGACATTTTTTATACCGGCAAAGGCCTGTTGCGCCAACGCTACCCGTTCATCCAGTGAAAACAGCGGTTGTTTACTCGGGTTAGCGGCAACGCCGACAATAACACTGTCAAACATGCAGGCAGCACGTTGTACCAGATCTGCATGGCCGTTGGTTAAAGGGTCAAAAGTGCCTGGGTAAATAGCTTTAATTTTCATTATGTTAGCGGCATTCCTTGGCGAGGGTAGTGGCGGCATTACCCTGCGACTAGAGTTTTTAGTCAATTTGGCGTTACTATAGCAAATTAATTTAGCCAACCATAAGCCTGTTTCGCAGATGGAAAAAAAGCTCAGAACAAAAGATAAAATTCTGCAAGCCAGCATAGAACTGTTTAATCAGGTCGGCGAGCGCCAGGTTACCACCAATCATATCGCAGCACATTTGGGCATTAGCCCTGGTAACCTGTATTACCATTTTCGCAATAAAGAAGACATAGTACGGCAGATTTTTAAAGAATATGCCAAGCTGCTGGACACCCGCATTAAGCCACCTACAGATCAGGCAGAAGCGCTGGATGCCCTGGCCAGTTATCTGGACGCGGTATTTGAACTGATGTGGCGTTTTCATTTCTTTTACGCCAATTTGCCGGATATTTTATCGCGCGATGCGGCATTGCAGCAGGATTACCTGTTAGTGCAACAAGGCGTGCTGGCGCGGGTAACTGCGGTATTGCAAGCGCTGAAAGCCTCTGCCGTGATCCGTATTGAAGATGACGACATTACCGATCTGGCACATACGATAAAGCTGGTGGTGACGTTTTGGATCAGCTATCTGAAAACCCAATCGCCGCAGCAGCAAATTGATAAAGCCAGTGTTTATCAGGGCGTACTGCAGGTGCTATTGCTGTTTAAGCCTTATGCCACCGAGCAGGCCAAACCAAGGATAACCCGGTTACAACAGCATTACGAAGCGCTGGCGTACTAGCGCCGGCGAACGCTCACAAGCTGCATTGTTGTAGGCTAAACTTGACAGCAGCAGGTCCAAACAGTGCACTAATCTGTGCAAAAGCGCTGCACGGCGTTGGCATAAGCTTTACAATGGCGCCGTTTTTCTGAACCCTCACCCCCTAAACAGGAGGCTTTATGCGCAATGGCGCTTATCTGCAACACATACAACAACAAATAGAAGATGTTAAGGCAGAAGGTTTATACAAAGCAGAACGTATTATCACCTCACAACAAAGTGCAGACGTGAGTGTTGCCGGCCAGCAGGTACTGAATTTCTGTGCCAATAACTATTTAGGCCTGGCCAACAACCCGCAACTGATTGCTGCGGCACAACAAGGCTTACAAAGCCATGGCTTCGGTGTGGCTTCGGTGCGTTTTATCTGCGGTACTCAGGATATTCATAAACAATTAGAGCAAAGCATCAGCGCATTTTTAGGCACTGAAGACACTATTTTATATTCATCTTGTTTTGATGCTAACGGTGGCTTGTTCGAAACCATCCTCGGTGCTGAAGATGCAGTGATTTCTGACGCCTTAAACCATGCCTCTATTATTGACGGTGTGCGGCTATGTAAAGCCAAACGTTACCGGTATGCCAACAACAATATGGCCGATTTAGAAGCGCAGTTAAAGCAAGCCGACGCTGATGGCGCCCGCTTTAAGCTAATTGCTACCGACGGTGTGTTTTCAATGGATGGCGTAATTGCTGATCTGAAAACAGTATGTGATCTGGCGGATAAATATAATGCGCTGGTCATGGTAGATGACAGCCATGCGGTAGGCTTTGTTGGCAAAAATGGCCGTGGTACCCACGAATATTGCGGCGTTATGGACAGAGTAGACATTATTACCGGCACTTTAGGTAAGGCGCTGGGCGGCGCGTCCGGTGGCTACACCTCGGGTAAAAAAGCAGTAATTGAATGGTTGCGGCAGCGCTCGCGGCCTTATTTGTTCTCTAATTCACTGGCACCTTCTATTGTTACTGCGTCAATCACAGTGCTGGATATGTTAGCCCAGGGCGACGCTCTGCGGGAAAAACTGTGGCAAAACGCCGCTTACTTTCGCGAAAAAATGTCGGCGGCAGGTTTTACGCTGGCCGGCAAAGATCACGCTATTATTCCGGTAATGCTGGGCGATGCCAAAATAGCAGCTGAGATGGCTAAGCGCATGCTGGAGCAAGGTATTTACGTGGTCGGTTTCTCTTTCCCGGTGGTGCCAAAAGGCCAGGCCCGTATCCGGACACAAATTTCAGCAGCACATACAACAGAGCAACTGGATAAGGCGATAGACGCCTTTATCCGCATTGGTAAAGACATGGGCGTGATCGCATAAGGGCGGGGCGTGAAAATGAAAGCACTGGCAAAGTTAAAAGCAGAACCGGGTATTTGGCAAACCGAGGTAGAAAAACCGCAGGTAGGGCCGAATGATGTGTTAATTCGCATAAAGAAAACCGCGATTTGTGGTACCGATGTGCACATTTATAAGTGGGATGAGTGGGCGCAAAACACTATTCCGCATGGCATGGTAGTAGGCCATGAATATGTAGGTGTTATTGAAGATATGGGTTCAGAAGTGCGCGGTTTTAGTATTGGCGACCGCGTCTCCGGCGAAGGCCACATTACCTGTGGTCACTGTCGCAACTGTCGCGCCGGCCGGGTGCATTTGTGCCGTAATACCATAGGTGTCGGTGTCAACCGGCCTGGTTCTTTTGCTGAGTATCTGGTTATTCCGGCCTATAACGCCTTTAAGCTGGCAGATAATATTCCTGACAATATTGCCGCTATTTTTGATCCTTTTGGGAATGCGGTACATACGGCGCTGTCATTCGATTTAGTTGGCGAAGATGTGCTTATTACCGGGGCTGGCCCCATTGGTATTATGGCCGCGGCGGTGGCGCGTCATGTTGGCGCCCGGCATGTGGTTATTACTGATGTCAACCAGTACCGGCTGGAGCTGGCACTGAAAATGGGTGCTACACGGGCGGTGGATGTCAGCAAGCAGAACTTAAAAGACGTGATGAAAGAGCTGGGCATGACGGAAGGGTTTGACGTTGGCCTGGAAATGTCCGGGGTGCCTTCGGCGTTTCGTGGCATGCTCGATACCATGAATCATGGTGGCAAGATTGCCATGCTGGGTATTCCACCGTCAGATATGGCCGTAGATTGGAATAAAGTAATCTTCAAAGGCCTGGTGATTAAAGGCATTTACGGCCGCGAGATGTTTGAAACCTGGTACAAAATGGCCAGTTTAATTCAATCCGGCCTCGACCTTAGCCCTATGGTCACGCATGAATTGCCGGTAGAGCAGTTCCAGCAAGGCTTTGACATTATGTGCTCCGGCCAGTCGGGTAAAGTCGTACTTAACTGGTCTTAGTCTGTCCGTTAGCAGTAAAAAGGCGAACTCAGGTTCGCCTTTTTTATTGTCTATTTTTTATACATCAGCTCGGGCGTAAGCTAGTTTAACAATAGCTAATAGATTGAATAAATTCAGTATTAACAATTGGATTGTTTTATGCATTGGTTAAATTGCAAGCAATTGCACCACACCTAATCTAAAACAAAATAAATAAGAGGTAATCCATGTTGAAGTCTATTGTTCTTGCACTGTCTGTCGTGCTGCTCAGTGCTGTCACCCTGTCGAAACCGGCCCATGCAGGCCTGATCCTGACACAGGAGCTGCTGGTAGAAGACCCGGGTGGCAGTATTATTTCTATCGGCGCTATTAGTTTTGATACTGACGATCTTGATGAATGGTTTCCTGGCACCGGCGAATTGCTGGCGTGGCAAAGTTTTACCCTGTTCGGCTATGAAATTGACAGCAGTTTTTTCTTTGTAAGCTTAGGGTTTGACCCGGCCAACGTTTTCGCTGGCCTGGAATATTTGAACTTTGATGTTAGCGATATCAGCGGAGAATTCGCCTTTTCGGGCTTTTTCGATCTGAATGATCCCGGCTTACCGCCTTATTTCACCTCCTATAACTTTACCACCGATGAATTTACCGCATTGGTGAATTTAGCACCGGGCCAAACTACCGCAGTACCGGCACCGGCCACTTTCTGGTTGTTGTTTGGCGCTTTGGCAGGCTTGATGGTACGTCAGCGTCGACACGGGCTGGTTTAGCCTGGCAGCGTCTGCTTTTTTGCACAGCACCTGGTCGGCTCCTGCGTACACATATCTGCAACAAGCAGTTACAGCTTTGCAGGCTCTGTACCGTGTCGGCTGAGTGAAATGACTGGCTGTCAAAAAATTATACAGTAGTTGTCAGTAAGTTTATCGCAGCAATAACGCTATTGCGGCGTTAAACAACGCTGCAGCGAGAGTCAGATGGCTGGAAGCCGAACGGCAGTGACTTCCCTCCGAATTAACTCCTGTTGTACAGCGAGAAAAACAATAAACGGAGATATCAGATGCAATTTAACCAATTTATGTCCAGAACGGCCTGTGCTGTTGCTTTGGCGGTAGGCGCCATGCCAGCTGTAGTAGTGGCGACGAATTATCAGATTGAAGTAGACCGCACCCTGCTACAGCAAGCAGAAGAAAGCACGACGCCGGTGCCTTATATTGTGCAGGTAAAAGGTAAAAGCGGGGTAGAAAAAGCGGAAGAACTGGGTGAGCTGCTGCCGGCGGCAGAATCGGTCACCGTCGGTCTTAACCGCTACAATGCCGGATCAGCCCGAATGCTAAGCTACACCAACGGCTTAAAACATTTTCATCAACAGTTAGCCACGCAAAGTGGCAGCGGCAAGTTGTTATATTCGTACACCCATACTTTTAATGGCTTTTCGGCGAAAATGACCGCGGCTCAGGCCGAAACATTGCGTAACCATCCGAATGTGCTGGGGGTATGGCGTGATGAAGCGCAGCAACTTACCACCTCTAATACGCCGGCTTTTCTTGGCCTGACCGGTGAACCTGACGGTTTACATGTGCAAGGTGTAAAAGGTGAAGGCATAGTCATAGGTGTAGTTGACAGCGGTATCTGGCCAGAGCATCCCAGCTTTGCCGATGATGGCAGCTACACTCCGCTGGCGGGGTGGGCCGGAGCCTGTGATAGCGGTGAAGATGCGGCTTTCAGCTGTAATAACAAACTGATTGGTGCCCGCTATTACAAAGAATCGTTTGAAAGCGTATATCAGCTGCAACCAGGCGAGTTTGTCTCCCCGCGGGATGCGGATGATCATGGTACCCATGTCGCCTCAACTGCTGCTGGTAATGCAGATGTTACAGCGGTACTCAACGGCACCGCAGTGGCTACCGTGTCGGGTATAGCCCCGCGCGCCCGTGTTGCTATGTATAAAGCCTGCTGGAATAGCACTTACACTAATCCGCAGGGGCAGCCGGAACGCGGTTGTTTTGGCGGCGATACTATGGCCGCCATTGACCAGGCTGTGGCTGACGGTGTCGATGTGATTAACTATTCCATTAGCGGCAGTTTAACCAATATCACCACGCCACAGGCTGCTGCAAAATTGCGCGCTGCCCAGGCCGGGGTCTTTGTCGCAGTGTCTGCAGGTAATAACGGCCCGGCAGCAAGCACCATTGGCACGCCGGCTCCCTGGGTTACTACGGTTGCGGCTTCGACGTACAGTGGTACCAGTGTATCTAACGGCATCGAAGTCACCGCCGGTCCGCTACAGGGTGTGTATCAGTCAATAGAAGGTGTTACGACAGTACCGCTTAGTGTAAGCGGTGATGTTGTTGCTGACGTGGTTGTGGCGTCGCCACTTGAAGCCTGTACCGCGCTGAATAATGCCGCCGAACTGGCGGGCAAAATTGCGCTGATGCAACGTGGTAACTGCGGCTTTGATATTAAACTGGCGAACGCGCAGGCGGCCGGTGTTGCGGCGGTTATTATGTACAATAACTCGGCAGCGGCACCTATTGCTATGGGGGGCACCGGCAGTTTTACTTTCCCTGCGGTAATGACTACTTTGGCAGCCGGCAGTGCTATTAACGCAGAAATAAGTGGCGGTGGTACTGTTAATGTAAAAATGAGCCCGTCGGTATTTGTAGACGATGTGGTTGAGGTGGGCAATTTGATGGCAGGGTTCTCGTCCCGGGGGCCGAACCTGAATACGCTGGATATCATTAAACCCGATATCACTGCCCCTGGCGTGAAAATTCTCGCCGGTGCATCGGCGCAATCAATGTTTGGCGCGCCAGGTACCAGTTTCACCTACCTGCAAGGCACGTCAATGTCCAGCCCGCATATTGCCGGTATTGCCGCTCTGGTAAAAGAAGTTAATCCGGGGTGGTCGGCAGCGATGATAAAATCGGCCATTATGACGACAGCCAGGCAAAACCTGAGCAAAGAAAACGGCGTAACCGCGGCTGATCCCTTTGATTTTGGCGCCGGCCATGTAGTGCCTAATACTGCTGTTAATCCGGGCTTGACCTATCCTATTTCTAATTTGGAATATTTTGCCTTCCTCTGTGGAGTGGGCCAGGGCGCCTTTGTGCAAACGGCCAGTGGCTTTTCCTGCGCTGCTTTTGTCAATGCCGGTTACAACACCGACGCCAGCCAGTTAAACCTGCCCTCTATGGCCATTGCTCAGCTGTCAGAGCAAGAAACCTTGCAGCGCCGGGTAACCAATGTCAGTGCTTCAGCCGCGGTATATACCGCCAGTATTGAAGCTCCTGCCGGTGTCAGCGTGACAGTTGTTACTAATGACGGTGCCAATATGCTGTCGGTGCCAGCGGGTGCGACAGTGCCGTTTAGTCTGATTTTTACGCCAACGCAAGACGCAGTGTTTGAGCAATGGGTGTTTGGTGCCATTACCTGGTCGGACGGAGTACACAGTGTACGCAGCCCGATAGCGGTAAAAGTGGTGCCGCCGAAGAAGATTGTTGCGCCGGCAGAAATTAATGCCTCTGCTTTGGCCAAAGGTGGCCGTGTCAGCTTTCCGGTAATGATGAACTACAGCGGCATGACCAGCACGGCGCTGTGGGGACTGACTGCACCCTTTGGGTCGTCCGGTGTAGTCGCGCAGGATGCTAACAGCAGCTTTACCTTCAATGAGCCGGGTTTAGGCTTCCATACTTTCCTGGTGCCGCAAGGTACCCGGTTGGTGCGTTTTAGCCTGTATGAAGAGCTGGCTGATGTACCTGGCGCGGATCTGGATATGTTTGTCTATCGTTGTATTGCGCTGTCATGCTCTGCGGTAGGTTCTTCCGCCAATGAGGGCGGTTACGAAGAGGTAACACTGCGTGATCCTGCACCTGCAGCCAATGGGGCCGCAGGCGACTTTTATCTGGTGTTTGTACACGGTTATTCGCTGTTTGGTGCAGAGCAGGCCAGCTACACCATGCCGGTTTGGCTTGCCAACGCCAATGAAAATAACAGCCGCGTCGCCGCCAGCATGCGGGCTATAGCCGGCAGGCCTAACAATGTTACCTTGATTACAACCGGTCTGACAGCCAGCCCATTTCCTTATCTTGGCGTGATGTCATTTAAAGATGAGGACGGCATTGAACAGGCCAGCAGTTTACTGGAGATCCTGGCTAACTAACACGGAGTATCTGATAGCAGCCCGGCATTTATGCCGGGCTTTTCCGGTAAAAGCCGTTGCCTTTACCGTTAAAGAAGCTGGCCTATACTAAACAGGTTGCCAACAGTGCTAATAAGCAGGAACTTAGCTGTGTTCACAGTCAGATTTTCCCAGATCAGCTTAAGTCAGCGGCGGCGTTGGCAGTGCTGTAGCATGCTTCTGGCAGCCGTTTCTGGCCGCGCTGATGCAACCCAACCCGATTACCATTTTGCCAATGCCAGCTTAGTTGTTGTGGTTTTGCTGGCGTGCTGCGTGGCGTTATTAGTGTTACTGGCAGTGGTGATTGTTAAATTTCGCCACACCGCAACAGCCCTGCGCGCCGAAATTGCCCGCCATGCCCAAACCGAGCTGCAGCTACTCGACAGCAATAAAGAATTACTGCAAATGGCTACCACCGATCAGTTAACCGGCTTATCTAACCGCCGTGCCATTTTGCAGCGGGCGCAAGCTGAAATCCGTCGGGCCAACCGGTATCACAAAGATTTGGCAGTACTGATGTTGGATATTGACCATTTTAAACAGGTAAATGATCAGTACGGCCATGCTACCGGCGATAAGGTGTTAATTGAGTTTGCCGGTTTATGTCTGCAAAGTATTCGCGAAACCGATTTAGCCGGTCGCTACGGTGGTGAGGAGTTTTTTATTCTGCTGCCGGAAATCGACTTAAAAACAGCGATTTTATCGGCTGACCGTATCAGAATAGCGGTGGCACAGCGGCCATTCTCCCTTAGTGATGGCAACAGTTTAACGGTTACCTGCAGCATTGGCATTGCCATGTATCAGCCCGAGCAGGACGATCTGGACAAACTGCTGTTGCGCGCCGATCAGGCGTTGTATCAGGCAAAGCGGCAGGGACGCAATCGCTGCTGTGTGCAGCATCATGGCTATACCGACAATTAAAAAATTGTCGCCTGTCATATTACTGCAATAAAAATGCAGCAAACTGCAGCTAACCCAAGATCGGATAACCGAGGAATGATGATGAAATTAAATACTCTTACCGCTGTGCTGTTAGCTGTTGGTGTGCTGAGCACGTCAGCTCAGGCTCAAAGTAGCCGTGATACTATTCAAATTGCCGGTTCATCAACAGTACTGCCCTTCTCGTCTGTTGTGGCTGAAGAGTTTGGTAATAATTTTGCCCAGTTCCGTACACCAGTGGTAGGGTCAGGCGGTTCATCAGGCGGTTTACGTCAGTTTTGCCAGGGTGTTGGCGCCAATACTATCGATATCGCTAACTCATCACGTAAAATCCGGCCAAATGAAGTTGAAGCCTGTAAAGCTAACGGCGTAAAAGAAATTATTGAAGTTAAAATTGGATATGACGGCATAGTGTTTGCGTCACGTACCGATGCGGCAGTGTTTAAATTAGAGCCACTGCATGTGTTTTTAGCGCAGGCAGCCCAGGTGCCACAAAACGGTGCAATGGTAACCAACCCATACACGCGCTGGAACCAAATCGACAAAAACCTGCCGGATCAGGAAATTTTGCTGGCGATTCCTGGTTCAAACCACGGTACCCGTGAAGTTTATGAAGAAAAAGCGGTGATCCCGGGTTGTAAATCACTGGCTGAAGTAAAAGCCATGGATAAAGATGCGGCCCATAAATTCTGTACCGCTATGCGTACCGACGGCAAAGTGGTAGAAATTGCCGGTGATTATACTGAAACACTGGCGCGGTTACAGGCACAGAAAGACGCTATCGGCGTATTTGGTTTAAGCTTCTATGAAGCCAACCGTGACCGTATTAAGGTTGCCACTATGTCTGGCGTAGAACCGAACCAGGATACCATTATCTCCGGTGAATACCCGGTATCGCGGCCACTGTTTATTTACGTTAAAGGTGCTCACATTGGCGTGATCCCGGGCTTGCAGGAATATGCTCAATTTCATGTCAGTGACACTATGTCAGGTTTTGGCAGTGTGCTGGAAAGCGCCGGCTTAATACCGTTGGCAGATGACGAGCGTGCTGAAATTCAGCAAGCTATCGCATCAAAAAAATCGCTGTAATTACAACGCTATAAACTAAAAGAACCCAGCAGGGTTCTTTTAGTTATATTGGGCTGTCATAAAAATGAAATATAAGCCGCTTACACTGCCAGCCTTAACTGGCGTAATGCTGCTTACGGAGTGACCATGAGTAACCTGTCGTTAATTGTAGTGCTGTTGATGTTGCTGGCTATGGGCTATCAGTTTGGTACCCGCCGCAGCCGCAACGTTGCTACAGTTAACCCTAATTTGCGTATGCATTCCAGGCCGCACCACTACGGTATGATGGTAGGGCTGTGGGCGGTTCTGCCAGCCTTTATGCTGCTGCTATTATGGCTGTGGCTGTCACCGGCAGTGATTAATGCGATGCTGGTTAGTGCTTTACCGGCCGATATTGCCAGCCAGAGTGCTGAGCAACTACGGGTGGTTTTACAGCGCATTAATAACCTGGCGAGTAATTTTGGTGTGGTAGCTGATGCTGAACAGTGGGAGCTTAACGCTGCTGAACAGCTAAACCAGCTTAAAGCCAACAGCGCCATAGTACTGACGGCGCTAATCGCGGTTATCGCAGCTGTTGGCATGTTACTTAGCCTGCAAAAAATCACCCCGTTGCTCAAAGCGCGTCATCAGGTCGAAAAAGTGGTGAAGGCGCTGCTGGTGTTGTGCTCGGCGGTGGCTATTCTGACCACTATTGGCATAGTGTTGTCGATGGTTGGCGAGACCATGAAGTTTTTCAGCTATATATCACCGACAGACTTCTTCTTTGGTACCACCTGGAACCCGCGTTTTTCTACGGTTGGTGTCGGCGAGCAAGGCAGTTTTGGCTTAGTACCGCTACTGTCGGGCACTATGTTGATTTCAGCGATTGCAATGCTGGTGGCTATTCCGCTGGGGTTAATGGTGGCAGTTTATCTGGCCGAGTACGCACCTTACCGGCTGCGTAATATTGCCAAGCCGGTGATTGAAGTGCTGGCCGGTATTCCTACCATAGTGTATGGCTTTTTTGCGCTGGTAACGGTAGGGCCGTTTTTACGTGATTTGGGTAATGCCGTCGGCCTGAGCATTAACGCGACCTCGGCACTTACTGCCGGTGTGGTGATGGGCATAATGATAATTCCGTTTATCTCTTCGTTGTCCGACGACATTATAACCCAGGTACCAAAATCGATGCGTGACGGCTCTTTGGGCCTTGGCGCGACTAAATCTGAAACGGTATTGAAAGTCGTGTTGCCGGCAGCCTTGCCTGGTATTGTCGGTGCGGTATTGCTGGCAGCCAGCCGTGCAATAGGTGAAACCATGATAGTGGTACTGGCTGCAGGTAACAGCCCGGCACTAACGGCTAACCCATTTGAAGCGGTATCAACGGTTACGGTAACAATCGTAAACCAGCTTACCGGTGACAACGATTTTTCCAGCCCGCAATCTCTGGTGGCCTTTGCCCTGGGATTAACGCTGTTTGTTATTACGCTGCTGTTAAACGTGATGGCGCTGGTAATAGTGCGTAAGTACCGCGAGCAATACGAGTAAAATATGACCATTATTGCAGAAAATCCGATTAAAGCTGTGGCACCACCGTCGCAGGTACAGCAAAAAGTTATAGCCTCGCTGCAAAAGCGCCATCGCAAAGAACGTTTGTTCCGCAGCCTGGGCTTAAGCGCGGTGCTGATCAGCCTGGCGCTGGTGGCCGTGCTGTTTATTAATATATTCGCTAAGGGTCTGCCGGCATTCTGGCAGTCGGCCATTACGCTGGATATTTATTTTGACCCTAAGATTATTAAGGTTGAAGAAAAACCGGTACAGCAGGCAGGCGAGTCTGACAATGACTTTCGCCAGCGTGATCTGGCCTGGCAAACCCAGCTGGGCTTTATTAACTTTAACCGTCTGATCACCGACAGCCTGCAGCAAATCTTGCCCGATGCCAGCAAACACCGGCGCGATCTGGCGCGGGTAGTCACCTCAGGTGAACGCTTTGCACTGCGCGATATGGTGGTGGCAGATCCAACTATTATTGGCCAAACCCGTACCTTGCACCTGCTAACTGATGCCAATATCGATGTTTGGTTAAAAGGCAATATTGACCGCAGCCTGCCCGATGAACAACAGCAGCTAAGCCCGAAAATGCGCGAATGGGTAGATAAACTGGCCGCAGACGGTGTGATAACAAGCCGCTTTAGTCTGGCATTGTTTATGAACCCTGACTCGCGCAGCTCGCTGGCATCCGCCGGTTTGGCCGGTGCCTTTATGGGCTCGTTTTATATGATGCTGGTGGTGATTTTACTGGCGGTGCCGATGGGGGTCGCGGCAGCGATTTATCTGGAAGAGTTTGCACCGCGTAACCGTATTACTGATTTGGTTGAGGTTAATATCAATAACCTGGCAGCAGTACCGTCAATAGTGTTTGGTTTGCTGGGTGCCTCGGTACTAATTGGCTGGTTTAATCTGCCAATGTCGGCACCGATAGTGGGTGGTTTGGTGTTATCGCTTATGACATTGCCAACGGTGATTATTGCCACCCGCTCGACTCTTAAAGCTATACCGCCGTCAATTCGCCAGGCCGCACTGGGGCTGGGCGCGTCGAAAATGCAGGCGATATTTCACCATGTATTACCGCTGGCGATACCCGGCATTTTAACCGGTGCTATTTTAGGCGTAGCTCAGGCACTGGGTGAGACAGCACCACTGCTATTGATTGGCATGAAGTCTTTTGTTGCGTCTGTGCCAGCGTCGCCGTTTGAGCAGGCGACGGCATTGCCGGTGCAAATTTACCTGTGGCAGGGCAATGAGCTGCGTAATTTCTTTGAAGCCCGTACCTCAGCAGCCATTATCGTGCTGCTACTGATGATGCTAAGCCTGAACGGCCTGGCTATCTGGTTGCGGAAAAAATACGAGAAACGCTGGTAGGCGCAGCCGGTAACAGCCGCTGCAAGGTGTAGTAACAGTTTTAGTTTTTAGCTAACGGATAAACGCATGACAAACACAGTTCCGGTAAAAATCAGTGCCAAAGACGTCAAAGTATTCTACGGCGAAAATGAAGCGCTGCATGGCATCAGCATGGACGTGTATCAGAATGAAGTGATTTCTTTTATCGGCCCGTCTGGCTGCGGTAAATCAACATTTTTACGTTGTATGAACCGGATGAACGATACCATAGAGCATTGCCGCGTAACCGGCAGCATTACCCTGGACGGTCGCGATATTCATGAGCCGGCGCTGGACGTCGTGCAATTGCGGGCCCAGGTTGGCATGGTGTTTCAAAAGCCAAACCCGTTCCCGAAGTCGATTTATGAAAATATCGCCTATGGCCCGCGCTTACATGGCCTGGCCGAGCGTAAAGCCGATTTAGACGATATCGTTGAGTCCAGCCTGCGCCGCGCTGGCTTGTGGAATGAAGTAAAAGACCGGCTGGATCAACCCGGTACCGGTTTATCCGGCGGCCAGCAACAGCGGCTGTGTATTGCCCGCAGTATTGCGGTAAGCCCCGAGGTGATCCTGATGGATGAACCCTGCTCGGCACTGGACCCTATTGCTACCTCGATTATTGAAGAGCTGATTGACGAGCTAAAGCAGAATTTCACTATTGTTATCGTCACCCACAATATGCAGCAGGCGGCGCGGGTATCTGATCGCACAGCGTTTTTCCATTTAGGCAATCTGATTGAAATTGGTAACACCAACGATGTGTTTACCAATCCGCAGCAAAAACGCACCGAAGACTATATTACCGGTCGTTATGGTTAAGTTTGCCCAACCTAAATTCGCAGGAGCACGGCGTTATGCCAAACAGTAAGATTGGTGGCCATTATTCGCAGGCCTATGATGCAGAGTTACAACAGGCAGTAGACCGCCTGATGCAAATGGCAGCGCTGACACAGCAACAGCTAAGCGATGCTCTGGCTGCTTTTGCCAGTGGCGATGTGGCGCTGGCGCAACAGGTCAAAGATTTTGATCGCAAAGTTAATAGCTTTGAAGTGGATATTGATGAGCATTGCCTGGACATTCTGGCGAGGCGCCAGCCTGCCGCCAGCGACTTACGCCTGGTATTGTCGGTGTTAAAAAGCGTAAACGACATTGAGCGGGTAGGTGATTTAGCCAAACGCATTGCCAAAGCCCTGTTAAAAGGCGCCGAGTACGGCCGTCCCAGCCAGGCTCAGCTCGACGCCTTGTCGGTGATGGCGCAGAAGGTACAGCAAATGCTGCAGCGTGCGCTGGAAGCCTTTAAACAGATAGATGCGCAGGCAGCACTGCATGTACTGCGCGAAGATAAAGCCATTGACGACGATTATGCGCAGATTATTGCCCATAGCCTAAGCAGCATGAAGCATGATGCGCAGCAAATAGGCGTGAGTTTGCAGGTGTCTAACGTGGCCAAAGCACTGGAACGGGTTGGCGATCATAGCCGCAATATTTGCCAGCATGCTATTTTTCTGGCCCGCGGCCGCAATGTGGCGCATTTAAGCGATGCTGAAGTTACCGAAGTGGTAGAGAAAAAGCCCTGATAGTTGTTACTGCTGGTTTTTTCTTCTTAAAAGGGCCATAGAGGCCCTTTTTTTGTTGTTGCAGAGCCAGTTAGCTGGCATTTGCCAAAATTTGATAAATACTTTGTTTCAGGCAATACAAGGATCCTTAGTCATAAAATCATCATGTTATAGTCGTAAAAATGTCATTTTGTCATTTTAGTGTCATAAATTATTCATAAGATAGCCGCCATCAACATTAGCGATGTCGAATCTGACCGCAACGACGCTCACTACAACACAGGTGCAAGGTATGAAAACAACAGTAGCAATTTTATCTACCACTCTGGCCGCCTTTGCCGTGCAGGCAGATCCGGTAACAGTGTATGGCCAGTTAAATGTGTCAGCACAATCCAGTGATGAAGGCGAAGGCCGCTTCTCTGAGCTGAAAAGCAACAGTTCGCGCTTTGGTTTAAAAGGCGACTACGAACTGGAAGGTGGCCTGAAGCTGGTGTATCAGCTGGAGTGGGGCGTAGATTTAGCCGATGTCGGCGATGGTGACAACATTACCTCGCGCAACCAGTATATTGGTTTGGCCGGTAGCTTTGGCGAAGTTCGTTTGGGCCGGCACGACACGGCATTAAAAGATGCTCAGGGTAAAATCGATCTGTTTAGTGATTACGAGGCTGACGTTAAAGCGCTGTGGAAAGGTGAAGTACGTGCCAGCGACTCAATTACTTATTACAGCCCCAGCTTTAACGGCTTTGGTGTGCAGCTGACTTATGTAATGGAAGATGCCGCCGATGCCGAAGATGCGTTTTCAGCGGCCGTGTATTACGGTGATGAAAATCTGAAGAACAGCAATTTTTATGCGGCGGTAGCGATGGATGCCGATGTTGCCGGTTACGACGCCATGCGGGTGCAGGCGCAGGGTAAAGTTGCCGGTTTTAAACTGGGCGCCATGTTTCATAGCCAGGAAAATATTGTCAGCGGCCTGGAGCAGGACGGCTGGTTGTTAAGCGCGGCTTACCCAATGGGTAAAACTGAACTGAAAGCCCAGTACCAGACACTGGAAGATGATGATGCAATCAGCTTAGGTGTAGATTACAAAGCCGGCAAAAATACCACCTTGTACGGCTGGTACAGCAGTTTTAACTTCGATACCACAGCGCCGGATCGTGACTATCTGGCTGTGGGTATTAAACATAAGTTTTAATACTGCCCACTTGTTAACAAGCGCCGGTCTGTGACCGGCGTTTTTTATTGCCGATAATTAAGTTTTTGAATTTACGTGGTAAATTTATTCAGCTTGCCAGGGCGGTTAAAATAACAGCAAAAAAACTTTAGTGCCACATTGACGTTTCCGCCGTTGTGTCTTAATTTATGAAAGCGCTTACATATTAACCGGCAGCACTAAAAAGGGTGCCAGCCGGCTGACAATGCTGATAACACGGGGCAAACAACATGGATAAATCTGCAAACCTGGCGCGCATAGCCTGCGCCAGTGTGCTTTCGCTGGCCTTGGCCGGTTGTGGCGGCGGCGCTGAGACTAAATCTGATTTTAATCAGGTTGACGTAACCCAGCCGGTCAGCGACTGGCAGTTGGTGTGGCAGGATGAATTTGATAGCAACAGTTTAGATGCGACTAAGTGGACGCATGAAGTCAACTGCAGCGGTGGTGGTAATAACGAAAAACAATGTTACACCGACAGCAGCGATAACGCTTATATCGCCGATGGTATGTTAAATATCGTTGCCCTGCCGGCACCGGAAGGTGCAGAAAAACCTTATACCTCAGCCCGGTTGGTTACCCGCAATAAGGCCGATTTTAAATATGGCCGCATTGAAATGCGTGCCCAGCTACCTTTTGGCCAGGGCAGCTGGCCGGCGTTCTGGATGATGCCAACCGACAGCGTCTATGGTGGCTGGCCAAGATCCGGCGAAATTGACATTATGGAAGCGGTAAACCTGAAAGTGGTGGGCGCTGACGGCGTAGCTGAAGCCAATGTACACGGTACTTTGCACTATGGTCGCGAGTGGCCGAACAATGCCAGCTCTGGCAAAGGCTACCTGTTGCCTGAGGGGGTAAACCCGGCCGATGATTTTCATACCTATGCGGTTGAATGGCAGCAAGGCGAAATACGCTGGTATGTCGATAACTATTTGTATGCTACTCAGCGCCAATCTGCGGTGCGTTATAACAGCCGGGGCGAACCTGTTGGTTTGGCGCATCGCGGCTGGTTTGCCGAGTATTTTGATCAGGGCAGTGGCGAGCTGAAAACACACTGGGACGCAGCGCCCTTTGATCAGGAGTTTTTCCTGATCCTGAACCTGGCGGTAGGCGGTAACTGGCCGGAAAATGTTAATAACCTCGGCATTGATGCTGCGGCTTTTGCCGACGGTCAGCGTTTTCAAATTGATTATGTGCGGGTTTATCAGTGTGCGGCCGATCCGGATACTGGCAAAGGCTGCGAAACGGTGCGCACCGGCTACGACAAGCCTGAAGATGCACTGGTCACCGGTGAAGCACCTATTCCGTCACCGCCATCAAGTGGTGTTGCGCAAAATTTAACTATCTTCGACGGTACACCTAATCCCGATTGGGCCGCCTGGGATTGCTGCGGTGGTTCGACACCGGCATTGGTAGCAGATGCCGATCGTGGCGATGTGTACGAATTCAGTGTGGGTGCTTCGCCAACGGTAAATGGTTTTGTTAGCCGCGCCGAATTTATTACCGATCCGGCCGGCCAGGCGAAGCCTTTTGATGCTTCGCCAATTGTTGCTACCGGCAGTATCAGTTTTGATATGCAGGTGGTGTCTGCACCGGCCAATGTTGAGGCGGTGTGGTTGTTTAAAACTGAAAGCACCGGCGCCTCTACCGCAGTAGAAATGCCGCTGAGTGCCAGCAGTGAAGGCGCTGCGCCGGTAACCGGCCAATGGCAGAGCTATACCTTTTCGCTACAAATGCTGGCCGATGCCGGCCTTGACGTTTCAGCCATAGATGTGGTGATGATTTTTCCGGCCTGGGGCGCCGGAGAGGGCGCGGTTTACCGGGTTGATAACGTGAAAATCAGTGCCGAGATCAGCTACCCGGAGCTGGTGTTATTTGCTGATCAGCAAAATCCGGACTGGCCAATGTGGGATTGCTGCGCCAGCTCCAGCCCGACCGAACAAACCGATGATGCCGCTCATGGCACAGTAGCTGAATTTACTATCGGCGCGACACCAACAGTGATGGGTTTTATTACCCGCTCAGCCAATGGTGGCAGTGATAAACCCTTTGATGCCACAGCTATTTTGGAGCAGGGCGTAATTCAGTTTGAAATGAAAGTGGTAAGCATGCCTTCAACGCCTGATGCTGCCTGGCTGTTTAAAGTAGAAGCTGACAACGCGGCCTCAGCGGTTGAGTTAAATCTGACCGCCAGCCTGGAAGGGGTGGCGCCGGTTGCGGGGCAATGGCAAAGCTACACCTTTCCGCTGGCCAGCCTGGCCGCGGCCGGTCTGGATGTGTCGGCGATAGATGTGGTCATGATTTTCCCGGCCTGGGGTGCCGGCGAAGGTGCCGTATACCGGGTTGATAATGCCAAAATTTATTTACCAGGGGCCAATCAGGGCTCGGGTTTAACCCTGTTCGCCGATGAAGCAGCGGAACAGTGGTCGATTTGGGACTGCTGTGGTGGCAGCACGCCAACAGTTGAGCAGGACGATGACAGCCACGGTGCCACTGCTCAGTTTGTCATCGGGGCTACGCCGACAGTCATGGGCTTTCTGGCTGCGGATGGCGTGTATTACGACGCTTCAGCGTTGCTGGAAAATGGTGTAGTGCAGTTTGAAATGAAAATTGTCAGCCCGCCAAATGATGCCGCGGCAGCCTGGCTATTTAAAATTGAAGCGAATGATGCCAGCAGCGCGGTGGAGTTAGCGCTAAGTAACAGCCAGCAAGGGCAAATGCCGGTTGTTGGGCAATGGCAAACATACACCTTTAGTTTGCAGGACCTGTTTAATGCTGGCCTGGATATCAGTGCCATTGATGTGCTGATGGTATTTCCGGCCTGGGGTGCGGGTAATGGCGCGGTATACCGCATAGACAATGTGGTGATTACGCAGCCATAAGCCAGATAACCGTATTTCGCATAGCAGACGCCGGGCACAGCTGTCCGGCAGGACATAACGAACAGAGCTTAGCAGGTCATTATGAAAAACCTAACCTTTACGAAGAACCGTCTGGCCAGCGCCATTGCCATGTTATTGGCCACCAGTCTGGTACAGGCGCAGGACAATAACGCGGCACAAAACGATGCTGCCGGCGAAGAAATAGAAGTGATCCAAGTTAGTGGTATTCGTGGCAGTTTAATCCGCTCGATGAACGTCAAACGCCAGGCCAGCGGCGTAGTGGATGCCATTTCCGCAGAAGAAATGGGTAAATTTCCCGATACCAACCTGGCAGAATCGCTGCAGCGGATAACCGGGGTCACTGTCAGCCGCGCCAATGGCGAAGGCAGCCAGATCACAGTGCGCGGTTTTGGCCCGGAGTTTAATCTTATTACCTTAAACGGCCGGCAAATGCCGGGTACCGGCAACAGCCGCTCATATAACCTGGAAAACCTGGCATCAGACGGTGTCAGTTCACTGGAAGTATATAAAACAGCGCGGGCCGAAAATCCCAGTGGTGGTTTAGGTGCTACGGTAAACATTATTACCGCCAAGCCGCTGCAGACACCGGGCCTGCGCTATTCGGTCTCGGCCAAAGGTATTTACGACACATCAAACAAGCAAAATGATGATGTTACGCCGGAAGTGTCAGCGTTGTTCAGCGATACCTTTGCAGATGATAAGTTTGGCGTGGCGTTGTCTTTGTCGCACCAGCAGCGTGATTTTCAACGCCAGGAAGCCAATATTCAGGGCTGGCAGTTCCAAACCAATAGCAACCTGCCTGATCTTGATGCCGCTATGGTTATCGACAACCGGCCGACCGATGCCGAGGGCAATAAGCAAGGGGTAGCGTTTTTCCCGAAAGATATGAACTACGGTATTGATGATGTTGAGCGCGAGCGCACTAACGGCCAGCTTACTTTGCAGTTTGCTCCGGTCGATAATTTTATTGCCTCGCTCGATTACACCGTATCGCAAGCCATTACCGGCGTAAACACCGTAGGCTGGGGGATCTGGAACGAATTTGGCGGCAATATTAACGCCTATGAACTGGACGCCAATGGCACTGCACTGTTTGCCGATATCAGCGGCAATGACGGCTCTTTTACCGCCAGCCGCAATACCACCGAAGTTAAAGCGCGCTCTGTCGGCTTAAATCTGGACTGGCAAATCAGTGCAGACTGGCACGTTAGCCTGGATTACCACGACTCAGACAATAAAGCCGATAATGGCGCGGATAAAGGTCTGGGCAGTGCCGGCCAGATCATTTTGGGCTCTGACAAGCTGATCAGCAAAATCTATGACTACCGTAGCGGTGAAATTCCGCAAGCCGCTATTTTGTGGCGCAACGGCAGTAATGAATTGCAACCCGGTGAAATTGATTCAAATTTCAGCCAATTTACCCATTCACCGGGTAAGTCGGCAGTTAAACAGCTGCAACTGGATACCGTTTGGTACAACTCGGTATTTGCTATACCGCTAACCAGCATTAAAGCCGGTTTTGCTGTAACCGACCAAACCATTAGCGGCTACAGTGCCTGGAGTGGCTTGCGTGGCGGCGCCGGTTTTAGCCCCAGTTTCACAGCTATCTTGCCCGATGGCATGTTTACCCGTCATAGCACCGCCGGCTTTTTAGATCAGTTTGCCGGCGGCGGCCTGAACATGGCGTCACCTTACTACTACAGCTATGACTTTGATGAAGCAGTGGCACGGCAGCAGGCTTATCTGACCGAAGCGCTGATGGGAGCCGATGCTTACGTGGTGGATGCCTATTTTGACGGTATCGACAGCGAAGGCTCTGTGCAGGAAGAAACCAGCAGTATTTACCTGCAATCCGACTGGCAGTTTGATATTGGCCGCTTGCCGGCGCAAATTAATGCCAGTGTACGTTACGAAGAAACCGATGTTACCAGTAATGTGCGGCAAAAAGTGCCAACCCAGGTGGTGTGGGCGTCGGCATCGGAGTGGATCACCCAGTATGAAGCCGGCGACGACACCTTTTTAGAAGTCACAGGTAAGCATGATGTGCTGCTACCGATGTTCGATTTCCGGGTCGAGTTAACTGATGATGTCGTCGCACGTTTTTCCTGGGGTAAAAGTATTGCCCGGGCGCCGCTGGGAGCTCTGGCTGGCGGCCGGGCATTAAGTGGCAGCCCGAAAATTGGCGCACGTACCGGCGCTGAAGGCAATACCAACCTGCAGCCGTTTGAATCAACCAACCTGGATCTCAGTCTGGAATATTACTACGGCGAAGGTAGCTATGCTTCGGTGGGTTACTTCAAAAAAGACGTGAAAAACTTCCTGTCTAACGAAACCGTAACCGTGCAGTACGATGAGCTAAAAGACATTTATCAGGGGCCGCGTTATTTGGCCGCCCAGCAGCAGCTGGTTGCTGCCGGCGACAGCAACCCTGACATAGGCGACATTTACCTGCAAATGCTGGCTAACGGCCATGGTAATGCCAATGGCGTGATAGAACCAGCCGCAGATGACCCGTTAATCAGCTGGCTGGTCACCCGGCCGTACAACAGCGAAGATAAATCGGTAGACGGTGTTGAACTGGCGCTGCAGCATCTGTTTGGCGACAGTGGTTTTGGTGTCGGCGTTAATGCCACCTTTGTCGATGGTGATGTAAAGTTTGACCCGCAAAGCTTGCAGGTGCAGTCGCCGCTAACCGGTTTAAGCGACTCAGCTAACCTGCAACTGTTTTACGAAGCCGATGGTTTGTCGGTTAAAGCCACTTATGCCTGGCGTGATAACTACCTGATTGGCATTGGCCAGGGCCAGGGCTCATCTGATGCTCCGCCGCAGTTTGGCCGCACTTTCGGCCAGTGGGACTTAAGCGTGAATTACGATATAAACGAAAACCTGACAGTCTTCTTTGAAGGTATCAACCTGAACAATGAAACTGAACGAGGCTATGGCCGCTTTAAAGAGCAGTTTTTGTTTGCCCGGCAATACGGTACCCGCTATGCACTGGGCGTGCGTTACACCTTTCAATAGCAGGCGAATGTAATGCAATAAAAAAGGCCTGCAAAATTGCAGGCCTTTGTATTAACAAAGCGGCTAGTACTTATATGAGAAGCTTAAACTGTAGTTTTGGCCTTCAACCCGTTTTTGCAGGATCTCGCCTTGCTGCAGAATTTCCACATCTTCGTCCAGCAGGTTTTTCAGCCCCAGCTTTAACGTCATGTTGTCCATTGGCGTATAGCTGTAGGTGAAGTCGAGCGAGTTGAACGGTTGTTCAAAGGCGTCGTCTTTATCGTTCACACCGGCAAAAGCAATGCGCTTACCAAACACGTTAAATGTTAAGGTAGCGTTGTGCTGGTTGTTGTCAGAGTCAAAGCCCAGCTGCAGGTTAGCCACGTACTTAGAGTGGCCGCTTAAGCTGCGCTCTAAATTGGTCAGGTTAGCGCCCGGGAAACGTTGAATGCTGATTTCAGACTCGCTAAGTGTCAGGTTACCAGCCAGGAAAAAGTTGTCGGCCAGCTTACCAAAGTCACCGCCAAACATGTCCAGTTGCTGCAGAAACTCCGCTTCAGCACCATAAACTTTGCCACTTTGCGCATTGCGGAACGACATTAACAGGTTGCCGTCCGAGCCGGACAATTCAATGGCTTCAATCGGGTTTTCTAAATCCTTATAGAATACACCGATGCTGTAGTTGCTATTGTCGTAGTACCATTCTAAGCGCACGTCAGCACTGCTGATGTCGGTGCTTTTCAGGCCGGCAAAACCGGTTACTTTGAAGTCGGTTAACGGGTCAACGTACAGTACCGGGGTAACTTCACGTAAGTCCGGCCGTACTACGGTTTTACTGTAACCAAAGCGTGCTTGTAAGTCGTCATTAACAAACCAGGTTAATGACAGTGCCGGGTAAAAACCGTCTTCCAGTAACACTGAATCGGTCACTTCGCCGCTAACATTGCCATCGGCACCCAGCGGTAGCGATACCTGTTTAAAGTCTTCATAACGCACGCCGACATTTAAGCGGAATTTGTAGTCGTAGTTGACTTCCAGCGCGGCGTAACCGGCATCGATCATCTGTGCGGCCAGGTAATCATCGGCCTGAGTGGTGACGTTAGAGATTTTAAAGCCGTTATCCGGATTTAAAATATTGCTGTCGGAGAAAATCTCCGAAAAGCTGCCGGCTAACTGTTGCAGGCTGTAGCCTACGGTATCAAAGTTAAAGCGGTCGGTCTGGGCATCACGGCTACGTTCAAAATAGCTGTAACCGCCACTAAAGGTCATTTCTGCTTTGCCCAGCGTCAGGGGTAACTTAGCGTTCCAGCTTAAGTTTTCCGTGTTGTCCTTCATATCGCTGAAACTGTAATTCACTGCATTCTGGTTACGACGCAGGAACGAGAACACAGAGCCATCGGCCTGGGTTTCGTTCAGGTAGCGGTATTCCACTTCACCTGGTGCATAGCGGCGTGCTTTGGCATCGGTATATTGCCAGTCTACGGCTAAATCCATCAGGTAAGGGAAGTTATGCTTACCACGCAACTGGTTGCTTAACATGCTGCGTTCTTCATAAGTAATGCTGGTGTCGGTATTAGAACGGTTGGTTTCGTTGATGGTTTCGATACTGTCGCCGTTTTTAATCTTAACTTCGTCTTTGGTATCGCGCAGATAAATGGTGGACGTTTCCAACCGGTGATCCACACCCAGCTCTAAACCAAAGTTCAGCATGCCAGACAGTTTAACCTGATGCTCAGTACCCTTAATATCGTCATAACGGTTAAGTGGTGTTAACGACTCGCCAGATACGGAGTAGTAGCGCTCTTGCTCGTCGATATTCTGTGTTGAGCGGTCATAGCTTAAACCGCTCATCACGCCAAACACTACGTTTTTAGCGATATCAAAGCGCGAGCCAAAAGATACGCTGCCATCAAAATCGGGCTTAACCGACGTGCGGCTAACATCAATATCGCGATTAAAGGCCGTGCCTAACTCACGAACTATGGTTTCTGCCTGTGCCAGATTACCGGCATTAATGCCACCTAAGGCTTCAGCGATATTAATCGGTGTCAGCACGCCATATTGTGCCTGGGCAGCGGCCAGTTCGGCCGATATAGCCCGGCTGCCATCGTCTTTGCCACGCCAGTCATCGCCGCCGCCGGCATATTCAAAGCCGTCGTCACTGTTCAGGCTGCTGTAACCGGTGCCGACCGACAGGTTAAAGGTGGTTTGCAGCGGAATAGCGGCGGTGCGGATATTTACATTACCGCCACCGAAGGCTGCAGGTAGCTCGGGCGAGTAGGCTTTTTGTACCACTAGACTTTCAATAATACCGGCCGGAAACATATCCAGCGGAATAACATTACGTGTTGGGTCCGGGCTGGGTACCATGGCACCGTTTAATAAGGTGCTGGAATAACGCTCACCCAAACCGCGTACATAAATAAACTTATCTTTTACCAGGGTTAAACCTGTTACCCGGCGCAGTGCGGTAGCGGCATTGCTGTCGCCGGCGCGGGATATTTGCTCCATGCCAAGCAGTTCGGCCACATAAGGTTGCTCGCGGCGCTCGGCCGCAGCAGAGGCAGCGGAGCTCATCAGACGGCCGGATACAGAAATGCGTTCTACTTCTTCTTCATTTTGGGCTGGTTGCGGCTGCGTTTCCTGCGCTACTGCACCCAGCGACGCCAGCGCGGTTGCCGTGCTAAGTGCCAGCAACACACTGCGGCCTACACGACTGAAATTAAACTTTTGCATGCTGCTCATCTGAACTTTGTCCTATCAGCTTTTACTGTTATATCTGCGTTGCATTGACTGATTTGCTTGCTGTGCAATGCTGTGAAATAAAAAACACTGCCAGGTAAAACCCGGCAGTGTTAGTTGCTGTTAGTCGTCTAAACCAACGGTCCAGCCTGCAGTCCAGTCATTGCCAGGTTTTACTGCACCGACAAAGTCAACGGCGTCGAAGAAGCTATCTGCCGTCATATCTTTTGGCGTAGTGGCATCGATAGTGAAGATGCCGTCCAGCACCGCTGCCTGATTGGCGGCTACGCTATTGCCGGCCTGGCCAAGGAACCATTGCTCTGTAGTAGTGCCGTTGCCCAGGTCGCCTTTAAATGGCTCTGCACAGGCGATTACCGAGTTTGTCATGGTTAATGAGCCAGCCGCTGCCAGCGCTTTGGTTTCTGCCGAGTCAAATTCCAGACATTCACCCATACCTTCAGGGCCGGTGATAACAAAGTTAGCCAGTTGGGCATTAGTACCGGCACGCAGCAAGACGCCTTCAGAATCGTCGTCGCCGTCAAAGGTGTTGCCGATAATGGTCATATTGGCGATTGTCGGGTTAGAGATTGGCAGGGCACCGAAGTTACCTGACTGGTTATCCGCTTCAATACCACGGTTGGCTTTAGCGCCATCTGCAGCGTGTTTTACCAGTACAAATTGCAGTTTACCGTTCCAGCCGTCTGCCCAGTCTACTGAGTCATCGCCGTTGGCGGTCAGTACTACGTTTTTACAGCTGACGCTACCGCCAAACATTTCGATACCGTCATCCACGTTCTGGTGTACCTGAATGTTTGAACACTTAGTACCTGAACCGACACCAGCAAAAGTAATACCGTTTAATTCGTTATCCGGGATAACTTCAAAACCGGCGTGTTTAACCACCACATAATTTAGCGTACCGCTGCTGTCAGCCGGGTTATTGCCGCCGTAGTTACCGGCATCGCCTTCAGCCGATACCTGACAGTTTGCCAAATCAGCCTGATCACACTTGTTGCTTGGCGCTTTGCCCAGCAATACTAAACCACCCCATTGACCGGCAGCGGTTGGTGAACCGATAACATCCTGTACTGACGTCATCACGATTGGATTAGCGGCAGTACCGTTGGCTTCAATTTTTGAACCACGGGTAACGACCAGGAAGTCGGCACCGGATTTGCCGAAAATGCGCACGCCAGGTTGTACTGTTAAGGTTGCTGCTGTGGTGTTGTCGATACCAACACGTACCCGGCCACTTAATACATAATCTGCGCCGGCAACCAGGGTAATGTTATCGGTGATATCACCGGTTAACTGACAGTTTAATTTACCGCTTAAGCTGTTTACTTCAGTAGTGCCAGACGGGCAGGCGGCCAAATCGTCTTCCGGGTGAATACCCACTGTCCAGCCAACTGTCCAGTCAGTAGTGCCATCAAAAGCACCAATGTAATCTACAGTGTCAAACCATGGGTCAACGTTATTAGCAACGTTATAACCGTTACCCAGTGCAGGTGAGTTAGGAGCTGGCACATAACCGCCTATCAGCGCATCGGTAATCATATTGCCAGGCTGTTGCATAAACCAGGCTTTAGCGTCCAGCGTCACGTTGCCATTGCCATCTACTGAGTTTTTAGTTGGCTCGGCACAATCGATAATAGAGTTACGGAAGACGATTTCACCGTTGCCGGCATTGGCAACAGATTCGTCAGAGTTAATTTCAAAACACTCACCCATACCTGATGGGCCAGTGATAACAAAGTTGTACAGCTCAGCAGCAGTACCCGCACGCAATAACACGCCTTCTGAGTCGTCTTCGCCGTCAAAGTTATTACCGACAATCGTCATGTTGGCAATTTGCGGTTTTGATACCGGCTCAGCAGTAAAGTTACCGGACTGGTTATCAGCCTCGATGCCGCGGTTGGCTTTGGTATCGTTCGGGTTGTGGCGCACTAAAACGTGCTGCATACGGCCAGTCCAGCCATCTGCCCAGTCCAGCGAGTCATCACGGTTGCCGGTTAACACCACGTATTTGGCATCAACAGTACCGCCGAAAAATTCAACGCCGTCATCCAGGTTGTTGTGCACCTGGATATATTCCACCGTAGTACCGCGACCAACACCGGCAAAAGTAATACCGTTTAATTCGTTATCCGGAATAACCTCAAAACCGGCGTAACGTACCTGTACATATTTCAGCGCGCCGCTGCTATCTTCGGCATCTGCACCGCCGTATGGGCCAGCTTCGCCTTCAGCTTCTACCTGACAGTTAGCTAAATCCGCCTGATCACATTTGTTAGTAGGTGCATTACCCAGTAATACCAGGCCACCCCATTCGGCCGCTGATTCGTCATCGGATAAGCCCAGCATGTCGTTAACTGACGTCATGATGATAGGATCGGCTGCAGTACCGATAGCCTGAATTTTTGAACCGCGGGCAACCACCAGATAGTCGGCTCCGCTCTTACCAAAAACGGTGGTACCCGGCTCTATGGTCAGGGTTGCGTTGTTGGCATTGTCGTTACCTACAGTGACCTTGCCGCTTAATGACCAGGCGATGTTTGCGGTTAAACGGACATCGCTGGTGATAGTGCCGGTAATCTCACATACTGTTTTGCTGACGCCAGCCAGGCTGTTGCCCTGCGTTGCAAAAGCCGGGCAGGCACTGGCTGGTGGTGGCGTCGGGTTACCGCCGCCATTATTGCCGCCATTGTCGTTGCCACCAGCGTTAACGACTAAGTCGCCACCACAGCCCGCCAGCATAAGGGCTGTTGCCACTGCGCTCAGTTTTATCAGTTTACCTAAAGCCATTACCATCTCTCCGTTGTGTTATTGTCGGTGGTGCTAAAAAGTTGCTTGCACCCTACAACGGGGACGTGACGCTTTTATTACAGTAATATGGCTGCAACATTACAGTTGCGCCGCCCTGTGCCGGCATGGACCTTAACGCTGTTGCTGTCAAAAAAAATTCATCTGAGTGTCATGCATCACCCTGGTGGCTTATGTTTAATTTTTGTTTTCAATGTTTAATAGTTGTATTTGTCATTTTGAAGTAAGCATGACTGCAAGCTGATTTGTTGCTTTCATAAAAGTGTCATAATGTGCGGTAATACTAGGCAGAGTAATCAGTTAACCGATACGGCCTTAGTGCCGCTATTTTTATGTGGTGAGAACAATGGCAAGAAAGATCCTGGTAGTGGAAGATGAAGCGCCAATCCGTGACATGTTGTGTTTTGTGCTGGAACAAAATGGTTATCAGGCGGTAACCGCTGAAGATTTTGAATCGGCGGTCAATGCCCTGGTTGAACCCTATCCGGATTTAGTGCTACTGGACTGGATGTTACCAGGCGGCAGCGGTATCCAAATCGCGAAGAAAATGAAGCAGCACGATTTGACCCGCAATATCCCGATTATTATGATCACCGCCCGCGGTGAAGAAGAAGACAAAGTACGCGGCCTGGAAGTGGGCGCAGATGACTATGTGACCAAGCCGTTTTCACCGAAAGAACTGATGGCACGCATCAAAGCGGTGATCCGCCGAGTGGCACCCACCAGCCTGGACGAAGTGATAGAAGTACAGGGTTTAAAGCTGGACCCGGTATCGCATCGGGTAATGGCATCGGATCAGGCGCTGGACATGGGGCCGACCGAGTTTCGTCTGCTGCATTTCTTTATGACGCACCCAGAGCGGGTATACAGCCGTGAGCAACTGCTGGATCATGTCTGGGGCACTAACGTCTATGTTGAAGATCGTACGGTAGATGTGCACATTCGCCGTTTACGTAAAGCGATTTCTCTGGCCGGTCATGATAGATTAGTGCAAACCGTACGGGGCTCCGGTTACCGTTTCTCTGCCAAGTAAAAGGTTAACACTTAGTCTATGCGCCAACTGTTATCAAAAAGGAAGGTTTATACCAAGCTGTTCCTTTTTTTCTGTTTTATTGCTGTGGTTGGCCTGATTTCCGACAGCCTGTTGCTGGCGTTGCTGATCTTTACCGTAGCGCTGTTGCTGTGGCATTACCATCATTTGTTTTTAATGGACAAATGGTTGTGGCGTGACCGCAAACTGTCGCCGCCAATCAGCGAAGGCATCTGGGGCCACCTGTTTGAAGGTATTTACTACCTGCAGCGACGCGACCGGCGTAAGCGCCGCGAGCTGCGCAATGTGGTACGGCGCTTTCGTGATGGTGCCGAAGCCCTGCCTGAAGCTGTAGTGGTGCTGCGCGATGACTGGAGCATTATCTGGAGTAACAAACTGGCGCAAATTTTGGTGGGGTTGCGCTGGCCGGCCGACGAAGGCCAGCGGCTGGATAACCTTATTCGCCATCCGGAATTTTTGCAGTACATCAAAGCGACTAAATTTGAGCAGCCGTTGGTGTTGGCCTCGCCGGTAAATGACCAACTGACGCTTGAGTTTAATATTATGCCCTATGGCATTGAGCAGTACTTACTGATTGTGCGTGACATTACCCAGCTAAAACAGCTGGAGCAAATCCGCAAAGACTTTGTCGCCAACGTATCGCATGAGCTGCGTACGCCGCTTACCGTGTTGCAGGGCTATCTGGAAGTTATGGACGACGAACACCTGCCGGATAAAGCCATGTGGAAAAAAGCCCACAATGTCATGCTGGACCAAACCAAACGCATGGATGCTTTAGTGCAGCAGTTGCTAACCTTATCGCGTATTGAAGCCTCGGCCCGGGTGCAGTTTGACGACGAGGTAGATGTACCGCTGATGCTGGCGCAGCTGGAGCAGGAAGCGCAAACCGTAAACCGTGACAAGCAACATAAGCTGGTGTTTGACATAGATCCGTCATTAAAAGTGACCGGTGTGACTGAAGAGCTGCGCAGTGCTTTTTCTAATCTGGTGGTTAACGCCATTAAGTACACGCAAAATGGCGGCGATATTCATATCAGCTGGCAACGCCAGCATTTAAAAGCCGTGTTTGCTGTTAACGATAACGGCCCCGGCATAGCGCCGCAGCATGTTAAACGCTTAACCGAGCGCTTTTACCGGGTAGACGAAGGGTAATACACCCATTTTTAATTGACGCTGAAAGTAGAAGGTTGCGTTATTAAAGCCTGTTTGTATTTCGGTGGTAT
>NZ_JALAAR010000008.1:0-217144 GCF_036984005.1 Rheinheimera muenzenbergensis
AAAAATAAGCGAACCGGGCCGTTCAACAGGCGTTTAGCCGTCACTGAACAACGTGCCGGATAAAACGCTAAAGCGTTAGCAGGTTTTCGGGTTTTAACGGTTTCAGTCATTAGTTTTATTCCGGCCTTGCTCGCGTTTCGTTTTCTTAGCGGCAGCGCCATACTTTAAAGTTCGCCAGTTTTCGGGTTTACTGCAAACGGTGGTGGCGGTAGCGTTGTTCTTCGTGGCTTCGCTAAACAGTTTACAGGTTCCGGTTGGCTCGCTGTGTCGCAGTTAATCGGTTAAGTTTTTAATTAAAAGCAGTCTGCTGCTGTTTCGGTTTGCCAGTGCGGCAAGCCGCGCAAGTCCGGTGTAGGCTGCTAACAAACAAAGGCAAGGCGACGCGTACCGCGCGCTTGCTTTGGGCGTTAAGCGGTATTCGATCAACGAGGTTCAGGTCATTGAAACGAGAGACACTGGAAAAATATCAAGTATTTATTTATCTGACCGGAATCCTTTTAGGGTTGTTGGTCGGGATGAAATTTCCTGCACAGTCACAGATTTTAGAGTGGGCTTTGTGGCCACTGCTAGGCATGCTTCTGTATACGACTTTTACTCAGGTCCCTCTGGCGCATCTGCAAGAAGCATTCTCTGACTCCCGCTTTATGTTGGCGGCGGTAATTGGCAATTTCGTTGTTCTTCCTTTGATTGTATGGGGGTTAATGTCCACTGGACCCAACTTGCCTGCCGTCAAGTTGGGCATACTCTTGGTGTTATTGGTTCCATGTACTGACTGGTTTATCACTTTCACACACTTGGGTGGAGGAGATACTAAACGGGCTATTGCCTTTTCGCCTGTTAGTCTTTTGCTTCAGCTAATCCTCCTGCCAGTTTATATATGGCATTTCCTTGGTTCGGAAATAACAACCAGCGTAATGCAGCGAGAGCTAATTCTGGCCTTCTTCGGACTTATCGTCCTCCCCTTGGTGGCGGCATTTGCAACCGAAAAATGGGCTGAAAAGCGAGAGGGCAGAGAAGCTATTCTGAATGCTTTTGGCTGGTTTCCCGTTCCGCTACTGGCATTGGTTGTGTTTTCTATAGCAGCGGCACAAATCAATGTGGTCATTGATTCATTGGGCATACTCCCAAGCTTGTTTGCAGTATTTTCTGCATTTCTTCTGATAGCTGGGTTTTTATCTTTAGTGCTTTCAAAAATATTTTCATTACCAACAGATCAAGGCAGAGTTCTTGCCTTCAGTTTAGGTAGCAGGAATTCATTTGTGGTTCTTCCCCTAGCACTCTCTCTGCCTTCATCCTTTGAGCTGACGGTTGTAGTTATCGTATTTCAGTCATTGGTTGAGTTATTTGGGATGGCCGCTTACATATGGTGGGTTCCAAAAAAATTATATCCTTCAGCTACATGAGTGCGGTGGCGCTTAACACATATGAGCCTTCTCGGAGTCAATAGGTAATACCGCTCTTCTGGCCGCGGTAGCGGCCAGTCTGTTGTTCCATCAGCAAGATAGACTGCTTCATCTGTCATCATGGTTGCCAGGCGATAGCCTGCAACAAACACATATCGGGGCTCTCTTATCTCATGCTCAATGAGTGCCTGCTGGTTTCAGCATCCTTGCTGACAGCAGGGGCACCAGACATTCATCGGTTAACCTGTTGCTGGCACTATTCAAGGCGTCGGGCTTAAAGCCAGTTAGTTTCAGGCTCAGCACAGGTGCAAACCATCTTGCTGATGGTAAATGCGCGGCGACAAGGTGTCTAATCAAGCAAGCTGGCTACGGCAGTGTGCCAGAAGGTGGGTGGTTCAGCTTATTGCTAAGGGTTACCCAACCATCATTTGAGCATCAGCCATGGTGTTCCAGTTAGACGTTCAGCTCACCTTGTCCCGCGACTTAACCGGCTAGGAATCGCTTCTCATCGAACACCTTCTGGTTTTTCAGCATGTAATAAACACATCGACCGACTTTATGCGCTAAAGCGGACAGCGCTTTGGCTTTGCTCATGCGCTTTTGTAATTTGAGCAAGTGAGCTTTGGCTTTATCGTTACCGCGCAGATAAAGCACGGCAATCTCACCGAAGGCCCACTTCAAATGGGCATTGCCAATTTTATTGCCCTGGGTGCCATAGCTTTTACCTGCGGATTCAGCTTTGCATTTAATCAGCCGGCTGTAGGATGCAAAATCCTGTACCGTGCTAAAGCGGGCAATATCGCCAACTTCATACAAAATCGTCAGTGCCAGAATGCGACCAATGCCAGGGAAGCTAGTGAGGATATGGTAGTCACTGCCGTTGTGATGCTTGGCGTGCTTTTCGATAAAACACTCGATGGAGCTGAGTTCATGGCGGTAAAACGCGATGATGTTTAAATCCAAATCAACATTGCGCTGCACGAACTGATCTGCAAAACAATCACGCATTGCTTCGCGGGCATAAGGATATTTGAGGTCTAAATTAGTAGGCGGCAAGTTGTACTGACTAACCGTGTTTTTGACGTGCGCTTTTAAATCGGCACCGTGACGGACGATACGGGTGCGACGGCGCAATAAATCACGGGCAGCGCGCATTTGTGGCGGATACACATAGGCCAGCGGGAAATTACCACCGCGAATAAGATGGGCAATCTTATAGGAATCGATGCGGTCATTCTTGGCTTTGCCGCCATGAATGGCGTTGAAAAGTACTTCCTGTCCTTTTCCCTTCGGGCCAGCTAAAGCTGTCCAAATTCTTTCCTGAAGAATTTGTCATATATAAAGCGTGTCCAAGAATAAAATCGATGCCGTGTTCAGCACAAAAGTCGCTGACCCAGTACCAGCAGTGCATGCATTCAACGCCAACCACGATATTGCCGATGTAAGGTGTTAATAAATTGAGTAGATTTTCTGGCAATGCTTTGATTTCGCGGTGTAAGATGGTGTCACCGTTCGCATCCAAAATGCAGACGTACAAAGAGCGGGCATGCAAATCAATTCCACAATAGTACGGATGTTGTGTAGTATAAAATTTCATTGGGTCTTCTCCTTTTTGGTTTGGTCGCCTTCCAGCTTAGCCAAATGGTTGGGCTGGGGAGAAGGCTCAATGAGTATCAAGGCCCTGCAATTCGCAGCCTATGGTTGCTAGACCTTAATGCTGCGCCGCTGTTCGCGCTAAATCTCGGTGTTATGGATATCCTTAAAAGGAAGAGAGTGTGTATTAATTTTTTTATTTTAACTTTTAGCGCGTCTAGCTATTTCAACCCACTACAAGGTGAGAAATCAGTAGGTCGTGTTTTGCTTAAATAACGACTTATCAAAAAAGCCTGCTAACACGTATCGCGCAGTTGTTTTGGCTGCTGGCATTAAGGACATTAAGTGAAAAATTCAAACCTATTAGTCGTTGCGGCAATCTTAACAGTAAGTGCTTGCTCGACAGTAAATCAATCAGCTGGTACAGGGCAATTGGATTTAATTAGTAACAAAGAAGCCGTTGAAAAGTATTGGGTGGTTAAGCGCAAGGTTGCTCCTGAATATCCTGCGGATGCAGGTGAAAAGGGTATATCGGGTTGTGTAGAATTTACGCTGTTAATCGACGGCGATGGCAAGCCGCAAAATTTGATGGTAATCAAAAGCTTTCCTGGTACAACATTTAATAAAAAGGCATATGACGCATTGCGAAAATGGCAGTGGACACCCGGGGCTGACAATGCTCAAAAGCAACCGGTCTTAACAACAATACAATTAGATTTTACGACGCGAAAGTCAGCTAACCATGCTCAGGCTTATAGCGCGTGTAAAATTTAGTTTGCCTTAACAAGCCAACTTTATAGTTGATAAAAAGCGCTGGCTGCTGCGTCAAACCGCTGCGTTTAACCATACTTAACCACTGTTTGCACACTAAACAACGAGTTGCAGCAATCTGGTTTATTGTTAGTACTGCAAACGTGTGGATAGCACAGGGGTTTAAATGACACGTTTATTGGCACTACTGTTTATTTTAGCGACAAGCCATTCTGCATTGGCGCACCCGACAGGAAGTATGGTGGTGATCGATGGGACAGTGCTGTGGTCTTACGTTTGCCCGGTTGAAAGTCCCGACCATCACGCCTGTGTTATGAGCTGGGACGAGGAGACGGGTGTACGTTCCTGGTTGATATCTTCTTTTTCTGCCAGTGACTGGATGATGGCACCGGCTCCGGATGGAAAAGTCTATCTTGTAGAACGATATTTCGATCATGCAAGGCAGACAAACAGAACCCGACTACTGATAGCTTCCGTCGGTGCGACACCTGAAGAACTTCTGCCCTGGTTTGATGATCCACATCGATTTGGTGAAGCCGGCTTCGCGGCGATTGAAGGCGGAGGCTTTCTCTTCGCGCGCTATCCCAACCTGTACCTGCTGAATGAAGATGGCTCGGCATCGAAATGGCTGGAGTGGCCCGTCGCTGTTTTCGGAGTAAGGCAGGTCCAGGGCGGTTTATTACTCATTCGCGGCGAGTCAGAGGCGTGGCTAACGACCCAGGATGGCAGCATCTTAACAGGCTGGTCCAAGTTGCTGCAGGAGCTGACGTCAGAGCCAGCTTTCATGGGCAACCGGGTGTTTGATGCAGACTACGAAGATGGCTCGCTCTGGATTGCCTATTGGGGGAAACGTCGATTTGAAGTTATCAGAGAAGGTGCCAGAACAGTGGTTAAGTCCTTTGACAAACCCTGGTTGCCGCATGCCGTAGCGGCAGCTGGCGGAGCAGTCTTTATGCTTGCTTCCACGATCGCAGCGGGTGATGATCAGGGGATCCTGCCTAATCTGTGGCGTATGAAGGATAATGAGCTTGAGCTGTTGTGGGGAGATCACAGCGGTAATGCCGGCTCTGCCTGCGTAAATCCTGATAATTTCGCAGCATTGTCTGAGCGCTGCGTGGCTTACGGCCTTTAAATTAAGGCAGCAAAAATGCATGTTGCTGCGAAAAAGTATCTTATGGCTGCGGCAACAGGCTTTAGGCAGCAATGTTCAGTATGAGTATGTAAACCGTTAAATAGCAGTAGGCAGTAAGGAAGTACAAATGTCGATTAAACCTATTACTGAAGCAATGTGGCCACAAATAGTTGCGCTGCAGGCCGAGGCGTATTTTCAGGTTGAACCTGAGAGTGTGGATGTGTTGAAAAGTAAATGGCTAAACTCACCGGCAAGCTGCTTTGTATATGAACAAGCGGGCAAACTGGTGGCTTACTTGTTGGCGCACTGCTGGCATAGCGAAACAGCACCAAAGCTGTATCAGACGTTGCCGGATGGCGCCACTGGGCCCATATTGTTTTTGCATGATCTGGCTATATCAAAAGCTGCTGCTGGCGATGGCCTTGGCACTAAGATGGTGTCGCACCTTATTAAAACAGCTAAAGAGGGCGGTTTTCAGCAAATTAACCTGGTTGCCGTACAACAATCTGCCGCATTCTGGCAAAAACAGGGTTTTTTTCCCGTCGACAACCAACAACTGTGCCTGGGTTACGGCGACGGTGCTCAGCTTATGAGTCTGAGGTTCTAATTAGCAACAGCGAATATCATGATGCAATGCAGCTAAGTAGCTGGCGCCAGGATCACGCCTGGCTGGTTGTCGGCATTAGCTTTTTCACCAGTTAAGATTGCAAAAATGGCACAATCTGTTTAGATTGAATAGCAACACAAGCGGAACAACAGGAAGTCAAAATGAAAAAGTGGGTCAGCGCCGTTATCGCCTCTGCCGTATTGTCCAGTACAGCGATTGCCAATACACAAGACTATAAACTGGTAACAGTGGCCGGTTATCTTAATTTCTATTTGCTGAATTTAAATGCCTGTGAGGATTTTCATCCATCGGTGCGGGCCGCTGCTTATGATGCAGAAAAACATTTGTACCCGCACCTGGATAAGCTATCTGCTAAGTTAGGCGATAATTCAGATAACCAGAAAATGGTGGCCGATATCGTGATGAAACGTCGCAATATGCTCAATGGACAAATTGCTGAAGGCGATTTTACCGTAGAGCATTGTCAGGCGATTGTAAAAATTCTTAATGAAGATGGCCTGGATAAAACCTTACTGGCAGCATTAAATTAAGCTAATTCAGTAAAAAGTGTATTAAAAAAGCGCCGGCCAAATGCCGGCGCTTTGTTTTTCTGCGTCGTAAAAATATCTGTTACACTAGCCGCGTTTTGGTGCGGCCCAGCCGCTAAAAGGGAAGCAGGTGAGATGCCTGCACTGTACCCGCAACTGTAATAAGTGCTGCAATCTGTAACCACTGGCCGCTGCCGGGAAGGGGATTGTGGGTTATCACTTTAAGTCAGGAGACCTGCCAATCAATTGGTTTACACCGCTGTGCGGGAGTTCACAGCAGCGTCTGCACCGTTTTTCAGCGGAGCTGGCTGCTGCATTTGTCAGGAGTGAGTTGTGCTGAAACTGTCTGCGGTATCGTTGCAGTTATCCGACACCAGGGTGTTGCAGGATATAAATTTTGCACTGCAGGATGGCGAATTTATTGGCATTATTGGCCCGAACGGTGCCGGTAAAACCAGTTTGCTGCGTCTTGTGCAGCGGACACTGGCGCCGTCTGCCGGGCAGATCACCTTACAGCACAAAGCGCTGGACAATTACACTGCCACTGAGCTGGCGCGCACTGTGGCGGTAGTAAACCAAACTACATTACCGCTATTTGCTTTAACGGCAGAGCAGGTTGCCGCTATGGGCCTGTTACCGCACAAAAGCTGGTTTGAGCAAAACACCAGCCATGATATCGCTATTGTAAGCCGTGCTTTGGCAAAAGTCGGTTTGGCAGCTAAAGCCGGGCAGCAGGTAGACACCTTATCTGGTGGCGAGCTGCAACGTTTGTTTATTGCCAGAGCTTTGGTGCAACAGCCGCGTTTGCTACTGTTAGATGAGCCTACAAATCATCTGGACGTGAAATACCAACATCAGGTTTTGCAACTGACACAGCAATTAGGGGTCGCTGTTTTGGCCTGTCTGCATGATTTAAATCTGGCGGCCTGGTATTGCGACAAGCTGTTGCTGCTCGATCAAGGCCGCCAGGTAATATTTGGCAGCCCGCAGCAGGTATTGCAGCCTGATATATTACAGCGGGTGTTCGATTTGCCTTGTCAGATCCACCAGCAGCACGGCCAGCTGCAGGTCAGTTTTATGCCACCAGCCCAAAGCGGTAAGGTAGCGTCCTGATGAGTAAACGTTATTACAAACTGGCCATGATTGGCGCAGTGACAGCATTGCTGGCCAGCTTATTCATTAGTCTGATGCTCGGCAGTGCGTCTATCGATACCGGGCAATTATGGCAGGTGCTGGTTGCTGACAGCAGTGCAGCCAGCCTGCAGCACACTATTATCTGGCAAATACGTATGCCTCGTTTGCTGTGTGCTGCATTAGTAGGCGCTGGTCTGGCTATGTGCGGGGCAATTTTGCAAAATGTCAGCCGCAACCCGCTGGCAGATCCCTATCTGTTTGGTTTGATGGCAGGCGCTGGCCTTGGTGCAACTCTGGTTAGTGTTGTATTGCCAGCTGGCCATATCAGCCAGGCGCTCGGTGCTTTTGTCGGTGCCTTATTCGCGGTGCTGTTGGTATTTGCAGCGTGCAGCGGTAAGCGCTGGCAAAAAATGGAAACAACCTTGTTAGCCGGCGTGGCAGTATCTTTTATGCTTAGCGCTGTCAGCAGTTTTATTTTGTATTTCGCTGAGCCTTTCGCCGCTAATCGTATAATGTTTTGGTTAATGGGCAGCTTAAGCCGTAATGACTGGTTTAGTGTCTGGTTATTACTGCCGGCTGTGGCTCTGGTACTGGTGCTGGCGCTGGCACTGCGCAGGCAATTGGATGCGTTGCTATTGGGCGATGATAGCGCCCGTACTCTGGGAGTTAATACTATAGCGGTGCGGCTGATATTATTACTGGCAACCGCCTTGTTAACCGCTGTTATCGTGTCGCAATGTGGCGGTATTGCCTTTGTCGGCCTGATGATCCCACATGTCGTCCGGCAATTGTTCGGCGTTACGGCCGTACCCTTGTTACTTGGAAGTGTGCTTAGCGGCGCTATATTTTTAATTTGGGTAGATAATCTGGCCCGTACTTTACTGCCACAGCAAGAGATCCCGCTTGGGGTGATTACCTCGCTGCTTGGTAGTGTATTCTTTTTAATGCTAATGCGTAGCCGGGGACACTAACAACTCTTATGACAGATGAACAACAAAAACAGCAGCGGCACAAAAGCCGGCAACAACGGTTGAAAGCTGAAGTGGATAAAGCCATAGCGCATGCAACTGACGAAAAAGGTTTATTGCTGGTTATTACCGGCAATGGTAAGGGCAAATCTACCTCCGGTTTTGGCACTGTAGCGCGTGCTGTCGGTCATGGTATGCGAGCTGCGGTTGCGCAGTTTATTAAAGGCAGCTGGGATTGTGGCGAGCGTAACTTACTGCAGCAGCACGGCGTAACTTTTGCCGTCATGGCGACAGGTTTCACCTGGGATACGCAGGATAAAGCCGCAGATATAGCCGCGGCGGAACAGGTGTGGCAGCAGGCTGAACAGTATTTAGCGGATACCAGTATTGATCTGGTGTTGTTGGATGAGCTGACTTATATGCTTAGTTACCATTATATCGCCGTTGAGCGGGTAGAGCGGGCGCTGTTACAGCGGCCGGCGCAACAGCATGTGGTGATAACCGGCCGGGCATGTCACCGGCGCATTATTGAGCTGGCCGATACAGTAAGTGAAGTGCAAAATGTTAAACATGCCTTTGACAACGGCATTAAAGCGCAGCGGGGACTGGATTGGTGAAATATCTACTGATGGTTTTGTTGTTGGGTAGCAGTGTATTAGGCTACGCCAGGGAGCAAGATGCTGCACCACAACGGATAGTGGCGCTGGCACCACATATTACGGAAATGTTGTATGCCATAGGCGCCGGGCCACAGGTCGTTGCGGTAAGTGACTTTAGTGACTATCCGCAGCAGGCTTTGACGTTGCCCCGGGTAGCGAATTTTGCCGGAGTGAACATTGAGGCATTGTTGGCATTGCAGCCAGATTTAGTGATCGCCTGGCGCAGCGGTACACCGGCAGCCGATGTAAACCGCTTGAAACAACTGGGGTTGCGTTTGGCATTTTCTGATCCGCTTTCGCTTGATGACATCAGCACAGAGCTGCAGCAGTTGGGGGAGCTGACCGGGCATGCTGATCAGGGGGCCCGGCAAGCGGCTGAATTTGCAACGGCGCTGCAACAGCTTAGAGCTGATTATCAGCAGAAAAGCCCGGTAAAGGTATTTTTTGCCATGTCAGTTGCACCGCTTAGTACAGTGGCAAACAAGGCCTGGCCGCAGCAAATGTTACAACTGTGTCAGGCTGACAACCCGTTTGCTAATGTTAAAGGCGATTATCCGCAGGTAGGGATCGAGCAGGTATTGCAGAGCCAGCCAGAGGTGATTATCCAGGCCAGCCGGGGCGGAACTGTTGCTGATTTCGCCTACTGGCAACGTTACGCAACATTGCCGGCAGTAAAACAGCAGCAGTTTATTTCGCTAAACGCCGATCAGCTGTACCGCACTACGCCGCGCACTTTGCTCGGTATTCGCCAGTTATGCCAGGCGTTGGATCTCTATCGTTGATTAACTGTTAATACTGCTCATTAACTCGTTGGCCCGGCGCATTAGCCGTTCTGCGGTGCGCACCTGATTAGACTGCAACAGCTCGGTAGACAGACTGAGATATTTGTCGGCTAACTGGCGGCGCATGCCAACATGCAACGAAAAATTAACCGGTACCAATGCATTAAATTGCTGTAGTTTGTCGTATACCTGATCGACCTCTGCGGCTTTGCTACTGGCCGCCAGTTCTTGCTGCAGCAAACTAAAACTATGCTGATAAAATAACTCTGCTGCCTTATAAGGAAACTCTGCTGTTTTTCCCTCCGCTACCGCCTGGCGATATGCCGCCATGTCGTTAACGGCCTGCGCCAGTACAGTGCCTTGTTGCACCAAAGCCTGAGTGTTGCTGTGGCTGCTAAATAATTCCTGACCTATAGCAATCAGTTGCTGTAAGGCGCCGGCATCATTTGTGGCAACGGCTTGTTGATAGGCGCTGACATAAGCTTCTGCTTCGGCATCATCTGGCCTGACTTTATAGTTGCTGTCGATACGTTGTAATTCCGCCAGTATTTTATAAGGGTCGCTGTCCTGTGCCTGGCGCTGATATTGCTGCTCCAGCAATAGCTGGCGCAGTTGATTACGTAATACATCTATCGCAGTTTGCTTACTGCGTGAGATGTTGCTGCTAATTTGCGCCAGATAGTGAGAGTCGGGATACAAGGCACTTGCCTGAGCTAACAGCTGCTCAATTTGCGGATAATTCGGGTAAGTGAAACTGCGATCGCTGATCAGGCTGTCTATCTGCTGTTCAAAATGGCTTAATACCGTTGTCTGCTGATTGCGTAACAGCGCCTGACGTAACCAGGCCGGAGTGTCGGTTTGCTCTAGCTGTTGCAGCAGCTGGGCTGCGCTAACGCTACTTAATTGTTGAAATTGTTGTTGCTGTTGTTCAGCCTGGCGGGCTTTCTCACCATATTGCGCCAGTTGTTGCTGCTGACCTGTATGATACTGCGCAACACCAAAAGCGACGGCAAGTGTTGCTGCGCTGATGCCAACCGGCAGCCAGAGATTAAAATGTAAGCGTTGCATCAGTTGCTGCAGGCTGATAGCACGCTGCTCCGGCATAAATTGCAACGCCTTTTTTAGAGCCTGCCATTGCAACTGATTAACATGTGCCGGTTTTAGCGGCTGTTTTTGTTGTTGCTGCGCCTGATCGGCAGGCAGACGTTCATAGGGGTGCTTACTGCTAAGTAATTCGTAGCACAGGCAGCCAAATGAAAACACATCATCACTGACACTGGGAGTCTTACCGGCCAGTAACTGAGGGCTGGCGTAAGCAGGCGTATAACCACTAAGAGGGGTGCTGTGATTGTGTTGTTCGGCAGCATAAATGTCGTGGTTAAGCTGCAGTTGTTGCGATACACCAAAATCCAGTACTTTTACGGTACCTGACCGGTTTACCATAATATTTGCCGGTTTTAAGTCGGCGTGTACTATGCCAATCCGGTGGGCAAAGGTGAGGGCGTCGGCAATTTGCTGCAACAACTTGATGGCCGATTTAAGCGGTAAGCCTTTTGGCTTGTAGCGCTTAATGACTTGTTCCAGACTTTCACCGTCCAAAAACTCCATTACGATAAAATAGTGCTGCTGATCGCGGTCGACATCGAACACCCTTACTATATTCGGATGCGACAATTGCTGCGTTTTATGCGCTTCCTGCAACAATAAATGTAAGGCTTCAGCCTGATGCACAAATTGTTGCTGCAGCACTTTAATGGCAACGGTGCAATCTGCTACTCCGGCTTGTTGCAAGAATAGATCGGTGGCGCGGTATATATCACTCATACCGCCAGATCCAATTTTATCTTCCAGCACGTAGCGTTCTTTGATGATCTGACCTATCTGCAACGCCGCAACAGGCTGCACAGGTGCGGTCTCGGTTGGAGACGGTGTTTTTACAGCGTACCGGGTTTTATCGGCATCAGCGGTGGCGTTTTGCTTAGTGTCTACGCTGGTGTGTTCCAATGTTGTCATATGCTACTCCTTGTACCGGCACTCAGGTGTTAATGTGATTTCTGTACTTTACAGCTCACAAATTTGCGTAATTATTTCACAATCTTGCCTGGTTGTCACGGCGACGTTTATCTTCCTGTTAACCTTGCAGCTATTGACGCAACAATAAATTTAACTTAACCTTTCGCGCTGTTTTAAGGTAAATAATATGTGCTAAGTCGTTAACGCTTGGCGGTGTACGTGGCGGGAGTATCAGGTGAGGCAAATGGATATGTTACTTGAATTGTCAGTACTGAGTTATCACAGATTATCGCCGCGACAGGTTGCAGTTAAACGTTTTGACAGTGCTGGCGGCACGCTGGGCCGTTCAGAGCAGTCAGATTGGTGTCTGCCAGATCCGGAGCGGGTGGTTTCTGGTGTGCATGCACTTATTCATTTTAGTGCTGGCAACTATAGCATTGTGGATAAATCTACCAATGGTCTTTTTGTTAACAGAGCAGTAGAAGCATTAGGGGCGGGCAACAGTCATACCTTACAACATGGTGATATTTTGTGTTTGGGTGACTACGAAATTCAGGTTGCACTGGTAGACGCCGGTGCGACAGCTGTAAGTGCTGATAACAGTGTTAAAGAGCAGCATAGCAATGCTAGCGACAAAGCGGGCATTGCTCCGGCTACGGCAGGTTTATTGATTGATGATTTAATGGCACCTTTGCTGGCCAGTCGTAACGCTAATGTGACAACAAACTCTAACCCGCAAAGCGCGGTCGCAGAAAGGCCGGCTATGGCACCGGCACAACCGGCAGAATTAGATCAGCACTTTTTGGCACCGGCGGCAATGATCCCGGATGACTGGGATAATAGCTGGCAAGTTGATGAACTGCAGCCACAGCTCAACAGCACCGCCTCTTCGCCATTGCCACGCACCCAGACAGCAGCACCAGCTAAAGCTACCAGCGTCAATGATGACGCTTGTATGCAGGCATTTTTACGCGGTTTAGCCGTCGCTGATGTCAATGCGCAAACTTTGGGATCTGCAGTTTGGTGGGAGCAATTAGGTCTGGCCTTTGCGCAGTCGTTGCAAGGTGTACTTAGTGTTATGCGTGAGCGCTCGCAGGTAAAAAACCGCTTTCGTGTTAACCAGACTACTTTTCAGCAACGCGAAAATAACCCCCTGAAGTTCTCTGCCAATTTAGAAGATGCGTTTTATAACCTGTTTAACCGGCCAGGTAGCAGCTTTATGCCGGCGAAACAAGCGTTGGCAGAAGCGTTTGCCGATATCAGCCAGCATGAAGCGGCCATTATTGCCGGCGCTAAAGGCGCTATGGCCGGCATGTTGGTGCAGCTGGCACCTGAAAAACTGGAAGCAACAGATATTGGTGGCGGTTTGGTTGACAAGCTTAACCCGGCGCAGCGTCAGGCGCGTTGCTGGGCCAGATACAAATTGCTGCATCAGGAATTACTCGAGGAGATGCAGCGCAAAGAACACAGCGGCGTAAACGATGATTTTATTGCTGCTTATGAAGCGTATTTACGGCGCAAGTCCTAACACTTGCAAAGGTTACAGCAACACATCATGGAGTGGTAACAATGAAACTGATAAAAATATGCGTGTTGGTTTGTATTAGCATAATGGTACTGGCCGGCTGCCAGGCAGTGTATGCAACTTTTCCACCTTCTACCAAACTGCATTTTAGGGTAGCTGCAGATATTAATCCTGATTTTGATAACCGGCCATCGCCAGTCATCATCCGTGTATATGAATTGGCATCGAAAACGGTATTTGAAAATCAGGATTTTTTTGCACTGTACGATAACCCGGAATCGATTTTGCGCACCGATCTGCTGAAAAAAGATGAGCTGGTGTTTGAGCCAGGCCAACGCAATGAATACAAAATGAGCTTACAGCCTGCGACCAAAGCCGTTGCTGTAGTGGCGGCATACCGTGATATTGAAGGTGCCAGATGGCGCGCGGTGGTGGATGTTAAACCAACCGGCTATGACGATTTCTACGTGTACGTTGACAAACTGGCCGTGTATATCCGCGAACATGACGTTGAGCGCAAACAATAAGTTAACTGGCGCAGGGAGCCGATATGAGTGACTACAGCCGCATTGCCTGGACAGAAGGTTTGTTTTTACGGCCGCAACACTTCCAGCAGCAGGAGCGCTATTTTGAATACAGTCGTCAGCAACAATTGGCGATGCAGCTGCCTTATGGTTTTGGCGTACGCCGGCTGAGCATCGATCATCAATGTCTTAAGTTTGGCCAATTTGGTTTAAGCCAACTTGATGCGGTACTTAGTGATGGCACTGTACTGCAATTACCTGAAGTAGAAGCCTTACCGGCGCCGGTTCAAATTGATAAAAGCTGCCGCGATCAGCAAGTCTATCTGTGTCTGGCCTTAGATAAAAGCCGAGGCCAGAACATCAGCAGTGCAGAGCAAAACCAGATCAGCCGGTTTAGTTTTGCCGAACACACAGCTGCTGATAACAGCCTGTCAGAAGATGCGACTGAGCTGCTGCAACTGGCCAAGTTACGTCTGTTATTTAAGCTGGAGTCAGAAGATCGAGGTGGTTTTATCTGCTTGCCGGTAGCGCGCATTAAAGAAGTAAGCGAACAGGGCGAAGTGCAACTGGTGAAAAAGTTTATCCCGCCGTTGCTGGATATTTCCCAGGATAACGAGTTAAAAGCTTTTGTGGCCGAAGCACTGGGTATGTTGTGTCAGCGTGCAGATGCGCTGGCCGACAGGTTAGGCAAAGGCCAGGGCACGGCAAACTCGATAGCTGATTTTTTAATGCTGCAGGTGCTTAACCGCTACGAGCCACTGTTACATCACTTGAAAACCGGCGTGCTGGAGCATCCGCTGGCGTTATACCGCCTGATGATTTCGATGTTGGGTGAATTAGCAACCTTTACGGCAAGGCAAAAACGGCCACCGCAGTTTCCGCGTTATCAGCACGATGACCTGACGGCAGTGTTCGGCAATCTGGGCGTTATTATGAACCAGACACTCAGTGTGGTACTGGAGCAAACGGCTCAGGCTCTGCCGTTGGAACAAGCTAAGTTTGGCATTTTAGTTTCGCCATTAACTGACAAAACCCTGCTGGAATATGCCCAATTTGTGCTGGCGGTGTCGGCTGACTTACCGGCCGATGATATACGTAAACACTTACCTGCGCGGCTGAAAATTGGTCCGGTCGAACATATTCGTGAGCTGGTAAATAACCAGTTGCCCGGTATTGCTGTTACCGGCTTACCCGTGGCCCCACGCCAGGTACCTTATCACGCGGGTTATCATTATTTTCAGTTAGATAAAGGCAGTATTTACTGGGAGCGGCTGGCAAACAGCGGTGGCTTAGCGCTGCACCTGTCGGGCAACTACCCCGGGTTAAAACTGGAGTTATGGGCAATTAAAGCTTAAACCCGATCTGACAACCATGGATGACACGCTATGTCTGATAAAACGGTAATGAAACCCCGGCCTGGTGGCAGGGGAGTAGCAAAACCAGTCGCTGCCGCAGTGGCAGCGGTGGCTGATGATGATAATGACAAAACCCGCTTTTCAGCAAATGTACGTAGTAATGATCAGCGCGAGCGGTTACAGGTATTGTCGGTAAGTGACAACTTGCTGATTGATGAGGCCGGTGCGCTGTTTTCGCTGGTATCGCCAATTCGCAGTACTAAGCAACATGCTGATGTCATTACCTTAAAAACCCAGTGTACTCAGTTGATAAACCAGTACGAGCAGCAATTACGCCATAAAGGTGTTGCCAGCGAGGTGATTGAAAAAGCCCGTTATTGCATGTGTGCTTTTATAGATGAAACCGTACTTAACACCAGCTGGGGCGGTAATAGCGATTGGGCGGCTGAGAGCCTGCTGTCTACCTTTCACAATGAAACCTTCGGCGGTGAATACTTTTTTACCTTGCTCGATGCAGCTATTACCGAACCGAAAAGTCATCTGCAACTGCTGGAGTTGCAATACCTGTGTTTGTCTTTTGGATTTGTCGGCAAGATGCGGGTTGAAGAGCGCGGTTACGAGAAACTGGAGCAGTATCGTGAGCGCGCATTTAAAGCTATCCGCTCGGTGCGGGGGGAGCCCGCGCGCGAGTTATCACCCGGCTGGCGCAGTCAGGTGGTGGCCGCCAATCAGCTAACCGAAGAATTTCCGTTATGGGTGATGGCATCTGTAGTGGCGGCAGCTTTATTGGGCTGCTACATGTACCTAAATTATCAGATAAATGAATATTCCAATGACGTTCACCGGCAGCTAAATAATCTGGTCAGTTGGCAGCAGGATAACAGCCAGCAGCCAGCCTCTGCTAAAGCACATCAGGACGCCATCCGGCTGCAACAGCTATTACAAACAGAGATACGACGCGACTTGCTGCAGGTGATAGAACTTCCGGATCGGGTGAGGATCCGTGTCGGTATTGATCAGCTCTTTAGCACCGGCAGCAATGGTATTAATGAAGGCTTTATGCCGGTTGCGATAAAGATAGCCCGAGCATTGGAGGGCACGGAAGGCCGTATTCTGGTAAGCGGTTATACCGATGATGTGCCGATTTTCACCAGCAAATACCCATCTAACTGGCATTTATCTCTGGCACGCGCAAACGCCATGTCTGATGCGTTGGCATCAGGTGCAGATTTGCGTGGCCGGTTGTGGCCTGAAGGGCATGGCGATGCCAATCCGATAGTACCAAACGACAGCACGGCCAACCGTGCACTTAATCGTCGGGTTGAGATTGACTTGTTGCAGTGACGCTGCAAATTAGGGAATTGTTATGAAATTAAAAGCCATGCTGCAAACCATACTGCGGCTAGTTAAATCCAGTGTCTTTATTACCGTTTTAGGCTTGCTGGCCCTGGCATTGTTGATCTGGTTCGGTGGCCCTTTGCTGGCGATAGCCGGTTATGAGCCGTTGGTCAGTAGCAGTGCGCGCCTGGCAACCTTATTGGTTATCACGCTGATCTGGGGCGCTGTGCATTATATTAAAGGCCTGCAGGAAACCCGCTCTAACCGTGAGGCCGTAAACACCTTACTGCATGGTGATGAGCACCAGCAGCAGGACGAGCTGGCAAAGCGTGATATCGAAGTGCTGCGGGAGCGTATGCAAAAAGCACTGGATATTTTAAAACATGCCCGCTTTGGCAAGGCCCGTGATATTTATCAATTACCCTGGTATATGCTAATCGGGCCGCCAGGCTCAGGTAAAACTACAGCACTGCATAATTCCGGCCTGGATTTCCCGCTAAAAGAACATATGGGCACTGACGCGATTGCCGGTGTCGGTGGTACCCGCCACTGCGATTGGTGGTTTACCAATCAGGCGGTATTGATTGATACTGCCGGTCGCTACACCACGCAGGACAGCCACGCAGCGCAAGATTCTACTGCCTGGCAGGGTTTTTTGGGTTTGCTGAGAAAAAACCGGCCACGGCGGCCAATTAATGGTGTGATCGTCTTTGTTAGCCTGGCCGACTTATTAAATCAGACTAAAACCGAACGAAATCTGCATGCCCGGGCAATTAAGCAACGGGTGCAGGAATTGCAAAACCAGCTGGGCATGACGTTTCCGGTTTATGTGATGTTTACCAAAGCGGATTTGATTGCCGGTTTCACCGAGTTCTTCGATAACCTCAGCGAAGAAGAGCGGGAACAGGTGTGGGGCATGACCTTTGATGCAGCGCATGAAGACAGTGAAAAGGGCGCCGTTGCCCAGTTTAACAAAGAGTTTCATGCCATTATTAACCGGCTTACCCAGCGCTTATACTCGCGCTTACAATTTGAGCATGATCAGGAAAACCGTGCAGCTATATACGAATTTCCGCGTCAGTTGCGGTTATTACAAAGTGCCGCTGATGATTTTTTAAAAGAAATTTTTGCCGCTAATCCGTTTGAAAAAGCCACCATGCTGCGCGGTGTTTATATTGCCAGCGCCACACAAGAAGGCGTACCTATTGATCGGGTTATGTCACAACTTGGCAGTAATTTTGGCCTGGCTGAACCGCCACTACGCCGGCAAACCGGCGAGGGTAAAGGCTATTTTATTAAACGTTTCTTTGAAGAAATTGTCATCCCCGAGCGAGAACTGGCATCAGTTAATTTGCAACATAAGCATCGCCATCGGTTAATCCGCCGTGGCGTTATGGCGGCAACCGCCTGTTCTGCGCTGGCCCTGGTGCTGTTATGGGCTGGGAGTTACAACTGGAATACTGCCCTGGTAGATGAAGTCAGCGTGGCAATAACCCAGTACCAGACTTTAGCTGAAAACAATACGGCCAGCGATGATGTGGTGGCGCTCAATCAGCGGCTTAATTTATTGCGTGATCTGCCTGCGGGTTTTGCCGGAGTTTTACCAACGGACGGCCCGAAAAACTTAGGTTTGTATCAGGGCGATAAATTGGGTCAGGCGGCCAAAACGGCTTATCAGCATGGTTTGTATCATAGTTTTGTACCGTATTTGTTGCAAAGTCTGACCGAAGAAATGCAGCTAAATGCGGCACATCGTGATTATTTATACGAAACACTTAAAACCTATCTGATGCTATTTCAACCTGAACGGTTTGATGCGGCTCAGGTGACCAACTGGTTTGCACTCTATACCGAACGGCGTTATAGCGGCGATGTCAGTCTGCCGCTGCGATTGTCGCTGCAGAACCATTTACAGGCCTTATTGCAAAGTGGCATCAAAGGTGCGGTATATCAGCCGGATGAAGTGGTCGCAGCACGTGAGCTGTTGTTAACGGTGCCACTGGCAGAGCGGGCCTATCAGCGGATCCGTACTGAACTGAGCAAAAGTCATATCCCTGATTTTCGGCTGCTGGACGTGTTGGGCACCGATAGCGTGAAAATTGTACAACGAAAATCCGGCCTTCCGCTGCAGCAAGGTATTGCAGGTCTGTATACCTACAAAGGTTTTCATGGCCTGTTTAATGTGGAAAAGCGCCGCATTATCCGCAGCCTGATGGAGGACAGCTGGGTATACGGCGATATGGCCGAAGGTGATACTGACAATGGAGACTCTGGTCTGTCTGAGCAGGTAAGCGAAAAATACCTGCGCGATTATGCCTATCAGTGGCAGCAATTGCTGGATGACATTGCAATAAGCCCGGTAGATGACGTCGAGCAGGGCATTTTTGTGACCCGTGTTTTATCCGGCCCTGAGCAACCGATCCAGAGTATCATTCGCGCGGTACAGCAAAATGTGCGATTGACCAGTTTACCAGAGTCGGCAGAGCTGGACATGGCCGCTGATGTGGCCGGTAAAGTAGCTCAAACACAGTTTTCCAGCCAAAAAAGCCGCTTAGACCGGTTATTGCCTGATGATATGTCGGCATTGCAGCAGCAATTACCCGGTAAGGCGGTCGAGCAGGCCTTTACCGAGATCCTGAATATCAGTGACGCGCAGCTTGAACAGATCAGCCAAACCAGCCGCTTGTACTATGAATATCTGGAACGGCTCTATGCACCGGGTGGTATGGCGCGCCAGGCTTACGCTAACCAGTTAAATGGCGAGGGTGGTAAAGAGCTGGGTGTCGCACTGCGCCGGCTGCAAAGTGAGATCCCGGCACCTTTTGCAAACTGGCTGGGCGATGTGTCGGCTGATACCACTAAACTGTTTGCCAAAGGCAGCCGTCAGCATATCAATGAAGCCTGGCAGGGTACTGTACTGGCAGAGTATCGCAAAGCCATTGCCGGCCGTTATCCGCTAAACCGGCGCAGTAAAGACGATATTAAATTACGCGACTTTGAACGGTTCTTTGGCTATGGCGGTACTTTAGACAGCTTCTTTAAAGATTATCTGCAGCCCTTTGTTAACACCAGCCGCGCCAATTGGAGTTTTAAGCAGGACATAGGTTTAGATCATAGCATCCTGGCCACATTTCAGGCCGCCCGTCAGATCCGCTCGGCGTTTTTTGAAGAGGGCAGCCAGAAACTAAAAGTTGGCTTTAGTTTACGGCCGGTTTATTTGGATCGGCATATTACTCACGTGTTGCTGGAGCTTGATGGCCAGGAGTTGTCGTACCGGCATGGTCCGACGCGCTCGCGGCAGTTTTTCTGGCCGGGTGACCGCAATAAGCTGACCACCAGATTAGTGTTTACCCCGGCTAATTCCGGCTTACCGTCTAATACCAGCCAGGATGGCGAATGGTCCTGGTTCCGTTTTCTTGATGGGTTAACTGAGGCGCGACCACAAACCCGGACGGACAAAATTCTGCATTTGGCGGTGCAGGGCAATCATGCCCGGGTCGAGCTTATTCCCGACACTGTTGATAACCCGTTTTGGAGTAATGCGCTAGAGAGGTTCAATTGTCCAGCCAGTCTGTAATGGAAGTAGGATTATGCGGCAAGATCCCAAGCCGCGGCGATTTTTTAGCTAACGGTTTAGCCGTGGATTTTGTCGATAGCTGGAATGAATGGCTACAAGCAGTATTAGCGGTAAGTCGCGAACAGCTTGGTCAAAGCTGGCTGGATATTTACCTTACCAGCCCGGTTTGGCATTTTGCCCTCAGTGCCGGTGTTTGCGGTAAAGAGGCAATGATAGGTTGCCTGATGCCCAGCGTTGATCAGGTAGGCCGGCATTTTCCTTTCACACTGGCCCGCAGTTTAAGTACAACGCCGGTGCATGCCAGGCAAAGTCCGCAATGGAGTGACGTGATGCAGCAACAAATTCTGCACACTTTAGACGATGACTTTGTTTTTGACGCCTGGTTGACGCAGCTGAGCAGCGTCGATTGGCAATGGCCTGCCGCCTTACAGGTTACCGCTTCCGAGCTTGCTGGCAGCCAAAGCCGGCCAGCCTGGTTGCTTAGCACTGAGATGTTACCGGATAGCAATAGCTTACTGCATCATAGTTACCGGCAATTGTTTGGCCGCTATTGTTTATGGTGGACAGAGGGCTCTGAGCTGGTACCTGCCTGCACCTTGATCAGTAGCGGTTTGCCGCAGGTAAGCCAGTATGCCGCTATGCTAAGCGGAGACTGGCAGCGTTGGGGCTGGGCTAAAGCTGATATTCAAACCGCAGGAGCGGCCTGATGAACAAGCAATTGATTTCTGACGCTCAAAGCCACAAAGGCCTGGTACGCAAACTCAATGAAGATGCCTGCCTGGACATGGCTGACAGTGGCGTATGGTTGGTGGCCGATGGCATGGGCGGCCATGCCGCCGGTGATATTGCCAGCCAGTTGGTAGTAGACACGCTGCGCATGGCCGTGCAAAGGGCTGCAGAGCCTTCGGTGCAATTGCTCACTAATGCACTGCAGCAGGCCAACGCCGAACTGTATCGCTACAGCGAACAGCATTTGTCCGGTAATACTGCTGGCTCTACCGTGGTGGTACTGCTGATTGATAAATGGCATTACCACTTTATGTGGGCTGGAGATAGCCGGGGCTACATTTTGCGCAACGGTGTTTTGCGGCAGCTAACCCGCGACCACAGTCAGGTCAATGACATGGTTGATGAGGGGCTGTTAAGTAGTGACGAGGCTGAAACACATGAATTGGCTAATGTGATCACCCGTGCTGTCGGCGTAGACAATGAGGTTACCGTCGATGTTGTAAGTGGCGTTTGGCAAAGTGGTGATTTGTTTTTATTGTGCAGTGATGGCCTGAATAAAGAACTTAGTGATGCTGAGATCAGTCAGTACCTGACACACACTAATCTGGCAGAAGCCAACCGCGCACTGCTGCATTCCTGTCTGGTAGCCGGGGCGCGTGATAACGTTACTTCCGTGTTAGTTAGAGTTGAAAATGCATCCGCAGAGGTTAGCGAAAAAGATAAAACAATACCGCTTAATCTTAGAAAATAGAAATAAATAGTTAATTGTTGTCATAACTAAAACAATAAAGTAACATTGCTTGCTGAATAACGTCTCATTTTGGTTGTTGTGATGGAATACAGTGAGTTAATAGATTTTACAGTGTTAACAGAAAATGTGAGTGATGCTTCGCCCGCAGGCACAGATCCGCGCATAGATATTTCACCAACATCACAGTATTACCAACTTAAAGATATCCGTGGCCAGGCCCGCGCCAATGAGCGCGCTATGCTGGCTGAAGACGAAGATTTTCAGGCGCTGATTTCAGAGTGGCGGCCCTTGGCTGAAACCATACCTGCGCTGCTGTCCCATGATGTTAAAGATCTGGAATATGCCGCCTGGTTAATAGAAGCCTGGTGCAGAACAGACGGTTTTGTCGGCCTGACGGCTGGCTTTAAAACAACCCGCTTGTTAATAGAAAATTTCTGGCCAAGTCTTTACCCATTGCCAGATGAAGACGGCATGGAAATCCGCGTGGCGCCGCTAATTGGCTTAAACGGCTATGAGGGCGATGGCGCACTGATTACACCCATATTAAGCATCCCGCTGACTGACGCAACATCGCACGGTCAATTTGCTTGTTGGCAATATCAGCGCGCTGCAGACATTTCACGTAAAGACGAAAAACGGCAAAAGCAAAAGGCCGATGCCGGTATCGCCAGTCTGGAGCAAATTAAAGATGCTGTTAACGAAACATCTGCGGCATTTTACCTGAACTTAAAGCAACAAATTGAACTGGCGATAGCCGAATTTGCTTTGTTGTCTCAGGCGATGGATACCGCTATGGACGGTGAGCCTCAGCCAACCAGCGCTATTAGTAAAGCCTTACAAAAATGTCTGGATGCGGTGCTTTACCTCGCTGCAGATAAGCTGGCCCAGACTGAAGTTGCAGCCGCGTCGATTGAACTGAATGCAGACGGCAGTGCAACGGTTAGCGCCGATCCTGTAGCACAGCAGGTGCAGAGTCGGGAGCAGGTGTTACATAGCCTGAAACAGGCGGCAGAATTTTTTCGTAAAACTGAGCCACATTCGCCAATTTCCTACGCCTTAGAACAGGTAGTGCACTGGAGTGGTTTAACACTTCCTGAGCTTTTACAAGAACTTATTGATGACAATAACAGCCGTAACCAGTACTTCCGGCTGGCGGGGATCCCGCAAAATAAATAGTGGCCAGCGGTTGCCACTACAACAAATGACAGCTGAGTAACAGGAGAAAGTCAATGGAAAGTATTCACAGTAAATTATCCCGGGTGCGTAAGCCCCGTGTGCATATTACCTATGACGTTGAGACAGAGGGAGCTGCGGTTAAAAAAGAACTGCCTTTTGTCGTAGGCGTAATGGGCGATTTTGCTGGCCAAAACACAGAGGCACTAAAACCGCTGAAAGACCGGCGTTTTGTACAAATCGACCGCGACAATTTTGATGAAGTGTTAAAACGGATGAACCCGAAATTAAGCTTCAAAGTAGACAATAAACTGGCCGCTGATGGCAGTGAGTTTAATGTCGATTTGCAATTTAAGTCGATGCAGGACTTTGAACCTGCCGCCATTGTAAAGCAGGTTGAGCCGCTGGATAAGCTAATGGCAACCCGCAATAAACTGCGTGATCTGATGACTAAAATTGACCGCTCTGAAGAGCTGGAAAACATTTTGGAGCGCGTGTTGAACAACAACCAGGATCTGCAGCAGCTGGCGCAGGATCTGAGCATCGAGGATAAGTAACATGAGCACTGAAGCGTTATTGGAACAGCATGATAATGCCACCGAATCTGCCAGCTCGTTGCTGGAGCAAGCGATTGGTGCTACCAAACAAACCGATGCCTCGCGTGCTGAGGAGTTATTGCGCACCCTGACCGAAGAAGCGCTAAGCGGCACAGTCAGCTGGAATAAAAACCTCACCGTTACCTTTAATGAGGCAATAAGCCGGTTAGATAAACTGATTTCTGACCAATTATCGGCCATTATGCACGCCCCGGCGTTTCAAAAGCTGGAAGGTAGCTGGCGCGGTCTTAATCATCTGGTGTTGAATTCAGAAACCAGTGCCTCACTTAAAATCCGTATGATCAGTGTCAGTAAAAAAGAGCTGTATAAGGATTTAAGCAAAGCGGTGGAGTTTGACCAAAGCCAGACCTTTAAAAAGGTGTATGAGTCTGAATTTGGTACCCCGGGCGGCGAGCCTTATGGCGCCATCATTGGTGACTATGAGTTTACAAACCATCCGGAAGACATTGAAACCCTGACGTATATGTCCAACGTGGCAGCAGCAGGCTTTTGTCCGTTTATTTCTGCGTCGGCACCGGCACTATTTGGTTTTGACGACTGGACTGAACTGTCTAAACCGCGCGATTTGGAAAAAATCTTCGAATCACTCGAATACACCAAATGGCGTTCATTCCGCGACAGCGATGATTCACGCTTTGTTACCCTGACAATGCCGCGGGTATTAGCACGTTTACCTTACGGTAGTGCCACAGCGCCTATTGAAGAATTTGGGTTTGAAGAATTTGACTTAGATCCGGTTAAAGGCGTAGCAAAGACTACTAATCACGCTGATTACTGCTGGATGAATGCGGCCTATGTTATGGGAACCAAACTGACCCATGCTTTTGCCCAGTATGGTTTTTGTACTGCTATCCGCGGTGCTGAAGGCGGCGGCAAAGTCGAAGGCCTGCCAAGTCATATCTTTATGAGTGACGATGGTGATCCGGATCTGAAATGCCCGACTGAAATTGGCATTACCGACCGGCGTGAAGCTGAATTAGGCAAAATGGGCTTTTTACCGTTGTGCCACTATAAAAATACCGATTACGCGGTGTTTTTTGGTGCGCAAACTGCACAAAAACCGAAAAAGTATGACTCACCGGAAGCGACAGCAAACGCCGCTATTTCGGCTCGTCTGCCGTACTTAATGGCGACATCACGCTTTGCGCATTACCTGAAAGTACTGGCACGCGACAAAATCGGCAGCTTTATGGAAGCCGAAGATGTTGAAGTATGGTTAAACCGCTGGATCCTGAACTACGTCAATGCTTCTGAAGGTAGTGGCCAGGAAGTACGTGCCCGTTACCCGCTGGCTGATGCCAAGGTGCAGGTACGTGAAATCCCGGGCCGTCCGGGTTCTTACAATGCCGTAGCCTGGTTAAGACCCTGGTTACAGTTGGAAGAGCTGTCTACCTCGTTACGCCTGGTAGCAAAGATCCCGGAAATGGGTGGTTAATACCTTGCGCTACCGGCCAGATGTCATCCCCGTCTGGCTGGTGGGCGCGGGTATCTTGAAGAGTTAAACGGATGCAAATGTCATGGTAGACGCCGTCAGGTTTGTTGCTGCCGATGCCTTTAATACCGCATCGTCAGCACAAGAGCATAGCAGTTTTAACCAACCGGCTTATAAAAGACTGGAGCGCAGTGGCGTACTTGACCGCTTTTTGCGTGAACAAGATCCGCTGTCTGCAGTGCTGTATTGGATGCAGCATGTCGCTTGCGTGCAGCTAACGAGCAGCAATCAGCTTAGCGCCTTGTTATGTCGCGCTATTGCTGATATTGACCGGCTGATTAATCTGCAGTTAAACGGCATTATTCACCATGCCACGTTACAGCAACTGGAAGCCAGCTGGCGTGGTTTGCTGTACCTGACAGAGCAGACAGAGCGTCACGACCGTGAGCAAAAAATTAAAATTAAGCTGCTGTCGCTGTCCTGGCCAGAACTGAGTAAAGATATTAATCGCGCGATAGATTTTGATCAGAGTGATTTCTTCAAACTTATTTACGATAACGAATTTGATATGCCAGGAGGCGAACCTTTTGGTGTGCTGATTGGTGATTATCAGATAAGCCATAAAATTCGTCCCGGGCAATTAAGTAATGATCTCGACACGCTAAAAGAAGTGGCGCGCACAGCGGCTGCTGCCTTTGCGCCCTTTATTTGTGCCGCACATCCATCGTTGTTTGGTGTAGATCACTTTTCTGAACTGGGCTTGGTGTCAGATATAGGCAGTCAGTTTAAACAACCGGAATACATAAAATGGCGCGCATTGCGGGCGATGGAAGATGCGCGTTTTTTAGGCGTAGTGCTGCCACAGGTGTTAATGCGCAGCCCTTATAAAGATGACGGCTCGCGCGCGGAAAGCTTTGTGTTTAAAGAAGCGCTGGCCCAACCGGAGCAAGACTATTTATGGGGCAATGCCGCTTTCGCTTTTGCTGCTGTGCTGGTTAGGGCGTACAGCGAATCCGGTTGGTTTGCCCAAATCCGTGGTATGAAATCCGGTCAGCATAATTTTGGCCTGGTTAGTGACTTACCGGTAAGCCGTTACGAAACAGAAAAGTATCAAAACAGTAATAAGCCCTCAGTAAATCTGTTAGTCGGGCACCGCTTTGAATCTGAGCTTTCTGATAATGGCTTTATTCCGTTGTCGGTAGTGCCATACAGTGATTATTTTGCTTTTTATAATAATGCTTCTGTGCAACTGCCGCAGAGCTATGAGCATAAACTGTCGACAGTCAATGCCCGTCTGTCGGCGATGCTGCAATACATTCTCTGTGTGGCGCGTTTTGCTCATTACATTAAGGTGATTGGCCGCGATAAAGTGGGCGGCTACCACTCGGCAGAACATTGTGAGCAAGAGCTACAGCGCTGGTTGCATAATTACACTACCGCCTCTACCGACGCATCAACTGATGTGAGGGCACGCCATCCGCTGCGTGAAGCCCGTATTACCGTGCGCGAGAAACGCGGTGAGCCCGGGCGTTATTTTTCTACTATTCAGCTGCAACCGCATTTCCAGTTAGATCAAATGATTACAACGGTAAAACTGGTTGCTGAACTGTCCCCCAAACAAGCTGCTACAGCATGAGGTAAACGTGAAACAATTACAGGAATTAATCCGTCAGGGTGAACTGGCTGCCGCGACAGAATGCGCTGTAGCGTTATTGCGCGATGATCCGGCTAATGCCGACGTCCGTGCCAGCTATATTGAATTACTCTGCTTGCAGGGCGTGTTGGAAAAAGCTGATCAGCAACTGGATATATTGGTACGCCAGAATCCTGATTTTCTGGTTGGCGCGGTTAACTTACGCCAATTGATCCGAGCGGCTGTAGCCAGACAGGACTTCGCTGAAGGTGGCATGACGGCAACGTTGTTTGGTGAGCCAGATGCAATGTTCGAAGCCATGCTGGCACTGCGTTTAGCACTGAAAGAGCAGGATCTGTCACAAGCGGCGCTTGCTGCAGAACAACTGGAACAACAGCGGCCACGCAGCCAGATGCAGGTAAATGGTACAGCTGTAAATGAACTACGTGATTTGGACGACAGCCTGGGAGGTTACCTCGAGCTGTTTGGTACCGACGGTAAATATTATTTAGCTAAGTTCAGCGAAGTTGACAGCCTGCAACTGAAAAAACCGCAGTCTTTGCTGGATACAGTATGGCGGCGGGCAGAAATCATTATTAAAGACGGCCCGGCCGGGGAAGTCTTTGTACCGATGACCTATCAGGGCAGTGTGCGGATGACCGAACGTATGGGCCGGGATACACAATGGCAGGAGCTGCAACCTCAGCTGGTTACCGGCCAGGGGCTGAAGATGCTGCTATGTGGTGATGAGGCAATTAGTTTTGCTGAGCTGCAACAGTTATCGACGGCTGAGCTGGCCGCCAGTGTCTGACAGCAAGACGGCTAACCGCTGGTGAAAATTCAACAGAAACAAGCGCTACAGCAATCGTTGCTGGACCGGCTGATTGATGACAATCCTGGCCAGCTGGACAGCGGGCGCAGCAGGCGCGGTTTTGACTTGAAAGCGTTGCGCCAGAGTGTGCGCCGCGATTTGGAAAACCTGCTTAACAGCCGGGTGCAGTGGCATACCTGGCCGGACAACTACAGCGAGCTGCCGCAAAGCCTGCTTAATTACGGTTTGCCGGATTTCTCAGTCATGGTGGTTGACTCTGATGAAGGCAGGCTGAAGTTGTGCCGTGCAGTAGAGCAGGCTATCCGTCGCTTTGAACCGCGTTTTGTTGATGTTGAGGTTTCGGTGCCTGAGCAGGAGCATGACATGGAGCGGGTGTTAAGGCTGCGCATTCAGGCGCTGTTATATGCCGATCCTGAACCTGAACACATTATGTTCGATTCAGAAGTTGAACCGGTGCATCTTGGGCTGACCATCAGAGACTATCAGACATGAATGATGAATTACTGAAGTATTACAATCGTGAGCTGACGTTTATCCGTCGTATGGGCGCTGAGTTTGCTGAGCAATATCCCAAAATTGCCGGCCGGCTGCGGATAAGTGAAGAAAACGTCGAAGATCCGCACGTATCGCGCCTGATAGAAGGCTTTGCGTTGTTAACGGCACAAGTGCGGCAAAAGCTGGATGATAGTTTCCCGGAATTGACCGATGCCTTACTCGGGCAATTGTACCCGGATTATCAGGCACCGGTGCCGTCGGTATCAGTGGTTAAGCTTACCAGCCAAAATCTGTCTAATTCAGGCATAGTGGTTAAACGCGGCACTGAGTTTGAAAGCCGCACTGAGGGCTTAAAGCCTTGTACCTTTCAGGCTTGTTACGATACCAACGTTTATCCGCTGGAAGTCGCGTCTGCTGAGTTTAATAATGCGCCTTTTCATGCCCCTAAACCGCCCGTGCAGCAAAGTGCCAAGGCCTTACTAAAGCTTAAACTGGCCTGTGAGTTTGATAATACCGGCCTGCATGAGCTGGATTTGTCGAGCTTGCGCTTTTATTTAAATGGTCAGCGCCACCATGTTTACCGGTTGTACGAGCTGCTGCTGAGCAAAACATTAACCATTGGCATCGCGCCCACCGGTAACCCCGAGGCCATGCGTTTTATCAGTGCAGCCAACTTAGCAGCAGTGGGTTTTGCCGATGAGCAGCAGGTTGTACCTTACTCACAGCGTAGCTTCTCCGGTTATCGTTTGCTGATTGAGCAATTTTTGTGTCCGGAAAAATTTTTGTTTATTGAGCTCAACGGTCTGGACCCGGCCTGGCCAGGGATAGGTAGTGCCTTTGAACTGTATTTTTACTTAAGCGAAGGCGCTGCGGAATTGGAACGGCATATTACTGCTGACAGCTTGTTGCTGGGCTGCACGCCAATTATTAACTTGTTTAGCGAAAAACTGGAACCGGTAAATCTGGACAGCTCGCAGTACGAGTATCGTCTGGTTCCGCGTTATATGGATGCTGATGTTTGTGAAGTTATCCGCATAGAGCAGGTGCAGGCGTTTGACGCCTTTGGTAATGAAGTTACGTTAAACCCCTACTATAGCCAGGGACATCCGGATTATTTGCAGCAGCAGGATATGTTTTGGCACAGCCGGCGTGAGTTTGCGGACTGGGCAGGCGGTTATTCTGAAGCCGGTACAGAGGTGTATTTATCAGTAATAGATCGCAAGTTTAAAGGCGTTACAGCAACCGAACATAACAAGGACTGGGTGATCCAAATTCAGGCATTGTGCAGCAATCGCAACTTACCGACGTATTTACCTTTCGGCGGCGGCGAGCCGCAATTTTTAATTCGCAAGCACGCCGACGTGATCAAGCAAGTTCGTTGTCTGATGGCGCCAACGGCCAGTGTACGGCCTGCGCTGCAGGAAGCCAGCCGCTGGCAGCTGGTAAGCCATTTAACCCTGAATCACTTTAGCGGTAGCGATGCGTTAGCACGGTTAAAAGAAACGTTGCAGCTGTACGATTTTCGCTGCACGCCGGAATCAAAAGCGCTAATTGACGGCATTTGTGGCCTGGCTATCCGCCCGGGCACGGCCAGGGTTAATCAGCAGGGCCGGATAGCAGTGTGCAGTGGTAGTGAGATCCAGCTTGAATTTACCCAACCCTCTTATGCCGGTAGCGGCATCTATTTTTTTGCCAGTGTACTGGATGTGTTTTTTGCCCAGTTTGCCAGCCTGAACAGCTATACCCGTCTGGCAATAAAATTGCGTGAACATGAACAGCTGTACCATCAGTGGCCGGCGCGCTGCGGCACTAAGGTGTTGTTATGACACTGGACGAGTTAAAACAACAACCTTCCGCCTTTGATTTTTATCAGGCGGTGTACTCTGTTGAACGCCAGTTCAGCAGTGCGCAAAAACGGTGGTATGGCGTCGGGCGCGATGGCTTCCCGGCCCAGGAGTTAGTGCGCTTTAAAGCGGTGCAGCATCTGGGTTTTCCCGGCCAGCCGGTTACTAAGGTGGTACCGCGTAATAATGGCGTAAGCACAGACAAAGGTGGCGAACACAGCGGTACAGCCGTTGATATGCACATTAGTTTTATTGGCCTGACCGGCCCCAGCGGCGTGATGCCACAGCATTATAGCGAAATGGTGTTGCAACGGCTAAAGCAGCGCGACAAAACCATGCGTGATTTCTTTGATTTATTTAATCACCGCCTGGTGTCGTTGTATTACCGGGCCTGGGAAAAATACCGTTTCGCCTGTCAGTACGAAATGCACTCTGATGACCAGGACAGTTTTAGCCTGGTATTGAGCCGCTTAAGCGGAGCCAGGCAAACATTGGGTCTGTATTATGCCGGCGCTTTTAGTGCTCAGCAGCGCAGTGCCCAGCAACTTAAGCAACTGTTAGCAGACTTACTGCACACTCAGGTTGAGATTATCCCGTTGCAGGGCCGCTGGTTATCGCTGCAGCGCAATGAACAAAGTGCTCTGGCGCAGCGTACCGCACTGCAGGGCCAGCATGTCAGGCTGGGGCAAAGCGCAATGCTGGGCAGCCGGGTGTGGGACGTCAGTTCCGCAATCGAGCTGCAACTTGCAGTAAAGCCCGGCGAAGCAGAACAGCTGTTACCGGGTAGTTATCAATACAGCCTGCTACAAACCGTGTTGGCCGATTTTTTACCTGCTGCCGTGCAGGTAAGGTTGACGCTGACCGGCCAACAACAGGATTTTCCCACCGCAAGCTTGTCTGGCCGCCAAACCCGACTTGGCCAAAGCGGTAAGCTGGCGGTGCGCAGCAGTCAGCAACATCAACAGTGCCATCTTAGCTATCAGCTGAGACAGCGTTAATTTTGCACAGGAAGCAATTATGTCTACTACCACATTAAAAAGTCTGGTCGAAAAACTCACCCCTGCCAGCAGACAATCTTTGGAAATGGCCACAGCGCGTTGCCAGTCACGTTCGCATTATACGGTGGAGATTGAACACTGGCTGGATGCGATGTTAGAGCAGAATGACGGCGATGTCAGCTTGGTGCTGCGTAGCTTTGATGTATCGCCGGATTTGGTCCGGCAGCAATTGCAACAGACACTGGAGCAAATGAAAACCGGTAATAATGCATTGCCGACTATCTCGGTACAGTTGATTAATTTACTGCGTACCAGTTGGCTTAACACCACTATTGATTTTGCTGATCAACAAATCCGCAGCGCTTATTTGTTATACAGTTTGTTAAAAGATGACAGCATGGCGGCGTTGATAAGCCGGCGCATACCAGCACTGGATGCCATCGATTGTGCTGAATTGCTGCGGGCCTGGCCGCAATTGGCGGCAAAAAGTGCCGAGCAAACGGGCGCGGAAAGCACTGGTTCAGCCAAGACGCTGTCCACAGGTAAAACACCGGCGTTGGATCAGTTTACTACCGATCTTACGGCGCAAGCCCGGGCCGGTAAAATTGACCCTATAGTGGGCCGGGATTACGAGATCCGGCAGATGATTGATATTTTAACCCGGCGCCGGCAAAACAATCCTATTTTAACCGGTGAAGCCGGCGTAGGTAAAACCGCAGTTGTCGAGGGGCTGGCACTGAAAATTGCCAGCGGCGAGGTACCCGACAAACTGAAAAACATTAGCCTGCGCTCGCTGGATTTAGCTTTGCTGCAGGCGGGTGCCGGCATGAAAGGCGAATTTGAAAACCGGCTGAAAAACGTCATCAAAGAAGTAAACAGCTCGGTAGTGCCGGTAATACTGTTTATTGACGAAGCTCACACCATGATAGGCAGTGGTGGTGCTGCTGGCCAAAATGACGCAGCAAATTTGTTAAAACCGGCGCTGGCACGTGGTGAGCTGCGCACTATAGCCGCGACCACCTGGGCCGAGTATAAAAAATACTTTGAAAAAGATGCTGCACTTGCGCGGCGTTTTCAGGTGGTAAAAGTAGAAGAACCAACGCCAGAGTTAGCGGCCATTATGATGCGCGGTTTATTACCTGTGATGGAGCAACATCACGGTGTGCTGATAACTGAGCAGGCGCTGCAGGCGGCGGTACAATTATCACATCGTTATATTAATGGCCGCCAGTTACCCGACAAAGCTGTTGGTTTGCTCGACACCGCCTGTGCGCGTGTTGCGATGAGCCAGGATGCCTTGCCTGGCCAGGTCGAAGATGCGCAGCGACAGCTGACTCAGCTGCGCCAGCAAATAGCAGTGCTTGAACGTGAGCAACGTCTTGGAGTGGATCATCAGGATGCACTGATCGGCTTGCAACAAACTCTGCAAGATTGCGAAAAGCAGGCCGAGAGCCTGCAACAGCAATGGCAGCAGCAAAATGCCCTGGTGGCAGAAGCGCGGCAGTTGTCTGAGCAATTAAATACTGAGCAGCATGATGCTGACTCACCGCTGTTACAACGCTTGCTGGAAATTAAAGCGCAGTTTGCTGCCATCTCTGAGCCAATGGTGCACTGGCAGGTCACCGAAGAGCTGATTGCTGAAGTGGTATCAGACTGGACCGGGATCCCACTGGGTAAAATGCAGGCTGATGAAATCAATACGGTATTGCAGCTGGATCAGGTGCTGCGCCAACGGGTAGTAGGTCAGGACCATGCGCTTTCGTTAATGGCGCGGATAGTTCAAACCTCAAGAGCGCAGCTGGCAGATGAAAACAAACCCAATGGTATCTTCCTGTTAACTGGCCCCAGTGGTGTTGGTAAGACAGAAACCGCTTTGGCGCTGGCAGAGCAGGTGTATGGCAGCGAAGAGCAACTGACCATTATCAACATGTCTGAGTTTAAAGAAGAGCACAAGGTGTCGCTGCTATTGGGCTCGCCCCCGGGCTATGTTGGCTATGGTGAAGGTGGCGTGCTGACAGAAGCTGTGCGTCGTAAACCCTACAGCGTGATCCTGCTGGATGAAATGGAAAAAGCGCATCCCGGTGTCCAGGATATTTTCTATCAGGTGTTTGATAAAGGCACCATCAAAGATGGTGAAGGTCGTGACATCGACTTCAAGAATACCATCATTATCATGACGTCGAATGTCGGTACCGACACTACCATGCGGTTGTTTGAAGATCCTGACACCGCGCCCAGCACAGAAGGGCTGGCTAAAGCGCTGAAAGACGACTTGTTAAAAGTGTTTAAGCCGGCGTTTTTAGGCCGGCTTAACTTGATCCCTTATCTGCCGTTGGATGCAGACAAGCTGGCGATGATTAGTAGTTTGCAGCTTAAACGTATTGAAAAGCGCTTAGCGCAACATTATCGCGCCAGTTTCAGCTATGACGACCAGGTCATTCAACATATTGTTAGTCAGTGCCAGGATGCCGGCTCAGGTGCCCGTACTATCCATAATATTTTACAAAACCAGCTGTTACCTGAGTTGTCGGTGCGTATTTTACAGCGTGTAGCTGACAGTCAGCCGATCACAGCGCTGCAATTAACGCTAGAAGATGCGCAGTTTAGCTACCAGCTAAATTAACAAAACGATAGTTGCGTTATTGATTGACAAAACTAAAAGTTAATAAATAGCGAGTAAAGTGGTTAATTAAGTGTTGTCAATATTGAATTTGGCGATATAATTTGTGAAGTTTAAAAACCAGTTGGATGTTATGTGATTTATTTGAATGTTTGGCATTTTTTAAATGTTGCATTCTAATGGGTTTAATAGTGGTTTTTAACAATTTGTCCGAAGTGAATCCACACTTAGGCAACATTGATGTCCGGTTTCGGGCACTGTTTAAATATGCAAAAGGAGCATAGCATGCAAGCAAATACCTACCTGCAATATGGCGCAATTAAAGGCGAAACTACTGCTGAAGAGTTCAAAGACATGATCACTGTTTTGTCTATGGACTGGGGTACTCAGCGTGAGCTGTCGTCTTACACCGGTACAGCAATGGACCGTGAAGCCAGTGCAACCCGTCTGAATGACATCGTTATTACTAAGTTGCAGGACAAAGCGTCTCCGGATCTGTTCAAAGAAGCAACCATTGGTAAAGGTCAGAAAGCAGTATTCCACATCACCAAACAAGGTGACAAAGTGGAAGAGATCATGAAGATTGAACTGACTGATGCGATGATCAGCAGCTACCAGATGTCTGTTTCTGGTGATCGTCCGATTGAAACTATCGTTATCAGCTACACCGAGCTGATGATGACTGTAACACCTACTGATGACAAAAATAACGTTACTGCTCCGTTGGTATACGGTTACAGCGGTGTTAAAGGTTCTAAGCTGTAAGCTGAACCAGGACTGGTGTGTGTTTCACACCAGTCCATCACTTTTTTACCCATCAATTTATCTTTCAGTAATCGTTGAGGCGAATGGATGCAACAGGCAACCCAGGACGAAAATAGCATCAGCATTAGCACTCCGCTGGGCAAGGATGCGTTAATTCTGACGCGCTTTGTGTTTCATGAAGCAATGTCACAGCTGTTTAATATTAAAGCCGAAGTATTCAGCAATGGCCAAAGCATTAAACAGGATGATTTGATTGGTAAAGAAGTGACTATTACGCTGGAGCTAGGGAAGAAAAAGCAGCGCTATATACATGCAGTGGTAGCTGACATTGTTGCCATGGGCGAGCGGGTGTCTAAAGAAGCCGCAGGTGGTGAATACCGTGATTATGCCCTCGAATTAGTGCCCACAGCCTGGTACATGCAGCACCGGGTAAATAGCCGTATTTTTCGTGCGAAAAATGTGCTGAAAATTGTTGAGCTGATAGCCGGTGAGCATGGCGTTAAAATTGATGTCGCGGCAAAAATTAAAGCCAGTTATCCTGACTACGATTTTAAAGTGCAGTATCAAGAAAGCGACTTTAACTTTGTCTGCAGACTGTTACAGCAAGAAGGAATTTTCTACTATTTTGAGCACAGCCAAAGCAGCCACACACTGATTTTGGCTGATAAGGCCGCCGCCTATGAACCTGGTGCTGATGCTAAGGTGAAGTTTTTTAGTGGCAGTTTATCAGAACCACATATTCACGCCTGGCACAAAGCACTGGTGATGGCACCGGGCAAGTTTGTGCAGCGTCATTTTGATTTAAAAAAGCCGACAGCCCTGCCAACGGGTACCGCAAGCAAAGGTCAACTGGTACCTGGCCATGCAGATTACGAAGTGTTTAACTATGAGGCTGGCTCGGAATTTCACCCGCGCGCTAAAGCCATTGCTGATCTGCGGCTGGAAGCCTTGCAGCGTGATATCGCCAGACGTAAAGGCGCCAGTAACTGTCGTAGTTTTACTGTTGGTAAAACTTTTACCCTGACCGAGCATGACGATGCAGCCGAAGCCGGTAAGCAGTATGTACTGACAGATCTGCTGTTAACAGCGGAAATCACCAGCCAGAGTGGGGCGAAAAAATCTGCCTCGCAGCAAATTACGAATAGCTTTTATTGTGTACCAAAAGAGGTTGCTTACCGGCCTCATCTTAGTGCAATTAAACCCATTATTCAGGGCGTACAAACTGCAACCGTTACCTGCAAAGGTGGCGAAGAAATATCGGTCGATGAGCTTGGCCGGGTGACGGTGAAGTTTCACTGGGACCGCTCTGACATTAAAGATAATGAAAGCTCTTGTGCTATACGGGTTAGCCAGACCTGGGCCGGTAAAAATTGGGGCGCATTTTTCTTCCCGCGCCGCGACCAGGAAGTATTGGTCGAGTTTTTAAATGGCGATCCGGATCAGCCAATTATTATCGGTGCCGTGTATAACTCGGATCATATGCCGCCCTATGCTTTGCCGACCGACAAAACGCAAAGTGGCATTAAGAGCCGGTCGACCAAAGAGGGGGGCGCTGCCAATTTCAATGAAATACGTTTTGAAGATAAAAAAGGTGAGGAGCTGTTTTATCTGCACGGCGAAAAAGATTTTGAGCTGCAGGTAGAGCACAACCAAACCGACATGGTTGGCAATGACCGAACCACGACGGTTAAAGGTAATGATACTGAAACCGTGAATAAAGACCGCAAAAATACCATAGATGGCAGCGATACGCTTAAAGTGGGTAAGAAGCTGGTTATTGATGCTGGCGACGCTATCACCATTAAAACCGGTGCCGCCTCTATCTCGATGAAAAGTGACGGCTCTATCGATATTAAAGGCGTAAATATTACCATTAAAGGCAGCAAAGTCAGTATCAACTGATGGCCGTGTAACACAGGACAGATACAGATGGCCAAGCCCGCGGCAGTAATAGGTTGTATGCATGTTTGCCCCAAAGTAGACCCGGGACCAAAACCGCATGTCGGCGGGCCAGTGGTGCAAGGCTCGCCCAATGTGACTATTTGTGGCATTCCGGCCGCCCGGAACGGGGATAAATTGGTTTGTATCGGTCCGCCCGATACCATTAGCGGTGGTTCTGCCACCGTGTTTATCAACGGTAAAAAAGCCGCCCGGCTTGGGGATGACACCGCACACGGCGGAAAAATTGTGGTTGGTGTACCCACAGTGTTTATTGGTGGTTAGCCGATGTCGCGTTATGACGCTATGCTGGCGCAGGTTGAGTTATTACTTAACCAGCGTGCTCAGTTACCTGATAATCGGTACTGCACGCTAAAACAGTTACGCGAACATGATCAGCAGCTGTTAACTGCCATTAACTGGTTACAACAGCAATGCACTATAGCCGCCGTGCAACCTTTGTGGTTGCAGTGGTTGCTGGCTGACAACAACACCGATCTATTAGCCGTTAATGCACTCAGTCATCTATGCCTGCCTGAACAGAGCTGGCTGCTACTACATCAGATAAAGCCGCAGCTGTTTAACACCATACTGCCGCATTGGCAAAAGCTGCTACAACAACAGACGCAAAATGCCGATAACGCTTTGCTTTGGACGCTGGCAGCATACTTACAGCTGTCAGTTGACCCCTTTGCTGACAATGCGCCGTTAACGCCGGCCGCTTTATGGTATCTGGTGTTGGCCAAACCTGCTGCTGCACATCAAAAACTGCAGCACTATCAGCCATCAGATGACAGCCAAAGCATAGTAAAGCAGTTGGTACTGCAATTAAGCATACCTGACTATCTTGCTGATATTGCGCCGTATTCGCCAGAGCAATTGATTGAAAGTGTCAAGCCGCATCCATTTGGTTTGATGTTGCTGCTGGCGGCAGTTGATGATGCCAGCCAGGCAAAACTTATTAATTATCTGGCGCAGACTGATCAGATAGCTGCACTGGCTGCAATGGCCTACAGCGGTCAGCTTAAGTTTGCGCCGCTGTTAGCCGAACTGGCACAACAGCCAGAATTACACCAGGCAGCGGCTGACGCGCTGGCACTGCTACTGGGCACTGCGGATAGCGATGCCTGTCTGGCCGAACCGGTTGCTTTGCAGAATTTTCATATCAATCGTAGTGGCGCACGGCAACTGTGCGGCGCAGTAATAAGTGATTTACAGCTTGCTACCGTATGGCGTAGTGGCAATCTGCAGCAACGTCAACTGGCAAGCTGTTTACGTAAAATAAACGCCACACAACAGCCCTTATTAGCGGCTGATGCATTGCAGGTAAAACTATGACGAAGGTGGCGATCAGTCTGCAGGACAGTGTGATGGTGCTGGGCGCCGCAACAAGCAGTGCGGACGCCCAGACCTTGGAGTTGCTCGGCCTGACGCCGCAAACATTGCCCTGGCAGGGCAAGCAGCTTGCTACGGCTTTTGTCGCACCGCCTGCTGGCGGACAGCCGTTGGCAGAGCGTTTAGTGTGGTTGCTTGAGCAACTGTTGCAGCAAAGTGGGGCTGTCGAACAGCAACAGGTTTATCTGATCCTGCCCGAACAAGCCGGAGCAGATGACAGTAGTCTGAATGCCTTTTTACAATTGTTGATGCAGCGCCTGCCGACACTGCTGATGTCGCCGGGCTGCCGGGTATTCCCATACGGCAGCGCCGGCGCATTAATGGCATTAAATGCCGCTGCGCAACACTTTGAACAATGTCAGCAACACAGCGCACAAACGCAAGTTCCGTCCGCAGCCGGCGGCAAGGTATCGGCGCAGGTGTGGTTAGTGGCGGTCGATTCGTTGGCGCACGATAGCGTGTTAGATCGTTATGCGGCTTTGGACTCATCTGCTGTTGTGCTGTCAGAAGGTGCTATAGCACTGTGTATTGCTGCTGACAGTAATGGCAACAGCATGCTGTTTCATGCCGCTGATGCCAGCCCGGGAGCGATGCCTGAGCAAGACCATGCTATTGGTAATTTATTTTTGCAACTGGCCACTCAGGTAACACAGCCGCTGAGCCAGTTGTATCTGCCAGATTGTGGTGATGAACAGCAGAGCAGCCGCTGGTTGCTGCAGTATGCCTCGCTGCATGGCGGCGTTGATGTAGATAGCGAATTGGTATTTCCGGCTTATGCCTGTGGTGAATTAGGTTCCTGTGGTGGCTTGTATCGTTTGTGGCATCTGCTATCGCGCTTACAGCGAAATGACATCACCGGCCTGACTGCTCAGTTGGAAATATCCGCCCGGCAATACCGGGCCCTGACGTTATTTAGTCCCTCTAAAACCGGCTCAGATTATTTAGTTAACAAGGATGTATAAGCGCCATGACGCAATCGCTGCAGATTAAAAGTAACAGCACTCAAATGTATCGCTTTAGTACAGCTAAAAGCGGTGCCGGCAGCTTGCAACAATTTGCGTCAGTAGCTGCAGCCCAGGCGTTTTTGCAAGACTACTTCACCGGTATGGGATCTGGTGATACCCGTGCGTTGGCTGAGGTATACAGTTGGTTGGGCGGTGGTTCGGCGCAAATGTCAGTGATCAATGTGCGCAATGAGGTACTACAGACGCTGGCAGAGGCTATTCAGGCTGGCAAGCTGTTTGTATTCGAGATGCCCTTGCCCAAGCCGGATATCGGTGCAGAAGCCAGTGCGCCGGCTGCAAAAAAAGCCGCCGCAGCAAAACCGGCCAATCCGGGCGGGCGGGCTACAGATGCCAGCAGTGATGCGCAGCAGACTGCCGCCGTATGCACTGATAGCGGCACCAATGCCGCTGATGTTGATATGCCAGACGGTGACAAGCTGGTAACCTGCGGCGATCCGGTGGCGATGTGCAATGGCGAAGAAATTCTGCAACTGACCGACTTTACCTTACCCGGTGATTTCGCACTGGAGTTTATACGCAGCTACCGCTCATCGCAAAGTGCCGAAAACATTGGCCTGGGTTATGGCTGGCGCAGTAATTTTCACCAACATATCGTCAGCCGGGTAAATGATAACGGCGAAGCGCAGCTGGTGTTACATAACGAAGAGGGCCGGCGTTTGCCGTTTGCCCTGCCTGAACCGGGCCAAACCAGCTATCAGCTGGCTGAGGCATTGGCGCTGCGCCACGAAAGCGATGGCAGCCTGGTGTTGTTTAAACCTGATAATACGCATTGGGTGTTTGTACCCGCTAAAACAGCTAGCAATGAGCCGGCGCGCTGGGCATTACACCGCATTACCGACAGCCTGGGCCATGTGTTGCAATTGTATTATGACAAGCTGCAGCGGTTAAGCCGGATAGATTACAGCCGCAAACGCGCTATAGAGCTGTTTTACAATAAGGCTAATTTACTCAGCCGCATCGAGGCGGTCGCGGTAACCGAGCAAGGGCTGGCATCACTGGAGACGCCGCTGGCACAGTATCACTACGATGAGCAGGCTGATCTGATCGCGGCAACCGATGTAGCACAGCAAACTGAACATTACGGCTACACAGGTCACCTGTTAGCTGTGCGTCAGCGAGCCAGTGGTTTTAAGCATTATTTCAGTTGGTTGGGTGAGGGGCCCGCTGCCCGTTGCAGCCGCAATTGGGGGGATGATGGCTACTACGATTATAAGTTTGTCTATGATGACAGCCAGCGCATGGCGACCAGCACCGATAGCCGGGGCCAGTGCTGGCAGTATTATCATGACGAGCGTAACCAGCTGATTAAAAAAGTAGCACCGGATGGTGCTACTACGCTGTATAGCTGGAACAGCCAGGGCAAAAAAAGTGCGCAAACCGGGCCTGACGGCGCGACAACGCGGTATTACTACAATGAACATGGCCAACTGAATACCATAGAACAGGCCGATGGCGCTATTAGTCATTTTCAGTACAACGAGTTGGGCCAACGCTGCGGTTTTACCGATGCTGAAGGCCGGCAGTGGCGCCGGGAATACACTGCAGCCGGGTTGCTACTGGCTGAGTATGGCCCGGATGGCAGCACCAGCCGCTATCAATACAATGAAGATGGCAAGCTCAGCCAGGTGCAGTATGCCGATGGCCGCCTCGAGCAGTACCTGTGGGACGATGAAGGCCAGTTGCTGGCCCGCAAACAGGGTGACGCCATTACCCGTTACAGTTACGACAAGTTGGGCCGCTTAAATGGTATTGCCGATGCCAGTGGCTTAGTTACAGAATACCTGCGCAACGCTGCCGGCAAGGTGTTGCAGTTAAAACAGTACGCTGCTGATAACGAAGAGCACGCCATTACCGAGCAATTGCAGTACGACAGTGCCGGACGCTTAAGCAGTAAAGTCAACGCGCTTGGGCTAACAACGCGCTGGCAATACGAAGGTTTGAGCCAGCCGGTTGCCATGTTGATGGCAGATGGCAGTGCGCTTAACTACGAGTATGACAAAGAGCGTAACCTCAGCGCTATTATGCGCAGCGACGGCGCACGCTATCAGCTGGATTACGATGGCTTAGAGCGGCCGGTGAAGTTGCAGGGTTTTGATGGCCGGGTACAACAATACCAGTATAATCTTGATGGCAATATAGTTAGTGTCGCCGATGGTACAGAGCGGCAAATCAAATTTAAGCGTGATAAGCGTGGCCGTATTGTCGAGCAAACGGCACTGCATAAGCAGCAACTAAGCAGCAACCACTTTTACTACGATAAACTCGGCCGGCCACTGCGGGCCAATAACGCCGCACGTAAACTGCGTTTTAGCTACCATGCCAATGGGCAGCTTAGCGAACATTGGCAGGATGACTGGCGCACGCTGCACGACTATAACAAAGCTGGCCAACGGCTAAACACCACCTTGCCTGATGGCACCAGAGTAGATTTTCGCTACAACGAACAAGGCTTATTGTCGCAACTGGCGCTTAACCAACAACCTGTTATGTGGCGTAGCTTCGATGCCGCAGGGCGCGAAACGGCCCGTGAATATCAAAGCGGCCTGCAACTTAAGCAACAGTTTGATGCGTTTAACCGTTTAACCGGCCAGCAGTGGCAACATGGCGACAGCAGCCATAGTCGGCAGTATAGCTATAGTGTGTTACATCAGCTGCTATCGGTTACGGATAACCAAGCCGGTAACACGGTTTATCAGTACAATGAGCTGGACCAGCTGGTTAGCAAAAGCCAAAGCCACGACAGCGCGCAAAACGAATCGCTTCAGTGGGACAGCTTTGGCAACCCGAGTGGTGAAGGCATCGTGGTCAAGCAAGATCGGCTGTTGCAGTATCAGGCCAACCACTATCAGTATGATGACAGTGGGAACCAAACCGCCGCAGCCGCAGCCGGTAAACGCCAGCAGCGGGAATACAACGGCTTTAACCAGCTAACGGCACTAAGCAATACTAATTCAGCTGGTGTTGTGGTAACGCGTTACGAATATGACGCCTTTGGCCGCCGTAGCGCCAAGATAACGGCCAGCGGGCGCACCGATTATTTGTGGGAAGGCAACACCCTGGTTGGCGAATATAGCCAGGGCGAGTATCGCTGGTATCTGTATGAGCCAGGTAGCAATAAGCCGCTGGCATTAATAAGCGGCGGGAAGCTGTATTTTTACCAGTTGGACCAGTTAGGCACACCGCTTAGCCTAACCGATAGCGAAAACAACATCGTTTGGCAAGCGTACTACAGCGTGTTTGGTAAAGCCACGCTGACGGTTAACACCATAGACAACCCAATCCGCTTTCAGGGCCAGTACTATGACAGCGAAAGCGGGCTACACTACAACCATTTCAGGTACTACGACCCACAAACCGGCCGTTTTATCAGCCAGGATCCAATAGGGCTGTTAGGGGGCATTAACCACTATCAATATGCGCCTAACCATATCAACTGGATAGACCCGTTGGGTTTGTGTGCGAAGGAAACTATACCCTTAATTCCAGACAACTTTGACTTTCTGACTAACAAGTATACTGATCCTGTTAATGCTGAACAGGTAGGGCATAATAAAGCAGTTGATATTGAAAATCTGATTAAAAAACACAGTAGTAGTGTGTCTGCTGGTAATGAGTTTGTTGCTAATGCACAGGCTAAGTATGAATGCTCTGCGTTAAAGGACTTACTGGATTACCATGAATTTATTGCGATTCGGGCATATACAGCATCTTATTATGAGTATATAAATCCGGCTTTAAGGGCTGGTAATCCTGGCGAATGGTCAGGTTTGGTGGAAAGCGCAAATTCAGGTATTAATAAGCTGGCAAATACTGAGCAATATTCACATGATGGTCCAGTAACCAGAGGGGTGACCTTAAGCGATGAACTGGTAGAGGAGCTATTTCCCGAGGGTGGTGTTTTTACCGAAGAGGCATTTATGAGTTCCTCTTATGATGCCAATAAATCTTTTGATGGAAACGTAAATATTACAGTACTGTCAGCTAATAATGCTGGCAACGTTTGCGGAGTGTCAGTGTTTGAAGATCTTGAAGCCGAAATGCTATTTAGAACAGGTTGCGAGTTTGATGTGGTAAGTAAAGATAAAGTACTTGATAAAGAAGGTCTTCCTGTTTGGAATGTTGTTTTGAAGGAACGCACATGAAGAAGTTATCGCGAGATGAAAGAGAACGATTGACTGTTGCAAATCTTGATTTAATGCACGATTTAAGATTATTTCGTGACGATTTAGATTTTCCCCCTTTGCATGACAGAATGGATGAAGGTTCTCGTCGAATTATGTACTGGTTAACAGGGTATATAACACTTCGCATAAGCCGAGCTGATCAAGGTAAATGTAAGGCTTATCTCGACACTGTTGGACAAAATTCTTCATTACTTGCTTCGAAATTTCGTGGTGCTTTACTCGGCTTGGCGTTGGGCGATGCCTTAGGTACAACATTAGAATTCAGCGCCAGAGATAGCAAGCCTATGGTGACCGAACTTAGCGGTGGTGGGCCTTTTAACCTTAAACCCGGCCAATGGACGGATGATACTAGTATGGCGTTATGTTTGGCACATAGTCTTGTTCGTTGTGAAAGTTCAAATGTTGCTAATCAAATAAAGCTTTATTGGTATTGGTGGCGAGAAGGAGCTTTTAGCGTCAACGGCGAGTGTTTTGATATTGGCAATACGGTGATGTCAGCACTGTATAAGTACGAAACTGATAAAACCGTCTATGCTGGCTCTACTTCGCCAGATACGGCAGGTAATGGCTCATTAATGCGGGTAGCGCCTGCAGCGTTATTTGCATTTAGCTCACCGAAAGAAGTAGCCCGCATATGCGGTGAATCATCACGCACCACCCATGGTGCTGTTGAAGCCGTCGACGCGTGTCGCTATTTTGGCGTATTAATTCATGGCGCAATAAGAGGCGTACCAAAGCACAAACTAACAACAGAGCTTTATACACCAACTATAGGCATGTGGGACGGCAGAGCAGTACTGGCGCCTAAAGTGGTTGAGGCCGCATTAAACGCACATAAAAAGACACGCGACCAGATAAAATCAAGCGGCTACGTTATTGATACGCTGGAGGCGGCTATTTGGGCATTTCACCATACGGATACCTTTGAAGATGGTGCTATTTTGGCGGTGAACCTGGCAGGAGATGCCGATACTGTTGGTGCAGTGTACGGGCAACTTGCAGGTGCGTATTATGGTGAAATGCAAATTAATCCAGAGTGGATAAGGTCGCTGGCGAAGTTTCACATTTTTTATCTGTATGCTGACAAATTGCTACGGTTTGGTGTGTGTGACATGTTGGGTGATAGCAAAGTTGAGTGGAATAACGACTGAGGGGGGGATGAACTAGATAACTTCCGGATCATAGATAGTGATAACCAGCTAATGGCAAACGCCAGCAGCGGGAATACAACGGCTTTAACCAGCTAACGGCACTAAGCAATACTAATTCAGCTGGCGTTGCGGTAACGCGTTACGAATATGACGCCTTCGGCCGCCGTAGCGCCAAGATAACAGCCACTGGTCGCACCGATTACTTGTGGGAAGGCAACACCCTGGTTGGCGAATATAGCCAGGGCGAGTATCGCTGGTATCTGTATGAGCCAGGTAGCAATAAGCCGCTGGCATTAATAAGCGGCGGGAAGCTGTATTTTTACCAGTTGGACCAGTTAGGCACACCGCTTAGCCTAACCGATAGCGAAAACAACATCGTTTGGCAAGCGTACTACAGCGTGTTTGGTAAAGCCACGCTGACGGTTAACACCATAGACAACCCAATCCGCTTTCAGGGCCAGTACTATGACAGCGAAAGCGGGCTACACTACAACCATTTCAGGTACTACGACCCACAAACCGGCCGTTTTATCAGCCAGGATCCAATAGGGCTGTTAGGGGGCATTAACCACTACCAATATGCACCTAACCATATCAATTGGATAGACCCGCTGGGACTTTGTGCAAAAGAGGATGGCGATAGCTACGAAGCCCGCAAAGCAGCGCTAGCAAACAGCAACGGTGCAATGACTACACTCGATGCTTTTAGTGAAGAACACGCGACGGGTGATCCTTGGAATAAAGCTGCAGTTGATGAAAACTGGATAAAAGAAAGGCAACAACTGCATAATCAAATATTAGATACGGCGACAACTGAAGCGTTAGCTAGAACGCAAGTTGTTGTAGGTGCCCCCGCGATACATGCAATGCGGGGTAATACTGGTGCTGGCAAATCTAGATTGAAGAAATCTGGGGTGATTCCTGAATTGGTGCAAGGTGACATTCCAGTTATTAATCCGGATGACTTTAAACCAGTCTTAATCAATGAAGCGAAAAAAGATGGTATAGATCTAACCCATAATCAGACACATTGGGAAGCGGCAATGCTTGCCGATAAACTTAAAACTGAGTTGCTTAAACCAGAGAATAAAGAACAAGTGCCATCAATTATTGTGGATAAACGACTTGGAGGCCTCTATGAAATTGAAAATCTGCACAAAGAAGCACTTGAGACAGGACGCCAATTGAATGTCTTTGATGTTGATGCTCCGCTAGAAATGTCGTTGCTCGGTGTGTTGCTAAGAAAGCCTGGTGGAGATGACCCCATAGTACCATTCGATGTTGTTGCAGGAGGTTTCATCGCTGCGCGAGGTAATAGAGACCAATTCGTTCAGTATTACGAAAAAAATCCAAGCTTAGGTCGTTATGAGTTATATCATACGCTGCCAGACGGAAATAAAGAATTAGCTGCTGTCGTTTTTAACGGTAAAACGTCAGTAACTAATTTTGATGCATATGAAGAGCTGACAAAAAATCCGAAGCTAGCAGTTGATGATCTTACAGAAAAGGTGATTAATGACGATGAAATTGCCAGAGTGACCTGTTCTTTACCCGAAGGAAAGTTTAAGGCTGATGCTATAAACGCACTAAGCGCCAACAAAGGGAAAACGTGGAAGCAAGCTATTGACCAGCATGGAAAAAATTAGTGGTGATTCTATGAATGAACATGACAGAAAACTGCAAGAAATTAGAGCAAAGAATGAAGTTGAAAGTAAGAAAATTTTAAACAAAGCAATGGATGAAGCTCGTCTAATAGGAAAAGAACCATTCAATTTGCAAGAGTTACAAAGGTATTGGAGTTTTCGTTATCAAAACACCCTTACTCCTACTCAAGTAGACAGGGCTATGCAAGACATTGAAAGAGATTACTACTTGTTGGGTAAACGTTTTATGACCATGGAGCAGTATGGAAAGTATCTGATGGAAATGGAGTTGTATCGTTAATGGGTAAATCAGTTCTTTAGTTTTTTTTTGAAAATTACGTCCGCTGATTGGCGTCGGCCAGCTGTATTTTTACCAGTTGGACCAGTTAGGCACACCGCTTAGCCTAACCGATAGCGAAAACAACATCGTTTGGCAAGCGTACTACAGCGTGTTTGGTAAAGCCACGCTGACAGTTAACACCATAGACAACCCAATCCGCTTTCAGGGCCAGTACTATGACAGCGAAAGTGGTTTACACTGCAACCATTTCAAGTACTACGACCCACAAACCGGCCGCCTTATTAGCCAGGACCCGATTTGGCTGCTGGGTAGTATCAACCACTGCCAATACGCACCGAATCATATTAACTGGGTAGACCCGCTGGGTTGCTATGTAAAGAGAATTTGGAATCGGTAAAGGTTCTGTATTCATAGAAAGAATACATAAACTTGATAAGTCTGGTCAGACTGAAACTAAATAGGAAGTAGTTTGACTTGCAAGGGCTCTGTAGCAAAACATGATAAGGTAAACTACCAATGAGTAAAAATAATTTTTCGCCAGAGCAGATAGAAAAAAATAGGTGCGGTCAAGAAATTCTTGAGATGAGATTTCGTGAACAGCAAGAGAAACTGAAAAAGAAGATTGAAGAAGGCCCCTTAATTGGCAAAGATCCATTCAACTTGGAAGAGCTTAAAAAATACTGGAGTTACCGTTATGAAAGCTCCTCTACGCAAGATGAAATTGCCGACGCCATGAAAGAAATTGAAAGAGATTACTATTTGGCCGGCGATGAATTTATGACTATGGAGCAGTATGGTAAATATCTGATGCGAATGGAGTTGTATCGATAACAGTTAAATGCACCGTGAAAGGTTTATGATACGGTACTAATTTGACCTCTAAGGCCGGAATAGCGCAAAATCGAGCTAACCACATCAAACATAATTAAAAAAAGTTTCGCTCGATAGTTAAAACGTTAACACTTCCATTGGTTTTAAAGTGCTAGTTTACATTGTAAACCTGTCGTTTACATTACGGTTATCCTGAGTTAGTATACTGCGCCGATTTTGGCAAGGATGTTCGGATGAACACTATACTACTCAGGAACTTATGATGAAACACCTTCTGCCTTTTACCCTGTTGGTTAGCCCTCTGTTTGTTAATGCTGATGAAGCCGTATGTAAAGTTATGGACGTTGCCAGCTTGTCGTACGTCGAAAACATTCAGGTTGTAGCGGAGGCAGATGTCGGCGCTATTTACCAAACAAAAACAGACAAGCTGCTAGCGTTTGCTAAAGAGCACAAACTGGAAGAGTTTAAAATTATCAGCCAGGATGCCACGGTCAGTGCAAATTGCTGCGGTAACTTTGGCCTGCAGGTAAATATAAATTATCAGGTGACTTATAAGCCAAGCTACCAGGCGTTTACTGCGCTGCAAAAACACAGTGGCTCAGGCATGGTATCTACCTACCGCACGGGTATGGAATCGTGCACTGATAAATAAAGAATGAAAGCGCAAATTGTCAAACGCTGAAATAACAAACAAGGATGATTATGTCGTTTTTAGCAGCCGCCACGCATTGGGTAGTTGATGCGCCCTACGAAATTGATGCCCGTGCTCATGAAACGGAAAGCCCGCTATGACTCAGCTATATAACCCTGAAGGTTACCAACAACATCAATTATGGTGTTTGGGGTTAAGTGCAATACTGACGCAAGTTAACGGCCAGCGGCATGATGTACTGCTGCACAGTGACGCTGAAACCTTTGCACGCGTTCTGAGCGGTTGGTGGGATATTGTTGATAGAACAACCTATTTTGAAAATGTTCAATGGCTGGTCGAGCAGGGGCAACGGCAGGTGTTTAACAGCCTGTTTCGAGCTCAGATGTTGATGCCGGAGCATGAATGGCGATTAGTCGCTGAAACGTTGCGTCAGCAAGATACTAAACAATATCAACGCGAAATGTTGGTCAGACATTACCGCTCGGTTATCGGCTCTGGCGGTATTGCCGCCTGGGATTTTGGCAGAGTAACGTCTTTAGCGCGCATGGCTGCTACCTGTGGCTATATTTCAGAGCGAGAAGCCTGGGATGAAATATATAAACAAGCTAATGCAGTACAAAAAGTGTTTAGTAACTGGTTTGAATATGGGCACAGCTATCTTATAGGGCGTCAGTTTGCCATGGGCAACTTAGACGATGAAAAGGGAAAGAGCACCATAGCTATTACACAACGATTATTAACGACCGACGACAGTCCCTGGTGCCGGCATCCGCAATTTGGCCAAGCTACCGGCGTCAACGTTGCTGGGGAAACCTTACAATGACAACCTGTGAACATATTGATTTACCGCTATTGCGTGATTTAGCGCAGCAAAAACAATGGCTAAAAATTGACGCCTATGTTGATTCAGCCAACCTGTCTGCAGACTTGGCAGAAGCCACCTATTACAAAATTGTCGCTTTACTTAATCTGACGGAAAAACGTCATGGCGTTGAATTACAGCAGTTGCTGCTGCAGCAAATTGAATCTGGAAATAACGTTCTGCTGTATCAAAAGCTGCTAACTGACATTTTACTTGAGACTGCTCAGTATGAGCGGGCGATGTCATTGTTACTGTCTTTACCAAAGCAAGAACAGCAAGGCGCTGAGTATTTTCATAAGTTGATTATTTGTGCTAAGGCATTGTCAAAAAAAGATATATTGGCATTTGCCATTCAACAATATCACTATTCTGTCAGCATTGAGCTAACTCAGGCTGGTAAGCATGAGCAGGCCAATCGGTTTTTAAACGAAATTGTACATACCGAACCGGAAAATCAGTACTACAGATGGTTATTGGCTACAAATTTTCAACTGCTTGGTAAGCATGGATCTGTTATTGAGGTAGCACAAAGCCTGGATGGTGACTTTGTCGAAGAATCTCTAAGATTACAACTGCAGACAGCGTACTCGACGACACAACCTGACCAGATACAAAAGCATGCAAAAGCGCTGCTGGCTATAGTTGCGGATGATATACAGGCTTTACATGCGTTGGCGGCAGCTGCATCAATGCAAAATAATACGCTGGAGGCGCTGCGGCAATATCAGGTAATTCTTGAGTTGTATCCGTTTGATGTATTAGCGTCACTGAAATCAATATTTCTGTCGAAACAATTGGCACAACGGCCGCTAACGGCGTTGCGGGAAACATACAATGAGGAAGAATGCTTACTGTTGAGTAAAGCTTTATTTAACGCAGGTTATAAAGAGTACGCATTGTCCATAGTTGAAGAGCGTTGTGTTGTCGAACAGCCTCAGCAAGAAGCGCTGTTACTAACCGCAGATTTTCGGGCACAAATGTACGGTGATATTGAAGCCTTTAACTTTTTGCAAGAACATAAGAAAAAGTGGTTGAAATGGCCCAAGGTGAGCTTTGAATATGTACGGTATGGTATTGAAGTTATAGATAATATTGACAAAGAAAACAGCTGTAACAAAAATCTGCCGGAGTATTTCAGAGATGAGGTTTTATCCTGTTTACACCAGGTGATGCCCGATTTAAGTAGAGAAGAACAGATTGTTGCCCGTTATCTGATACAGGAGGCTCGCTATCATCTGACTCGAAATTTCATTTATTTAGCCACTGACGAGTACTCGTCAGCAGAAAATGACTATTTGGCTTATGCCGCTTTAGTTAGCAGAGATGGCATGGCTTATAAGCGGTTAGCGCAACTTAAATTGGCAGCCGATGACGTAACAGCGGCCCAGGAATATGTTGTACTGGCAAAACAGCGGCATCAGTATTGCTTCTTTTTACATTTTGTTTCAGCGAAATTTTATAACCATTGCAGTCAATGGGACGAGGCGATCAAACAAGCAACGGATGGCATAAATATGTATGCCACAGGGCACTATGTTTTTTTACATATTGAGCGCTGTATTGCGGCTACGCAGTTAGGCAACACCGATTTAGCGCAGATGGATCTTGAAATTATTTCTACATTTGCCAACCACAGTGCAACTTATGCAAAGCTAAAACAAAACCTCGATCAGACTTTAGCGAAAGGCGCAAACTAGGCTGGCTTTTTAAGCGCCCATATTTCGGCTGAAATGCGTGATATCGACCCCGGGCTTTAGCTGATAAAGCTGAGCTTGCCTGCCGCCAGAGACCTGCTTTTGCTCGGTTAGGGTAAACATGTCGCTGGCTTCTATCCGCCGCATCAGGCTTTTGCGCTGAATGTCTTTACCCAGAATAGTTTCAATAACCATTTTTAACTGGCCCACGGTAAAAGTGGCTGGTAAACAAAATACCGGCAACATGCTGTACAACGCTTTTTGCTGCAAGCGCTGATGTGCCTGGGCAATTATAAACTGATGGTCAAAGGCCAGTGTTAGCTGCGTTAGTTGATCAAGCGGCCACCAACTGGCATGGGAAACACTGTTGATCTGGCTACTAACCGGCGTGTAGGGCAGTAGCGCAAAAAAAGCCAGACTGACACTGTAACCGCGCGGATCGCGATCTGCACCTGAAAATACCTCTAACTGTTCAAGATAAGCTGGTGTTAGTCCGGTTTTCTGCTTTAACTTGCGCATAGCGCAGGCTTCAACGTCCTTATCGAGCGCAATATCGACAAAACCTCCGGGCAAGCTCCAATTATTGTGGTAAGGAGCAATCGCACGTTTCACCAGCAATACATAGAGCCTGGCATTATTTATAGCAAACATCACATTGTCGACAGTAAATAGCGGTTGGATAAAACCTTGCTCAGTCATAACTTGCCCTTAATAGTGTCACTAGGACACTATATTCTTAAGTGCTGCAGTTTTCCAGCTTGTTATAAAAAAAATATCTAACGAATCTACTGGTCATGTGTGTCCTAAAGACATATATTGAGTGTCGTTAAGACACTAACTGAATTTGTATCAGGTGTTACTCAAGTGTTTATTGAAGTGATATTATTCGCTGTTTTTAGGAGCTGCTATGGAAAACTGCCGTAACATGGATTTTTACGTTTTGCCGCCGACTGAAAATTGCGGCTATCAGCAATTTTGTTTTGGTGCCGGTGAAAACCACATTCGATTAACGGAAACACCGGCGCACAACGTTAAGCTGTTGTTTCGTTATCAAGGTGACGCCTCAGTTATGCAGTTATTACTGCTGACCGATGCACTGAAGCGGGCGGGTGCCGCCAGTATTGATTTATTTATGCCGTACTTTCCGGGGGCGCGGCAAGACCGGGTTTGTAACCCTGGTGAGCCATTGTCGGTGAAGGTGTATGCCAGCCTAATTAATGCCCTGCAATTTAATAGCGTAACGGTATTTGATCCACACAGCGATGTGACCGCTGCATTACTGAACAAGGTGCAGGTGGTTAAAAACCATGCTTTTGTTCAGGATGTGGTAAACAGCCTTGGCCGTGATATTACGCTAATTTCTCCGGATGCCGGCGCTAATAAAAAGATCTTCGAATTGTCAGCTTTTTTAGGCGGGGTACCGGTTGTAAGAGCAGATAAAATTCGCGATGTGCGGGACGGTAAAATTGTTGCCACTGAAGTTTTTGCCGACAGTTTGCACGGCGCTACCTGCGTGATTATTGACGATATTTGTGCCGGCGGGCGCACCTTTATAGAGCTGGCAAAAAAATTAAAAGAAAAAGGTGCTGAAAGCATTGTACTGGTGGTATCGCACTATGAGGGCAGCGCTAAAGAAGACGCACTGCGGCAAAGTGGTATTGATAAGGTGTACTGTACCGATAGCTTAGCGGTGAAAGGTTCTGAATTTGTAAGCGTAACTGCGGTTACGCCGTTTCTGATTACACAAGGAGAAGTAAAATGAAGTTAAATCCTGTTATCGCCATAGATGGTTATAAAGTTGATCACCGCCGGCAATACCCTGATGGCACCCAGCTTATTTTCAGTAATTTAACTGCCCGTGGTACCAGACGCAGCTATACCGACAAAATGGTGTTTTTTGGTCTGCAATATTTCATTAAAGACTTTTTGATAGACAGTTGGAACCGTGATTTTTTCCAGCAACCAAAAGAAACGGTTATTGCCGCCTTTGAAAGACGCATCAACAATTACCTGGGGCCAAACCAGGTAGGTACAGCGCATATTGCCGACTTGCATGATTTGGGCTATTTACCGATTAAAATACTGGCGTTGCCAGAGGGGAGTGTTTATCCGTTAAAAGTGCCTTGCCTGACTATCTATAACACTGACGAGCGCTTTTTCTGGTTAACTAATTATCTGGAAACTATTTTGTCAGCTAATGTCTGGGGTATGTGTACCAGTGCGACGACAGCGCATCAGTATAAAAAAATCCTGACGTATTACGCCAGCGAGACGGACGGCAGCACTGAATTTGTTAACTGGCAGGGACACGATTTTAGCTTCCGCGGCATGTTTGGTGTGCAGGCTGCGACAATGAGCGGAGCGGCTCATTTGCTTAGCTTTACCGGCACTGACACTATTCCGGCGATAGATTTCTTAGAGCAATATTACAATGCTGACAGCGACAAAGAGTTAGTCGGCGGCAGTGTAGCGGCGACCGAGCATTCAGTAATGTGCGCCGGTGGCATGGAAAATGAGCTGGAAACCTTCCGTCGGTTAATTGAAGACATTTACCCGCAAGGCATAGTTAGCATCGTATCTGACTCATGGGATTTCTGGCAGGTAATGACAGATTTCACCGTGAAATTAAAAGCTAAAATTTTAGCCCGGGATGGCAAAGTTGTGTTTCGTCCTGACACCGGCTGCCCGGTAAAAGTTATTTGTGGTGATCCTGATGCACAGCCTGGTAGCCCCGAGTTCAAAGGTGCGATTGAATGTCTGTGGCAGGTGTTTGGTGGTTCTACCACAGCTAAAGGCTACAAAATACTCGACCCCCATGTCGGCTTAATTTACGGTGACTCTATTACCATAGAGCGTGCTGAAGCCATTTGTGCCGGTTTACAAGCTAAAGGCTTTGCGTCAACCAATGTGGTATTTGGCATAGGTAGTTACACTTATCAATATGTAACGCGTGATACCGATGGCTTCGCTGTCAAAGCGACCTTTGCCAGGGTGGACGGTGTCGACCGGGAAATCTTTAAAGCACCGAAAACAGATGACGGCACCAAACGCTCTGCTAAAGGTTTAGTTGCAGTGTTTAAAGATACTAACGGTGAATATTACCTGAAAGATCAAGCCAGCTGGCACGATGTTGCTAACTGTGAATTTAAGCCGGTGTTTGAAAATGGTGAATTGCTGATCAATCAAAGCTTAAGCGAAATACGTCAGCGTTTGGCCGCTGCTATAAACTAACGACTAGTACTCATTAAGACAGATACCACGGTTAACGGTATCTGTCTTGTCATAGTGCGTATTAAAATACTTACCAGCTACTACAGCAACACCGCACGTCCGGCAATCACAAACGCAGCCACGATACCCACCAGCCACATGACTGAACGGGTGGTGGCGTAGTCGAGCCAGTAACACAGCAGATAGGCGATGCGACTGGCGATAAACACCCAGCCTAAAATAACGATGGTTTGATCTACTGCATTTAAGCCTACAGCGGTAAATACAGCGCAGGCATAAATTAATAAGGCTTCAAAGCTGTTGTAATGTGCCGCGTTGGCGCGCTGGCCAAAGCCTTGTAGTGTTGCTTGTTGCGCCCGCGGGTTATGGTTGTCGTATCCGCCGGACTTTTGCATGGCAAACGCCAGCGGTGCTTTGGCCAAAAACGGCAGTAGCATGGCAATAAACAGTGTTAGCAGCAAAGAAGTTGTCATTAAAAGCTCCGTTACAGGCCTGGCCTGCGATAGGGTTAACGTTGTATTTTCGCCTCAGGCTGCTGCAATAACTGTAGCAACGGGTTTTGCGCCAGTACTTTTTCTTTTAGCAAGACGCCCACCACTAAACCTGCTGCCAGACCGCCTAAATGCGCCCAGTAAGCTACGCTCAAATCTTCCGCCAGTAAGCCCAGAATATTAAGTGCCGCCCAGATAGCAAAGTACCAGGCCGGATTGAGCTTCTTCTGCCAGACAACAAACATAAAGGTCAGGCTGGCGTGGCGAAACCACAATAAATACATACCAAATAAGCCAGCCACGGCACCACTGGCGCCTACCATGAGTAAATCGCGATCTACCAGGTAACACATCAGCATTTCAACCAGTGCAGCGGCAACACCACACAGCAGATAAACCGCCAGAAAAGCCCAGGGTCCCAGTGCATCTTCCAGATTGTCGCCAATGATCCAAAGAAAATACATATTGCCCAGCAGATGCAAAACGCCGCCATGTAAAAACTGGTAGCTAAGCAGGCTCCACCATAAATCGCCCTGACCCAGTGCCACAGAATCTAACGCAAAAACGCTAAACACCTGTTCGGTAGCATGCTCATCAAAACCATATAGCAAGAAAATAATGATATTCAGTGCCAGCAAGGTCCAGGTAACCAGCGGCGTGCGCTGCGGTTTAATATTGTACTCTTTTGGCATTTGGGTAAAAAATTGAAATAACCAGCTTTTTGCACAGACTTTTTTATTCAGCTCTGTTAATGCTGCCTGTAGCTTAGGTGCGGCCAGTACTTGCTCAGCTTCATTGCCATCTACCCAAATACCGTTGCAGTGGCTGCACTTGTCTAACGTTACCTGGTAATCTTTCAACAGATGAAACTGCTGCATTTTTTTATCACAGCGATGGCAATGATACTGATGTTGCTCCAGTTTTTCGCCAAAACCTTGCTTTACACAATAGGCATCTGTTAACGCGCTACTGTGGGCTATGGCATCGCTCAATTCCTTATCGTCAAACCACAGGCCGTTACACTTTTGACAGCGGTCGACTTGCTGAGCGTGTAACTCAACAGTTTGGAGTGACTGGCCCTGACAACAAGGGCAATATAACTGTGCTCGTTTCACTTAATCTACCTCAACATTTTGCTGTGCCAGCGCTTGTTTCAGCTGATGGGTGTCAGTTTCAAACAACGGCAATACCTGCGTTTGCATATGGGCTACCTGGGCTAATAACAGTTTGGAGCCGTGATGGCTGCTGTAAAAGCTGCTTTGAATTTTAAGATGAATATCATTAACTTCACGATAGAATTTACGGCTTTCGCTTAGTAAAACAGACGGCGTTTCCAAGGTGGCGGGGGAGAACTTCATACTTTCCCAGACAAAGGTGTCCAACTGCAGGCCAAAGCGTTTGATGTTGTGCGCGCCGGCACCTTTAATCTGTTCGGTATATTGCTGGATTAACTGCAGGTTATCGCTGAGCTCGTGTTGCAATGATTTACGCAGGTAATAGTTACTTTTGTCGCTTTGGATCTGCTCAAACGTAACGGCTTGCTGTAAGCCCTGCTGAGCCGCCAGATAGACGCCCAGCACAGTGGCAACAATCATAGAGATCTGGCTTACCCAGAAACTCAAATTAGATATTTCACCTTGTTGTAAGGCTAAAGCACGGTTTAACCGGCGGCGTTGGTTGCTCTCAACCAGTTTAACCGTATTGGTAATAGGATCGCGTGCAGCCATGTTACTTCCCTGAAACTAAAACAGGCGGCTAGTTTAACCTGAAAAATCAAACCGCTAACAGTATATTGATATGTTGCTGCGCTAACTGGCGGAAAATTCGCCACTTTATATCGCTTCCAGCTGAAAGTCTCCGCGTTGCAGCGCAATAGCCAATTCATGTGAGCGATTAATCACCTGCTGCCAGTAATCGAGCCTGATATTGTCTGGTAATTTAAAATCGTTACGATCCGGAATTTTGCCAAAAGGTAAAGATTTCACCCAGCTATCTGACGGGCACAGCAATACCACATTGTGTAAATGCGCCGGCTTGCTGCGGCGCCAGCTTAAAGCTTTATCAAACCAGCCTGGAGTCAGGTGCGGGTAAAAATGCGGGTAAAGTACCAGGCCATCGTCCGTAAACGGCAAGTCAAAATGGTAGTCAGTTACCCCGCCATCATAATACAAACCCTGGCCGGCGCCGGCGATATTTTCTATCGGGTTTAATACCATGGGTATAGCGCCGCTGGCCAACACCGCCTGACGCAGATTTTGCTGGTTTAACTCAACGTGTTGGGTAGGCAGTATGCCGGCGTAATGAAAAGGTGCCGGCTCGCCCGGGCTGTGAAACAGCACGCGCTGAAAAAAATGCTGCAAATGTTTACGGTGCAGCAGATTAGCGCCGGCAGCTAAGGTAAGCACACCCGCCTGCAGCAGTTTATGCCGTACGGTAGACATTCGCCGCGCTTTGGCGACAACCAGATTCAGTTTAACAACCGGGTTTGTCAGCACCTCGGTAATATGCTGCTCTGTTGGTAATACCGCATCAATAATAGCGGCAGAAAGTTCGCTAATAAGGTTAATATCCGCATTTTTGGGGTAGCAAATCTGGCTGTAGGCCTGACAAAAGCGTTGTGATGCCGCAACAGGATCAGCCTGAGCAAAGCAGGCAAAACGCCAGGCACCAGCCGAGCTGCCTAAAATATGCAGTGGTGTGCTGCGGCCTTGAAAGAATTCGCCAAATAAATACTGATCCAGGCCAAACAGACTAAACCACTTCGGCCCGCCGCTGGCGCCAACCATTACGTTAAAGTCAGCCTGATCCAAACCATGTTGTTTAATACGTGCCAGTGCAGTTGGCCCGGCCAAAACGCGTAAAACCGATGTTGTCACTACAACTTATCCTTAGTTATTAAACGCCGCTGGCGTAAAGGCGGCGGTACATGTGCTCGGCATAATCATCTGTCATGCCGGAGATATAGTCACAGATCACCCGGCTTTTTTGCTCGTTTTCAGCCTGCTGCCAACGTAACTGGGTATTGGCCGGTAGCAGCCGCGCCGGATCTGAGCTGAAGGCATCAAACAATGCCATCAGCATGTTTTGACAGCGAAAGCGTGATTGCTGAATATCGGGTTTTAAGATGACGCAGCGATATACCAGCTGTTTTAAACATTGCAAAATGGTCAGCGGCGCTGCCGCCAGCGTAGCGTTATAGCGCACCAAAGGCTCTGCTGCCTGCGGCAATACTTCTGATAGCGTAACTGCACTTATCAGCATATTTACCAGTGAGCCAATCGCATCTTTTCGCAAGTGATGCTGATTACTGAATAAATCGCTGCCAATTTGCTGCAGCACAGGTTGTAACTGTTTTGGCAATGCCGCCCAATCATCGGCCGTATGCTGCTGCCACTGTGCCTGGCTGATATTTCCCAGCACTATGGCATCTTCTAAATCATGCACACCATAGGCAATATCGTCAGCTAACTCCATGATAGAGGCATCCAGCGATTTATAGCGTGATTTAATGTAAGGCGATTTCTCCAGCTGTTCGGTGCTTTGAAACAATACGCGATCTTCGGTACTCAGCGGGGCTAAGATCCAGTCTAAAATGTCGGCGTCAGCAGCAAAAATGGCTTTGGCCGGCTGCCAGGGTGTTAAATTTAGCGGGTTTATGCCGGGCAATGGCTGTTGTTGCAAATCGGGCTGCAGCACCGGATACTTTAATAACCCCAGCAAGGTGCGGCGTGACAGATCCATACCGTGCGCCAGCGTATAGGGTTCCAGTTTGGCTACGATACGTAACGTCTGGCCATTGCCTTCAAAGCCACCGGCGTGCAGCATCTTAAAGTTAAGTGCCGTCTCACCGCCATGGCCAAAAGGCGGGTGGCCAATATCGTGTGCCAGACACAGCGCTTCCATCAGGCTGTCGTCGGGCAGTATGGCAACCAGTGCAGCGGAAACCCGGCTGCGTAGCTGACTAACCAGGCCGGTACCTATTTGTGCAGCCTCCAGCGAGTGTGTTAGCCGGGTACGGTAAAAGTCGTTTTGGCCAATACCGAGGATCTGCGTTTTTGACTGCAGCCGGCGAAACGCTGCCGAGTGCAGAATGCGGGCGCGATCGCGCTGCCAGGGCGTACGCTGATCACCAGGTCGGTTATTACTGTTGCCAAAACGGCGTTCAGACCAAAGCTGCTGTGTCATGATTATCCTTGTTAATTCAACGCGCAAAGCGCTTATCCCCGCATGGTACTCGCCTGGCTATAGTACGTTAACTGGGGTTAAACTTCGAGTAGACAAAGGTGGCAATAAAAAGATTAGACAGTTCTGTTTTTATACTGTATAAAATAACAGTAATTAAAACAGGAGGCACAAATGGCTGTTATCACCAGATATGTAGTAGAACGCAATGGAGTGGAAAAAATGACGTTTACTTCAAAAGCAGAGGCGGATGCCTATGACAAAATGCTGGATACTGCGGATGAACTGACAACCTTTTTAACCAATAGCAAAGTACTGGCTGACGACACGGTTACAGAAGCGTTAGCCTTATATATGGCGCAACAAAAAGACGAATTGCTGATAGCTTTAGGGGCAAAAAAAGCACCGGCTAAAACAGATAAAGCTGCCAAAACGGCTGCTGAGCCAAAAGCAAAAATTGCTGCAGTAGAGCAGGCCGCTTAAGCGGCCTGTGTTGTTTTCCAGTAAGCGCGTAAGTCGGCTTTAACTTCGGGCAGCAGCAAATACAGAGCGAGAATATTTGGTACCGCCATTAAAAAAATCATCGAGTCGATAAAATCAAATACTGCCATGATATTGGGTACGGCACCAACTGATACGATAAAGCAAAACAGCACCTTATACAGTTGGGTTAAACGTTTATCCTGCCCAACCAGATAGCGCCAACCGGTTAAGCCGTAATATGACCAGCTGATCACTGTAGAAAAGCCAAATAGTAGTAACGCTACCATCAGCACCCAGGGAAACCAGCTAAATACCGATGCAAAAGCGCCGGAGGTAATTTGCACACCATCAAGCCCTGGAGTTTGGTAAGCACCGGTGAGGATAATCACCAGCGCGGTAATAGTGCAGATAACAACGGTATCGATAAAAGGCTCCAGCAGAGCAACAAAACCCTGTTTTACCGGCTGATCGGTTTGCGCCGCAGCATGCGCTATAGGTGATGAACCAATACCGGCTTCGTTAGAGTAGGCTGCGCGGCGAAAGCCCTGGATAAGCACGCCAATTAAGCCGCCATAACCGGCCTCCGGGCTGAACGCGCTTTGCACTATTAACAATAAAGCTGACGGAATAGCGCTGGCATGGGCTGCCATTACGCATAACGAAGCCAGTAAATAAACCGCGCACATTAGCGGAACCAGCATACTGGTGACACGGGCTATGCTTTTGATACCGCCAATGATTACCGCCGCGACCAGAGCGGCATAAATAGCGCCAAACAGCCAGGGATCTGCAAAACCGGTTACCGTTTTTACCTGCACAAACCCCTGATTAACGTGCACAAAACCGGCAGAGCCAAAAATAACAAATACCGAAAAGGCCATCGCCAGCACAGTGCCGGTTAACGGCAAATTGCATTTATCTAATGCGGCTTTGATGTAGTACATCGGGCCACCGGATACGCTGCCGTCGGCATTAAGTTGCCGGTACTTCACCGCCAGTGTGCATTCAACAAATTTGGTCGACATCCCCAGCAAACCGGCGACAATCATCCAAAAGGTCGCACCCGGTCCGCCCAGGCTAATGGCAACCGCAACGCCGGCAATATTACCGGTACCGACAGTACCTGACAGTGCGGTACTTAGCGCCTGAAAAGGGGTGATCTCACCTTTGGCGCCAGTGCGCTTATTGTTTTTCAACAAGCGGATAGCATGGCCAAAGCCGCGTACATTAATAAAACCAAGATAACAGGTAAAAATAACTGCGCCACAAACCAGCCAAATCAACACCAGTGGTATGCTGACACCGTTAATATCAAACGCATAAAACACTACACCGGCAAGATAGTTGGTCAGGCTTTCAAAAGCCTGGCTAAAAGAAAAAGCAGTTGTCATTTATTATTAGCAGTATGGACGGCTGTAGAATGCTGTCAGACTACTGTGTTATGTAAACAGATACAAGTACGAAGATAATTCGCGCTGTGACATTGTATCTGCCTGATTTTACTTTTAAGCTGGTTTAAATTGACTATCAGGCTGCTTCGTTAGTTATGACGCAACACGCTCATCCGCCGCATTCACATGCATCGCACCAACATCCGCATGGCCACAACCATACGCCGGCTGAAAGCAGCAATATTGCGCTGGCGTTTTGGCTTAACTTTGGTTTTGCATTAATAGAGATAGTCGGCGGCATCTTGACTAACAGTGTGGCGATTATTGCCGATGCCATCCATGATCTGGGTGATAGCCTGGCGATAGCCTTTGCCTGGGTCGCCAGTAAGGTTGCGGCGAAACAACCAACTCAGCGTTACAGTTATGGTTACCGGCGTTGGTCGCTGCTCAGTGCGTTAATCAGCGGTGTAATTTTGTTACTCGGCTCAGCCTGGGTGCTGTCTGAAGCTATACCCCGGTTATGGCAGCCACAATTGCCGCATGTCGGCGGTATGTTTGCGTTAGCCATTTTAGGAGTAGCGGTTAACGGTATGGCGGTGCTGCGGTTACGCAGTGGTAAAACCCAGAACGAAAAAGTGCTGAGCTGGCATTTACTTGAAGATGTGCTGGGTTGGGTTGCTGTACTGCTGGGTTCTGTTCTGATGTATTTTACCGGCTGGGCCTGGCTTGATCCGGCACTGAGCATCGCTTTTACGCTGTTTATTTTGCTAAACGTGTTAAAAGCCTTACGTCAGACGTTAGCGCTGTTTTTGCAGGTAAGCCCGGATCTACAGCTACAACAACAAATCAGCAACCAGTTATCCGGGCTGGATTTTGTCGAATCTATTCATCATCTGCATCTGTGGTCTCTTGATGGCGAGCAGCATGTGCTGACGATGCATGTAGAAATTGCCACGCCGGCCAATGCTGAGCGGCAATTGCATTACAAACAACAAATAGCGGCAGTGTTGGCACCCTACAAATTGAGCCATACCACAATCGAATTTGAAATCAGTGGTGAGCATTGCCGTGACGGCAAATAAAAAGGCAGCCAGGCTGCCTTTTTTGCGGATAATTTACTGGCTGTAACCGGGTAAAAACTGTGCCAGCTTAGCAATAGCCGCTTCCAGTTGTTCTTTATGTGGCAAGAACACGATGCGAAAGTGGTCCGGCTCCGGCCAGTTAAAGGCTCTGCCGTGCACCAGTAAGACTTTATGCTGGCGCAGAAAATCCAGCACAAACAGTTCATCATCTTTTATACGGAATTTCTTGCGGTCAATTTTCGGAAACAAATACATGGCACCTTTGGGACGCATGCAGCTAATGCCGTCAATTTGTGTTACCAGTCGGTGCGCCAAATCCATTTGCTCATACAAGCGTCCGCCTGGCACCACCAGCTCGTTAATGCTCTGGTAACCGCCCAGTGCGGTTTGCACGGCGTGCTGACACGGCACATTGGCACATAACCGCATTGACGCCAGCACGTTCAGGCCTTCAATATAGTTGCGCGCCAGGCTTTTTGCGCCGGAAATAAATAACCAGCCAACGCGAAAGCCGGCAATACGGTAGTTTTTTGACAAGCCACCAAAGGTTAGCATGATCAAATCATCTGCCAGCGACGCTGTGCTGACATGCTCAGTACCGTCGTACAGCACTTTGTCGTAAATTTCGTCGCTCAATACCACTAAGCGGTGTTCACGGGCTACTTTTAACAGCTCCAGTAAAAAGGCCTTGTCGTATACGGCGCCGGTAGGGTTATTCGGATTAATCAGCACTATGGCTTTGGTTTTTTTCGTAATTTTAGCCTTGATATCAGCCAGATCCGGATACCAATCTTGTTGTTCATCACAGCGGTAGTGCAAGGCTTTGCCGCCGGCCAGATTAACGGCGGCTGTCCAAAGCGGATAATCAGGCGAGGGCACCAGTACTTCGTCGCCGTTGTTCAGCAGCGCCTGCAGTGACATCAGTATTAGCTCTGACACGCCATTGCCAATATAAACATCGTCAGCGTCAGCACCCAAAATACCACGTTGCTGATAATACTGCGCCACCGCTACCCGGGCGGGATAAATCCCTTGCGAGTCAGTGTAACCCTGTGCAGTGGGCAGGTTGTGGATCACATGCTTTAAAATTTCATCCGGGGCCTCAAAACCAAAAGGCGCCGGGTTGCCAATATTCAGTTTAAGAATACGGTGGCCTTCTTCTTCCATGCGCCGGGCTTCTTGTGCCACAGGGCCGCGGATGTCGTAACATACGCCGTCTAACTTTGATGAGCGCTCAATCGGTTTCATAACAATGACCTTAAAACTCCACTTTCTATACGTCCGGACTGCTGAATAACCAAAGCTATACGGTGTCATACCCAAGGTGCGCTGGCAATGGGCAAGGTCGGGCAAAATAGAAAAAAACTGCACTATTTCAGTTTTTCATCGTATAAAACTACGCTAGCAGGTAAAATGGCCACTTTATATTGTAATAAATTGGTTAGCAAAGCAGTGCATTATGCAGTGCAGTCGTAGCCTCAAGGTGATAGATGTTTTTAAAAAGATTGATAATACTGTTGTTTTGGCTGGCCGTAGTGGCGGCGGCAGTCAGCCCTTTTACTGAGCTTGAACCGGTAAAACAGCTGGACTCGCTGGAGGATTGGCAAAAGCCAAACCGTCTGACGGCGCTAAGCGCTGCCGATCAGAAAAAGGTATTAGCCCGGCTGGCGTATACGCAACCTGCGGTGGTATTTAAGCCATTGCCGGATTTTAATCTCATCAGCAATATCACCGATAGAAAACGGGCGTTTTTCAATTATTTGCGGCCATATGTGAAGCGTGAAAATGCCCGTTTGCGTTCGTTGCGTGAGCAATTGCTCGATATACAACAGAAAAAGCAAAAACGCATGCGTGTTTCTCTGGAGGAATATGCCTTCCTGTACAGTTTGTACGATGAATTTCGCATGGATGTAGCCGAAACCGATCAAACCATGCTGCAGGAGTTGTTAAAGCGGGTAGATATAATACCGGACACACTGGTACTGATGCAGGCGGCCAATGAATCAGCCTGGGGCACCAGCCGCTTTGCCGTCGAAGGCTATAACTTTTTTGGCCAGTGGTGTTTTCGCGAAGGCTGTGGCCTGGTACCGCAATCCAGAACTGAAGGGCAAAACCATGAGGTCGCCAAATTCAGCGGTCCGGGCGCCAGCATAAAAAGTTATTTTTACAACCTGAACACCTTTCATACCTATGACACACTGCGCACTATCAGAGCCAGGTTGCGCAGCGAAGGTAAGCCCGTACGAGGCGAGGCGTTAGCCGCTGGTCTTGGGGCCTATTCAGAACGTGGGCATGAGTATATTGCTGAAATCAGCGGCATGATCCGTTTTAACCGCAAGCTGCTGGAAGAATAATATGCGATCTTTGTTTATGCTGCTTACGCTGCTGGCAATGCCGGCCTATGCTGATTTGCAGCTGCACTATAACGGCTTCTATGGTCGGATGAAAAAACTACAGCAACCCGAATACAGTGATATAACGCTGGCATTTGCGTTAATTGGCGAGCGCAGCGGCCAACCTTGCCGCTTTTATAGCCTGAAATTGCTAAGTGATCAGCATGATATCAGCCTCGATACTGCCGGCAATGGCGAAATCAGTCTGCCGTATGATGAAGCGTTAAAGAACAGCAATGCGCTACTGCAGGTGTATCAGGCAGACAATGCAGAGCCCTGCCAGGTGCAGTTTCGGCTGCGTTCGCGGATGCGTCTGCCAATGACGTTAGACTATGCCACTCTGGCACATTACCAGCAGCAGTTTGATGTATTGCTGGATGATATGGCGGGTCTGGGTAAATACTGGTTGCCTGATGTAGCCGGCGTTATTGTGCAGCTGGCTGATGATGATACACCGACCTTAGATCCGGCGGCTAAACGCATAACAGTGTGTGAAAAAGATCGCTGTGAAATTAAACTCGATGATGCAGCTGCAATGTCAGGACACTGGCAGTTTAGCCGCCGGCCTTTGTACTTGCTGCCGCTGATAAACAATGGCACGCCCTAAAGGCGTGCCTTTGTCGTAATCCGCTTAGCTCAGCGCAATAATTTGCACCGGGCTATCGGCATCACTATTGTCTTCTGTATCAAGGCCTACTGGTACTGCCGGTACCGACTCTTTATCAAAAGCGGTATCGCGTTCAGTCAGTTCGGTGTCTTTAGTCAGTGCAGCAAAATTAAACAGCGCTTTATCTGCCATATGTGACGGCACTATGTTTTGCATGGCCTGAAACATGGTTTCAATCCGGCCGGGAAAACGTTTATCCCAATCCTGCAGCATCTCTTTCACCACCTGACGTTGCAAACCGTCTTGTGAGCCGCACAAATTACAGGGGATAATCGGAAACTCGCGCGCAACAGAGTATTTTTCAATATCTTTTTCTTTGCAGTATGCCAAAGGTCGAATAACGATATGCTCGCCATTGTCGCTTACCAGCTTAGGTGGCATTGATTTCATCTTGCCGCCGTAAAACATGTTCAAAAACAGTGTTTCGAGCATGTCATCGCGATGATGACCCAAAGCAATTTTAGTCGCGCCCAGCTCTTTAGCTGTACGGTATAAAATGCCACGGCGCAGACGCGAACACAGCGAGCAGGTGGTTTTGCCTTCAGGAATTTTTTCTTTCACAATCGAGTAGGTGTCTTCGGTGACGATTTGAAAATCTACCCCTATGCTACTCAGATAAGCCGGCAGTACATCGGCCGGAAAGCCTGGCTGCTTTTGATCCAGATTTACCGCTACCAGCGAAAAGTTAACCGGCGCAGATTGCTGTAAGTTCAGCAAAATATCCAGCAGGGTATAAGAGTCTTTACCGCCGGATAAACACACCATCACCTTGTCGCCTTCTTCAATCATATTGAAATCGGCTATCGCTTGTCCGACACCACGGCGCAGACGTTTATGCAGTTTGTTCAGATTATATTGAGCTTTGGCTTGGGCGGCGTGCGTCATAACAGTTACCACTGATAAAAATGGCGCACATTATAGCCAAGTGCGCCGCAATACCAAAGCCGGCAACGCAGCAAAACTCAGTTTTTCTGCATCGGGCAAACAAAGTCATCTGGTTTCATTGCCAATACATCGCAATCCAGCCTATCTATTACATGTTCAGCGGTATTACCTATGATTGCGGCTGACAGGCCGGTGCGACCTATAGTACCGATGACCACCATTTCGGCATCCAGTTGCTGGGCCAGTTGTGGGATCACATCTTCAGGCATACCTTCTAGCACATGGCACTGCGCAGTGTCGATATGGTGTTGTTTGGCCAGGGCTGTAACAGCATCAGTGTGATGCGCCTTCATCGTGCTGTTGTATTCCTGCGGATTAAATTCCGGGATCTCAATAGCAATATTAACCGGTGTGCCTGGGAAGGCGTTAACCAGATGAGGACTGGCCTGCAGCATAGCGGCCATCTTTTGTGCCTGGGTTATCACGCGTTGATTTAAAGATTGATGTTGTTGCTGCTGGCTGCCGGCATTTACCGCAGCAATTATGTTACCGCCTTGTGGCCAGTCATGATCTTTTACCAACAGCACCGGGCAGGGGCATTTGCGTAGTATGTGCCAGTCGGTTGGGGTGAAAATCATCGATTTGAGCACATCATGATCATGAGTGCCTTTAATCACCAGATCATAACCGTCTTCCAGCACCGCCAATACTACCGCTTCAAACGGCCTGTTGTGCCACACGACCTTAACGTCAATATTTATACCGCCTGCGCGCGGTGCCGCCAGATAATCACTAAGCCAGAGCTCCCGGTCTTTAATAACGGCCTGGCGCATAGATTCACGCTCTTCGCCGGACAACATCGTGGTCATTTCATAGGAAAAATCATATACCGAGACAAAAGCGGTGAGTTTACAAGGTTGTAAGCGTGCCAGTTGTACAGCACGGTTTAACGCTTTTTGCTGTTCAGCGCTGGGGTCGATGACCACCAGAATGTGATTAAATTCAGACATAACAGGCTCCACTGCAATCAAATTTAGTTAAGTGTAGCTAAACTAGCCTGATTTGCTGTGCGGGAACCTGATGCAGGTCAAATGGAGCCTAAACTAGCGGAATTTAGCAGTGCGCGGTTAGCGCGGCCAGTTTACTCAGTGCCGGTGCATCACGCAGCGTGATAAGTTTGCCGTCAACGCCAATAAGCTGCTCTTTATCCATCTTGCTTAACAGGCGACTAATAGTTTCTACCGTTAGGCCCAGATAATTACCAATATCACTGCGGGTCATGGTAAGACGAAATTCGCTGGCAGAAAAACCCCGGCTGGCGTAACGCTGGGCCAACTGCGATAAAAAGGTTGCCAGCTTTTGCTCGGCGGTTTTGCGGTTTAATAACAGCATCATTTGTTGATCGGCCTGAATATCCTGGCTCATCAGCCGCATCATTTGTTGGCGCAAGCGCGGCAGCTGATCAAGCAGTGATTCAAGATTTGGCAGTGGAATTTCACACACCATGGCTGTTTCCAGCGCTTCAGCATAGCTTGGATGTTGCTGGCTGTTTAAGCCGTCGAAACCGACGATATCGCCCGGCAAATGAAAGCCGGTAATTTGCTGCTCACCTTGCTCGGTTAAGGTAAACGTTTTAAAAGAACCGGTGCGGATAGCAAACAGCGATTTTTGCGCATTACCTGCTTCAAACAGCATATCGCCTTTATGCAACGGCCGCTTACGCTGAATAATATCGTCCAGCCGGGTCATTTCGCTGTCGTTTAAAGAAAAGGGCAGGCAAAGTTGACTAAAGCCGCAATCCTGACAGTTTATTGCTGAGCGTTGCATATCAATGTCCTTCACTTTTCTCTGAAATACCGACAGCCGCTAGCTTAAAAAACCAACCGGCGCATAGCAAGCCAAATCGTATAAATGGCATAAATAGCTAATAGCAAAGCCGCACTGTAACGGAATACGGTATGGCTTTTTAGTTTTAGCAACAGTGTTGCCGCAGAGCCGGTTAGCAGTATGGCCGGTAAGGTACCTATACCAAAGCTCAGCATTAGCAGTGCTCCCATACCGGCGCTGCCGCTGGCCAGACTCCAGCCTAAAGTACTGTATACCAGGCCACAGGGCAAAGCTCCCCAGCACAGGCCATAAGCATAGGCCTTAGCTGCGCTGTTAAGTGGCAACAAGCCTTGCGCTACAGGTTGCACCCTACGCCAGATATGCTGGCCCAGTTTTTCTAACACCAGCAAACCAAACCACAGCCGGCTGATATATAGCGCCATCATTAACAGTAATACGCCAGCCAGCAAGCGTAACCACAGTAACGATGCGCCGGCAAGCTGCATAGCGCTGGCACCAAAATAGCCAACAGCAGCGCCAAACAAGGCATAGCTGCTTAACCGGCCGGCACTGAGAAGCAGTTGCAGCACTACTTTATGCTGGCCTGATCCCGACATGCTAAGTTGTAAAGCACCGGCAATACCACCACACATTACCAGACAATGGCTGCTACCCAGTAAACCGATCAACAGTGCCGCAGCCAGCTCAGCGTTCACTGCTGTGCCTTATCATCGGCTGATTTTTGCTGTGGTGTTGTTTGCTTAGTATCATCAAATAAGATGCTGAAGCCTTCTTTATCCAAATCTTCAAATTGTTTGCTGCGAACTGCCCAGAAAAACACTGCCAGACCTATCATCACAAACAGGATTGCTATCGGGATTAGTACGTAAATCACACTCATTTTCTAAGCAACCTTAACGAATTAGACACCACCAGCAAGGAGCTGAATGACATACCCAGCACTGCTATATAAGGCGACACTAAGCCAGCAATGGCCAGCGGGATTATCAACAGGTTGTAGCCAACAGACCAGGCCAGGTTTTGTTTAATAATGCGCTGGGCGGCGCTGCTGCCCGCTAACAGCTGTGCCAGCAAGGCGATACTGGGTTGCAACAATACCACATCGGCCTGATTTTTTGATAAGTCGCTGCCGGTTTGTAGCGTTACCGAAACATGGGCGGCATTAAACCCCGGGCTGTCGTTGATACCATCACCCAGCATCAGCACTTTATGGCCCTGTTGTACCAGCTGGTTTATATGCTGTACTTTTTGCTCCGGGCTACAGCCTTTTACCAGCTGATCAAACTGTAGTTGTTGCTGCAATATATCGGCCTGCTCTGAACTGTCGCCGGTTAGCATCACCAGTTTATAATCAGCCCGGCGCAGCTGTTCGAGCAGTGCAGGTACTTCCGGGCGCAGTGCATCGGTCAGGGTGACAGCAGCAAGTAACTTATTATCTGCCGTAAGGTATACCATGGCATCGGTGGGGTTACTAAGCTGGCAAAACTGCGCACTGCCCACTTTAAGCTGTGTAGTTTGATACACGGCGCTGATGCCGGCACCGACACAAATTTGCGGCTGCTCCAGCTGCAGCCGCTGTTGTAAGTAAGGGGCAAAGGCCCTGGCGATCGGGTGCTCAGAGTAAGCTTCCAGATTGGCAATCAGGTTAAGGCAGTCGGCCTGGCTGTAGTCGTCGTGATAACACTGCACAGCAGCCAATGAAAAGCGCCCCTCGGTGAGGGTGCCGGTTTTATCGAAAACGATATGGCTAAGTTCGGGTAATACATCCAGCACTGCTGAGCGTTTTATCAATATGCCTTGCCGGTTAAGATTGGCCAATACACAGGTAATAGCGGTCGGCGCAGCCAAACTCAGCGCACAGGGGCAGGTGGCAACCAGTACCGACAGTGTTACCCAGAATGCCCTGTCAGCATCAAGCCAGAAGTACCACAATATAAAGGTTGCGGCCGCTATTAACAGCAGACGCTCAACAAAATAACGGGCTAATTTATCGGTTTTTTGCAGCACAGCCGGTTTTTGACTCAGCGTTTGCTGTTGCAGGGCGATAATTTGCCCCAGCCTGGAGGTAGCCAGTGCCGCCTGCACCTGCACAGTCAGTACGCCATCATGGTTAATACTGCCGGCCAGCACTGTGTCACCAACAGCTTTACCAACCGGACGGTATTCACCGGTAAGCATCGATTCATCGGCAGAGCTGCTACCTTGCAATACCGTGCCGTCTGCGGCAAAGGTTTCGCCAGCCTTTACCAGGATACGGTCGCCACTGTTTAACCGCCGGGCTGACACGATGATCTGCTCTTCATCGCGCAGCAGGGTTGCGCTTACAGGCATAATTTTTAACAGATTACTGGTGGCATCACGGGCCTGCGAGCGGGCGCGGTATTCAAAAAATTTACCCAGTTGCAGTAAAAAGGTGAACATACAGACAGATTCAAAATACACTTCACCGGTATTAAACACAGTGGCGTAAGCTGAAGCAAAAAAGGTGTAATAAACGGCCAGGCTTACCGGCACGTCCATATTGAGCTGGCGGGCTTTGACACCTCGCCAGGCACTATGAACAAAGGGCAGGGCAGCGTACAGCACCACCGGCAGCGTTAACAACAAACTGATCCAGCGCAGGTAGCCCTGATGCGACGCTTCAATGCCGGTATAGTCGCCAAAATACAACGCCACCGCCAGCATCATTACCTGCATTGTCATAATGCCAGACACCGCTAAGCGTTTTAAAAAGCGGTTTAACTCCGCTTTAAACTGCTGCTGCTCCTGATCGGCGACAAAAGGGCTGGCCTGATAACCAATGTTGTTCAGCTCAGCTAATATGCTGCTCAGCGGTGTAATATCACTGCGCCAACTCAGATGGCAGCGTTGGGTGGCAGAGTTAACACTGACTTTGCTTACTGCGCTCAGCTGCTTCAGATGCTTTTCAATCAACCAGGCGCAAGCAGCGCAGCTGATACCGCTGACAGAGAGCTCTATTTCGGTAATATCGCCGTGCTGGCGGGCAATATCGGCCAGTACATCGGGTGCATCAAAACTTTGTAACGAGCTTGCTACCGCATCGGGCAGCGGTTCAGTGCGGCTGGCTGGCTTAGTGCGAAAACGATAATAGTCGGCCAGGCCACTTTGAATGATGGTGTCGGCAACAGCATGGCAACCGGCGCAGCAAAACGCGCGGCTTTGGCCGTCAAACATCAGGCTGAGGTGAATGCTATCTGGTACGGTTTCATCACAATGAAAGCAACGCGCTGCGCTCAATTTAGTATTCCGTCAGTAACCGAGTTTAATCTCAGCCGTGCTGGGCAGTTGCAGCTCTGCGCGCAATTTCCATTGTTTAGACGCATCAGATACTACTAATTGCCACTTGCCTTCCGGCGTTACCGGCATGGTGGCAACATACAGTAATTCGCCACTGCGCTCAGCGTCGACGGCAAAATCGCGCTCAGCCAGGGTTGGATGATAAAAGTCCAGATGCAGACTGCCTTCCAGTACGGAATTCTCGTTAAACCGCACTACTGCCCGGTTACCGGCCAGTAATACCTGGGCATTAAGATTGCGTAGTGCCGCCTCACGATACTTCGCCAGCTGCATATTAATTGCCTTGCCGGCTTTGTAGTAGTCATCGACCACCAGATCAGGTGAATGTTGTTGCATGATTACGACGGTGTGTACTGCTTTAATTGCGGTAACAATAGGAATGGCAATTAATACCCAGGGCCACAGCTGCTTGTACCAGGGTTTAGTGTCTTGCTGCATAACAACCTCAAACAGTTTAAACAGGCCGGATAATATTAAGCCCCGGAGCGGGGCTTAATATATCACAGTTCAGTATCTCAGTTGACTACTGCGCTGCTGGTTGTTCCGGGTGTGCCAGTCGATAGACATAAGCAGTCAGGATGTGCACTTTATCTTCACCTAAGGTGTGTTTAAAGGCAGGCATCTGGCCGTAGCGGCCGTTGCGCAGCGTTTCTTCAACTGCCGAAGCAGAACCACCGCCATAAAGCCAGGTATTGTCGGTCAGGTTTGGCGCACCAAATGGCAGGTTATGTGCCAGGCTGCCTTTACCATCTGCGCCGTGACAGGCCGCACAAAGGGCAAACTTGGCTTTACCGGCTTCGGCGTCGCGGTCATTAACACTACGACCGGATAAACTCAGTACATAGGCGGTCATTTCCTTTACACCTTGCTCGCCAAGCGCATCAATCCAGGCCGGCATCGCAGCTTTGCGGCCGAACAACAGTGTTTCTTTAATTTTGTCTGGTGTACCGCCATACAGCCAGTCATTATCGGTCAGGTTAGGAAAACCGTTCTGACCGCGAGCGTCTGAGCCATGGCACAGCGCGCAGTTTTGCAGGAATAACCGCTGACCAATTTTAAACGCATCATCATCATACGCTAAGTCCAGCACATCACGTTTAGCAAACTGCTGAAACACCGGACCATAAACTTCATCAGCGTGGGCCAATTCACGGTCCAGTTCAACTAATTTACCCTGCGCCCGGCCTTCTTCTATCGCTAAACGAGACTCTTCCAGTGATTTAATACCCTGATTTGAGCTTGTCCAACCTAAAAAACCTTGCCAGTTCCCCAAACCCGGATAAGCGGCCAGGTAAAAAACCGACCAAACCAGGGTGAGGACGAACATGTAAGTCCACCAGCGTGGCAGCGGATTGTTGATTTCTTCAATGCCGTCTACTTCGTGGCCGGTGTTTTGATCTTCAGGAACGCCAACATGGTTGGTCAGGTTCCATTTTAACAGTACTGCGCAGCCGATAAGCACCGGCAGGGTTAACACTATGATCCAAGCACTCCAAAAGCTACTCATGATCGGACTCCTGTTTATTTTTGTGTGGTGCTTTTTGTTCGTCGTCAAATACCAGGTTTGCCGCCTGATCAAAATCCGCTTTGCGCTTTTTACCAAAAGCCCAGATAACGTAGGCAATAAAAGCGACGAACAAAATCACGGTAAAGATGCTATGTATAGTTGAGTATTCCATCAGCATTACTTCAGGTGAGTGCCCAATGATTGCAGGTACGCAATCAGAGCCTGCACTTCAGTTTTGCCGTTTACCGCTTCTGCTGCACCGGCGATATCGTCATCGCTGTATGGTACGCCGTAGCTGCGCAATACTTCCATTTTGCGGGCTGTGTGCTTGCCGTCCAGGGTGTTTTTATCCAACCACGGATAACCCGGCATATTTGACTGTGGCACCACTGAACGTGGGTTCATCAAATGCGCATAATGCCAGTCGTCGCTGTAGCGCTGGCCAACGCGGGCCAGATCCGGACCAGTACGTTTTGACCCCCACAGGAAAGGGTGGTCCCATACGCTTTCACCGGCTACCGAATAGTGACCATAGCGTTCTACTTCAGCGCGGAATGGGCGGATCATCTGGCTATGACAGCCAACACAGCCTTCGCGGACATAGATGTCGCGACCTTCCAACTGCAGGGCAGTGTAGGGCACCATACCATCAACCGGCTGAGTGGTTTCGTCCAGGAAAAACAGTGGCGTGATCAGTACCAAAGTACCAAAACTGATGGCCACTATGGTTAAAATGGCTAACAGACCTACGCTGCGCTCAATTTTGTCGTGATGATTTTTATTCGACATGATCTACCTCTTACGCCGCTGCCGGAACAGCTTGCAGTGATTCATCTTTGGCACGCACCGTTTTGTAGACGTTGTACGCCATTAACAGCATACCGGCTACCACGAATACACCACCAATAAAGCGCATTAGATAAAACGGCATTGACGCTTCCAGGCTTTGCACAAAGCTGTAGGTTAAGGTGCCGTCAGTGTTAACTGCACGCCACATCATGCCCTGGGTAATACCCGAGATCCACATAGCGACGATGTACAATACTACGCCGATAGTGTGCAGCCAGAAGTGGGTATTGATCAGCGAAATGCTGTACATGCGGCCCTGGTTATATAACACCGGGATCAGGTGATAAATCGCGCCAATCGAGATCATCGCAACCCAACCAAGCGCACCTGAGTGAACATGACCGATAGTCCAGTCAGTGTAATGCGACAGCGCATTTACTGATTTTATTGCCATCATCGGGCCTTCGAAGGTCGACATACCATAGAACGACAGCGATACAATTAAGAAACGCAGAATAGGGTCGGTTTTCAGCTTATGCCAGGCACCGGACAGCGTCATGATACCGTTGATCATGCCACCCCAGCTTGGTACAAACAGCACAACCGACATAACCATGCCTAAAGACTGAGTCCAGTCTGGCAGCGCGGTATAGTGCAAGTGGTGTGGACCCGCCCAGATATACAATGCAATAAGTGCCCAGAAGTGCACTATAGATAAGCGGTATGAATAAACCGGACGACCCGCTTGCTTAGGTACAAAGTAGTACATCATACCAAGGAAACCGGCGGTTAACAGGAAGCCTACCGCATTGTGGCCATACCACCATTGGATCATCGCATCGACCGCACCAGCGTATACCGAGTAGGATTTAAACGCGCTGACCGGTATCGCCATGCTGTTTACAATGTGCAGCGCCGCAACGGTAAGGATAAAACCACCAAGAAACCAGTTAGCTACATAGATATGGCTGGTTTTACGCTTTACCAGAGTGCCAAAAAACACTATGGCGTACGATACCCACACCAGCGTAATCAAAATATCGATTGGCCATTCCAGCTCGGCGTATTCTTTGCTGCTGGTTAAACCCAGCGGCAACGTTACGACAGCGGCAACAATAACCGCTTGCCAACCCCAGAAGGTAAACATCGCCAGCTTTTCGGCAAATAAACGCACCTGACAGGTACGTTGTACGATGTAATAACTGGTGGCAAACAGCGCACTGGTACCAAAAGCAAAAATGACGGCGTTGGTATGCAACGGCCGCAACCGGCTGTAAGTCAGCCAGGGGATATCAAAGTTCAGTGACGGCCAATAAAGCTGGGCCGCGATTAACACGCCTACCGCCATACCTATAATCCCCCATAAAACGGTGGTTAAGGCAAAGAGGCGGACAACGCTATAGTTGTAGTCAACATTTAACGAATTGGTCTGGCTCATGTTGAGTTCCGCTGCAGTTTGTGCTGGTTACTGACACCGGCTGTGTCACAGCCGTTCTTGTTATAGGCTTGGCAACATCACAAAAACTGTGGCTATTACCATACCAATTTGGGGCCGCATATTAAGGGTTTTGCCCCTAAAAAGATAGGCGAAACAGCCCGTTTTATGATTTAGAACAAAGTCCCTGATTAATAATTAACCAAGTGTAGCCGTAGTTTGAAGCTTTTCATTAAAACAGCATACAATAAGCCGGTATTTTCCTGTCACGGTCCTGTTATGCGGCTATTTTATCTGCTTATTTTACTCGCGCTATGCGCTATTAGTTGTACTCCGGCAACGACAGCGCCAACCAGCCCCAGGCAATTGCTGCACAGCGATGGCATCAACCTGACATTAGCGCCGGGCCATGCACCGGTAGAAACGCCGTTAACGCTAACGTTAGAGGCTGAGGGCCTTACCGCGGTTAGTGGTGAGCTTACCGGCGTTAACATGTATATGGGACGAGTACCCATTCGGTTCAGCCAGTTAGCTGCGAACAGCTGGCAGGCCGAATTTTTACTAGGTGCCTGCAGCGAACCTGATATGCAATGGCAGCTGGTGTTGCAGCTGCAGGACCAGCAAGGACAAAATGTCACTTTAAAACAGACGTTTCAGTCGAGTTGGCGCTGACATGAATAATTTTCACTTGATTTGCGGTTAAAAAATAGCCACTATCGGGCGGCAATTTTTATTGGAGCAACCGTAATGACCAGTGAATTCGTGCGCAATATTCATTTAGCCACCGCTCAGCGTTTAAAAGAGCAAGGTGCTGATTTATATGGCATAGTTGAGCACTTTGAAAACGTGTTTATGCCAATGGATGAAGTACCCGAACTGCTGGGACAGCTGGGCTATCCGCAGCAGGACTTAAAGCAATTTTTAAAAGGCGGTAATTAAAGCCGCGTTATCTGCTGGCTAAGGGTTAACGTCTGGCTGTCCAGGCCAAGGCGGGCGCTTTCGACACAGACAAACTGGCGGTAGCTGTGGTCGGGCAGATCTGAGATGGCCATACTTTTCTGCAGCCAGGGGTTCCATACTACTGTTGCATCATGGCCGGACTGACTGAGCGCCAGTTGCTGTTGGCCACAATCGAGCCGTAACTGATTAGCGCTGTGCTGATATATACGATCTGTTTCGTCGCTGATAGCTGTGCTGCAGCGGCGATCACGATGTTCCTGATCTGTGACCTTATCAAAATAATGCTCTGGTAGCGGCCGTATTAACACCGAATCTATATCATCGACAGCGAAATAACTGTGTAGCGCCGCCTGTTGCGGCATAACGCTATTGCAGTTCAGCGCTATTGTCAGGCTGTCATTTAATGTCAGGCAAAGCTGTAAGGTGGCACTGCCCTGATAGTGCGGCAGATCGTCGACGGTGATTGTCAACGTCAGACTGACACCTGCAGCAGAACAGTGTTGACGCCCAAGCTGCCATAGCCGGTTTCTTACCACACCATGGTTAGCTAAGACGCTATGTTGCGGGTTAAATACCGCAGCGGGCGCACCAAACCAGGGCCAGCATACCGGCACGCCACCACGGATAGCTTGCTGGTTATGCCATTGCGCCTTGGGTGATAGCCAGAGGATTTCGTTTTCTGCCGCCGGTTGATAAGACAATACCTGTGCACCATACAACGAAATAACGGCACTGGCGCTACCATACTGCAGTTTAATGCAGGGCAGGTCGGTTAAATGGCCAAAACCGGTTTGCTGGCTAATGGCTGTCTCTACCATGTTTATTCTCCGGACGATAACACTAAACGTAAGAGCTGTGGAGCAGGTGTTCTTTCGTAACAGCGGCCTAGACGCCGCGCAGGCTGTGACAGCACAGGGATGTGCTGTTGAAGGCGATGAAGAAAGAATGTCCTGCTCTGCAGCATTGTCGTTAAAACAAAACAGCCAGCATAATGCTGGCTGTTTCAGGTTGCAACGGATTAAGCGTGCTTCATAAATTCAACGGTGTTATCCAACATGCGGTTACTGAAGCCCCATTCATTGTCATACCAGCTCATTACTTTTACCAGCCGGCCATTAACACGGGTTTCAGTGGCATCAAATATCGATGATTTCGGATTATGGTTAAAATCTACCGACACCAGGGGTAAATCATTTACTGCCAATACTTCTGCCATAGCACCAGTTGCTGCGGCTTGGCGAATAATGTCATTGACTTCATCAATTGACGTATTGCGACCGGCAATAAAGGTTAAGTCGACCAGTGAAACGTTAAGCGTAGGTACCCGCACCGCTAAACCGTCAAACTTGCCTACCAGTTCTGGTACCACTAAACCTACCGCCGCAGCCGCACCGGTTTTAGTCGGGATCATCGACATAGCAGCAGCGCGGGCACGGCGTACGTCAGTGTGATAGACATCGCTTAAGCGCTGATCGTTAGTATAAGCATGGATAGTGGTCATTAAACCCGATTCAATACCCAGTACATCATTTAACGGCTTGGCAATTGGGGCTAAGCAGTTAGTGGTACAAGAGGCGTTAGAGATAATGTTCATTTGCGGCGTTAATATATGCTGGTTAACGCCGTACACTATAGTGGCATCGACATCTTTAGCCGGGGCCGAGATAATGACTTTTTTTGCACCGGCCTCTAAATGCGCACCGGCAGATTTGCGATCGGTAAACAGGCCGGTACATTCCAGTACCACGTCAACTTTTAGCTGCTGCCACGGCAGATTAGCCGGATTGCGCTCACTCAGGGTGATAATTTCATCCTGATTAACGTAAATAGCTTTGTCGCTGTGCTCAACGTTAGCAGCAAAAATACCGTGTGCTGTGTCATACTTCAGCAAATGCGCGTTAATGGCGGCATCACCCAAGTCGTTGATGGCCACTACTTTAATATCGTAATTTTTGCTGCTTTCGTATAAGGCACGCAGCACGTTGCGGCCAATGCGGCCAAAACCATTAATAGCGACACGAATCGTCATAAAAACCTCGTTTAATAGCTGTTCTGACACAAAATAAAGCTGATGTGTAGTAAAATTACATTAATTTGCGCATATTTCAAGTTTAAAACGCGACTAAATCGGTATTTATGTAATTTTATGACACAAATGGCCAATGACTTTCTGGCAACGGCCACCTAAAATAGTTGCCAGCCGGATTTAATTAAGGGAAACCAATGGACGCTGCACTGCGCGCTGAACTGATTGCATTTTGTGGAGTTGAAACAAGCTTTAATGATGCCTGGGGCCACCCGGTAACGGTAACAGAAGCAGACCAGCTGCAGTTATTACAGGCACAAGGCTTTGCTATTGACGATGATGCGCTGGCGCGTGAGCAATTGCTTGAGCGCCAGCTGGACTTTTGGCTACAGCTGCTGCAACCGGTGTCGGTGCAAGCGGCCGATACGCCGCTGCAACTGTTGTTGCAGGTAGATTTGCTGCAAGCCACAGAGCCGATGCAATGTGCAGTGCACACCGAAGATGGCCGCACTGAGCACTTTAACCTGGTACCGGTAGAGGGCGAACTGGTGCAGGTAGTGCAGCTAGATGAAACAGAATACCACCAGTATCAGCATACGCTGCCTTTTAGCCTGGCTGCCGGCTATCACCAGCTGGTCTTGCAGCATCAGGATATGACTTATTGCCAGCAACTTATTGTTACGCCAGCACACTGTTATCAGCCAGCCGCTTTTACGCAGAAGAAACAATGGGGTATAGCGCTGCAACTCTATGGTTTGCGCTCAGAGCGCAACTGGGGAATTGGCGACTTTACCGATCTGGCAAACACGGTGCGCTATCTGGCATCTGTCGGGGCTGATTTTGTCGGTTTAAACCCGATCCATGCTTTGTATCCGGCCTTGCCGGAAAATGCCAGCCCTTATAGCCCTTCATCGCGGCGCTGGCTGAACATCAGCTACATCGACGTTAGTGCTATGCCAGGCTTTAACCAGTGCCAGCGCACGGCAGCCCAGGTACAGGCACCTGAATTTGCCCGCCAGCTGGCAGAGCAGCGTAGTAAAGATTACGTTGATTACACTGGCGTGATGCAACTTAAATTGCCAGCCATGCGCAGCCTGTATCAGTGGTTTGTTGAGCAGGGTGGGCAAACAGATACCGAATTTATGCAGTTTATACAGCAAGGCGGCGCCAGCCTGCAGCAACTGGCATTATACGATGCGTTACATGTTCAGCTGTATCAGCAGGACAACGCCAACTGGGGCTGGCCGGTATGGCCAGAGCAGTATCGCGATCCGCAATCTGCTGCGGTACAGCAGTTTGCTGAACAACATCAGGCCGATATCGGTTTTTACTGTTATCTGCAATATATTGCCCAGCAGCAACTGGCTGGGGCGCAGCAGGTCGCCAAAGATGCCGGCATGTTACTTGGCTTGTATCGTGATTTGGCTGTGGGTGTGAGTGAAGCCTCGACAGAAATCTGGGGCAATGCTGACTTGTATTGCCGCAATGCCAGCATAGGGGCACCACCGGATCCATTGGGCCCGGCCGGACAAAACTGGGGCCTGCCGCCTATGTTACCTTATCAGCTATATAAGCAGGGCTATCAGCCGTTTATTGATTTATTGCGTGCCAATATGCGCGATGCCGGCGCATTACGCATTGACCATGTTATGGCGCTGCTGCGCTTATGGTGGGTGCCGAAAACGGCGGCCGATGCCAGCGGCGGTGCCTACCTGTATTACCCGATTATGGATTTACTAGGCATACTGGCGCTGGAAAGTCAGCGCAATGCTGCCGTGGTTATCGGTGAAGATCTCGGTACCGTGCCGGAGGGTATTCGTGAACTGTTGGCAGACTATGGTGTGTATTCGTACCGGGTGTTTTTCTTTGAAACTGCCGCCGACGGGGGCTACCTGTCTCCGGCGCATTACCCGGCACAAGCCATGGCCACGTTAACCACGCATGATCTGCCAACACTGATTGGGTTCTGGCATTGTGATGATTTACGCTTGGGTAAAGAGCTGGGGTTATATAAAAACGAGATCCAGTTACAACAGCTGTATGGCCAGCGTCACGCTAATAAGCAACGAATTCTGGACTCCTTGCATGGCCATCAGGTATTGCCGACAGATTACAGCCGCAGTAGTGAGCATCTGGCTATGGATCAGACATTAAACTTTGCCATGCAGCGTCATTTAGCAGCCACCAGCAGTCAATTACTGTGTTTGCAACTGGAAGACGCACTGGAGATGAGCCAGCCGGTTAATATCCCCGGCACCAGCAGTGAGTATCCGAATTGGCGGCGGAAGCTGACGCAGAATATTGAACAATGGCAGCACAATGCGCAGATCCGGCAGCTGTTTGTCGATATTAGCACCCGGCGGGCGAACAGTTAATCTATGGCGTATAGCGCCATAGCATTTTGGCCCGGCTCTGTTAAGGTAGAAAAACTTTGAATATCAAGGAATGGCAATGAGCGTAACGCAATTACCTGGGGCAAATTGTGCTGAACCTTTTACAATACTGGGCTGGCAGCCTATTAAACCTGACAGCACTACTGGTTGGTTATTAAGGGTGTATTTACCAACAGCGACGGCGGTAACGGCGCTATCGGTAAAAACCGCAAAAGTGCTGGGCGAATTGAGCGCAGATGCTGATATCAGTGGGCTGTTTGAGCTGCGCCTGCCACGTAAACGCAGCGCTGAGCCTTATATTTTAAAAGTTAGTCAGGGCAGTTATCAGTACGACTTACTCGACCCTTATCAATTTACCGAGCAGGCTTTTTATGCGGTGCATTATGTAAATAGCCAGCCGGAAAACCTGTATCGCCAGCTTGGCGCTCAGCTAATCACCCTGGATGTTGCCGGCAAAACAGTTAGTGCCAGCCGTTTTGCTGTGTATGCACCCAATGCCAGCAGTGTCAGCCTGGTGGGTGATATGAATGATTGGGACGGTCGTTTACACCCGATGCAGCGCACCTTGTGTGGCCATTGGGTGTTGGTCGTGCCGCAGGTGGCTGCCGGTGTGCGCTATAAATATGAAATAAAAGATAAAGTAGGCAATTTATTACCGCATAAAGCCGATCCGATGGCGTTTTACGCCGAACAGTTTCCGTCGCACGCCTCTTTGGTGTATGACCACAGCAAATACCAATGGCAGGATAGTAACTGGCAACAGCGTGCTGCAACAGATCCGCTTACTTCCGCCATCAGTATTTACGAAGTTCAGGCCGGAAGCTGGCGGCGCAAAGCGGATAACCAGCCGCTGAGTTACCGCGAGCTGGCTTCAGAGCTTATTCCTTATGTGCTGGACATGGGCTACAGCCATATAGAGCTGATGCCGGTAATGGAGCACCCATTCGACGGCTCCTGGGGTTATCAGCCACTGGGGCTGTTTGCGCCGACATCACGTTTTGGCACACCGGATGACTTTAAGTATTTTGTTGACCAGTGCCATCAGGCTGGCATCGGCGTTATTCTAGATTGGGTACCGGCGCATTTTCCGGAAGATGGCCATGGTTTAGCCCGTTTTGATGGTAGTCAGTTGTATGAGTACGAAGACCCACGCCGGGGTTGGCACCCGGACTGGAACTCCTGTATTTATGACTACGGTAAAGACTATGTGCGGCAGTTTTTGGTGGCCAGCGCGCTTTATTGGCTGGAACATTTCCATATTGACGGCCTGCGGGTAGATGCAGTGGCATCGATGCTGTACTGGGATTATTCGCGCAAAGAGGGCGAGTGGATCCCCAATGTCGACGGCGGCAACCATAACTATGAAGCGATAAGTTTATTCCGCTGGTTTAACAGCGAAGTGTACAGTAAATACCCCAAGGCGATGACTATTGCCGAAGAGTCGACTTCATTTCCGATGGTATCGCGTCCGGTAGATAGCGGAGGCCTGGGTTTTGGCTTTAAATGGAACATGGGCTGGATGAACGACAGCCTGCGCTATATCAGTAAAGATCCGGCTTACCGGCGTTATCATCACAATGATCTGACGTTCTCAATGGTGTACGCCTACAACGAAAACTTTATTTTGCCGCTGTCACATGACGAAGTGGTGCATGGCAAAGGCAGTATTTTGCATAAAATGCCCGGGGATGAATGGCAGCAGGCGGCCAATATGCGCGCCTATCTTGCCTTTATGTTTGCGCATCCGGGCAAAAAACTCAATTTTATGGCGAACGAATTTGCTCAAAGCAGCGAATGGAGCCATAGCCGTAGCCTGGACTGGCACCTGCTGGATTATGATAAACACCGCGGTATGCAGCAGCTGTTTCGCGATTTAAACCACACCTATAAACGTTGCGCCCCGCTGTACCAGCTCGATTATGACCATCGGGGATTTGCCTGGCTGGATCATCAGGATGCAGCCAACAGCACATTAAGCTTTTTGCGGCGCGATGCAAGTGGTGATGTGATTTATGTTTTAGCCAATTTTACGCCACTGCCGCGACAGGATTTTATGCTGGGGGTGGAGCAGGAGGGGGAGTATCAGGTTATTCTGAATACCGACAGTGAATACTACTGGGGTAGCAACTTTGACGTTGGCATGGCACTTAATAGTATTGCCACGCCGTATCAGGGGCAGGCTCAGCATATAAAACTGCAGCTGCCACCACTGGCTACCCTGTATTTGCGGAAAAAACGCTGATATAACGGCTTAACAATACAGAAGTAAACGGCAGTTCTTATGAGTCATCAGATTGCATTACTACAATTGGACACCGGACACAGCAGTCCGCTTGGCGCCAGTCGCCTTGCTGCGGCAACGCCTGCAAATTCAGGCTGGAATTTTGCAGTATTTGCGCCAGATGCTACAGCGTTGCTGTTATGCTTATTTGCGCCAGATACTGAAGAGTTACTGGCCGAAATTCCCTTTAGCGGCCGCACAGGTGCTATCTGGCATCTGGCTGTGCACGGCATAACAGACGGCACCTTGTATGCTTTAAAGGCTGTCGGGCCGGTGCAGGCTGAACAGGGGCTGCTGTTTGATGCTGAGCGTATTTTACTTGACCCTTATGCGCGTAAATTAAACCGCAAAATCCGCTTTAATGAACGCTTATACGCCGGCAAAAGCAGTTATATGCTGGCCAAGGCGGTATTGTCTGATTTACCGTTTGATTGGCAGGGTGCAGCAAAGCCGCAGGTTCCGCGCGAAAAAACCGTCATCTATGAAGCCCATGTTAAGGGCATGACAATGCTACACCCGGAAGTACCCGAGCAGTTACGCGGTACTTATCTTGGCTTGTGTCAGCCAGCTATTATCAAACATTTGCAGCAATTAGGCGTGACAACGTTACAACTGCTGCCGGTCGCCGCCTTTATGAGTGAGCCGCGGTTAAATAAACTGCAGCTGACTAACTATTGGGGCTATAACCCGTTGTGTTTTTTTGCTCCCGATCCGCGTTATCAGCTGGAAGATGCAGTAAGCGAATTTAAAACGCTGGTACGCAGTTATCATCAGGCCGGTATCGAAGTTATTCTCGATGTGGTGTTTAACCATACTGCAGAGGGCGGTGATGACGGCCCCTTACTGAGCTTTCGTGGCCTGGCCAATAAACACTATTATTTGTTTGAAAGCCACGCCGATATCACCGATTTCAGCCAGAGTTGCAACTATACCGGTTGTGGTAACACGCTAAACGTAGCGCACCCTATGGTGCAAAAGCTGGTAATGGACGCACTGCGTTACTGGGCAACCGAAATGCAGGTAGATGGCTTTCGCTTTGATTTAGCCCCGACGCTGGCTCGCGAGCACAAACGCTTTAACCCCTATGCGGCGTTTTTTCAAATCATTGCCCAGGACCCGGTGTTATCCCAGGTAAAACTGATTGCCGAACCCTGGGATGTGGGCCCCATGGGCTATCAGCTGGGGCAATTTCCGGCGCACTGGTCAGAGCTAAATGATAAATGCCGTGATACCTTTCGCGCCTTCTGGCGCGGTGACAAGGCAGTATTGCCGGAATTTACTACCCGGCTGCTAGGCTCGCGCGATATTTTTCAAAAACATCATAAACCGGCGTGCTGCAGCGTAAATTATTTAACCTACCATGATGGCTTTACCCTGCATGATCTGGTCAGTTACAACGACAAGCACAATTGGTTAAATGGTGAAGAAAACCGCGATGGCCATGGCCATAATTTAAGTTGTAACCACGGCGTGGAAGGCGTCAGCAAGGATGCCGGCGTGCTGGCCAATCGTTATTTGCATAAACGTAATCTGGTGACGACGTTACTGCTGAGCCAGGGCATGATCCACTGGCTGGGCGGTGACGAGCTAAGCCATAGCCAGCGCGGTAACAACAATGCTTATTGTCAGGACAACGATATCAGCTGGCTGGATTGGCATCTGGATGCCGACGAAGAAGATTTTCTTAATTTTGTCCGGCAGATGATGGCACTGCGCTCGCAATATCCGTGTTTACAACAGTTATCCCTGTTAGATGACAGCTATCAGTTACATGGAGATAAGCATCAGGTGCAGTGGTTTTTGCCCGATGGTAGCGAAAAGCAACCGCATGACTGGCACCAGCCTGAACGCCATAGCTGTATCTGTCAAATTACCAATAAACACAATAATGTCAGTTTGTTATGTGTATTTAATGCCCAAAATAAGCCTGTGGCACTTACCTTGCCGGGCAGTGCACGTAAGTTGGTGATGGATACCAGTATCGACAAAGGCATGTTGCAGGCTGGTAATGAAAAACTTAGCCAATATCAGCAGAATGCACAGAGTATCTCGGTCTGGCTGTAGGCGTAGCCAAGGCTTTTCAGTATAATGCGCGCCGTTTGTATAAGCTCGCTTTTGGCGTACAGCCGCAGAACTACAATTTGAAGGAATGTCCGATGACAGACACAGCAGCACTTTGCGATATCGGTTTTGTCGGTGCCGGGGTGATGGGTAAAAATCTCATTTTAAACCTGGCCGATAATGGTTACCGGGTCGCCGCCTTTGACCTGGATCATCAAAAACTGGAGTCGGTACTGGAGCAGGATACTGCCGAACGTGGCGACAAGCCGGCCCGGGTTATTGCTTGTAGCTCTTACACTGAACTGTTATCGCGCTTGTCTGCGCCGCACCTTATTGTACTGTCGGTGCCTGCCGGTAAGCCGGTAGATGATGTGTGCCATAAACTGATTGATGCCGGTATTCAGGCAGATGATATCGTCGTAGACACCGGTAACAGCTTGTGGACCGATACCGTGGCGCGGGAAAAAGATTTTGAAGGCAAGTTTATTTTCTTCTCTACTGCTGTCTCTGGCGGTGAAGTCGGTGCCCGCTTTGGCCCGTCGTTAATGCCAAGTGGCGACCCTTACGCCTGGACCCGCATAAAGCCGCTGTGGCAGGCCATTGCTGCCAAGGTTGATCCGGCCACCGGCAAACCAATCGAACGTTTTGAGCCAGGTAACCCGGTTACCGAAGGTGAGCCTTGTGCAACGTACATTGGCCCAAGTGGCTCGGGCCATTATGTCAAAATGGTACACAACGGTATTGAATACGCTGACATGCAACTGATTTGCGAAGCGTATCAGGTAATGCGTGACATTTTAGGCATGCCAGCAGCTGAAATTGCTGCCGTGTTTAAAGGCTGGAACGAAGGCAAGCTGCACAGCTATTTAATTGGCATCAGTGCTGAAGTACTGGCGACAAAAGATTCCGAAACCGGTTTGCCGCTGGTCGATGTCATTATGGATAAGGCCGGGCAAAAAGGCACCGGTTTGTGGACAGCGGTCAGCAGTTTACAGCTGGGTAGCCCGGCGCCAACTATTGCTGAAGCAGTGTATGCCCGCTCGTTATCGGCATTAAAATCTGAGCGGGTAAAAGCCGCTACGGTATTAGCAGGACCTGCGCAAAACCTGATCTCGGCAGATCAAAAAGCCGATATTATTCAGGCGCTGCATGATGCGTTGTACTGCGCCAAGATCTGTGTTTATGCGCAGGGCTTTCATTTAATGAAAACTGCTGCCGATGAGCATGGCTGGCAACTCAATTTTGCTGAAATTGCCAAAATCTGGCGTGCCGGCTGTATTATCCGCGCGGTGTTTTTGCAGTCTATTACTGAAGCCTACGAGCGCAACGACGAGCTGGAAAACCTGTTACTGGATCCGTTTTTCGCCAAACAAATTTCGGTTTATCAGCAAAACTGGCGTAAAGCGGTGGCTAATGCCACCCTGGCCGGTATTCCGGTGGCAGCATTAAGCTCGGCGCTAAGCTATTACGACTCGTACCGCACGGCAGTATTGCCAGCGAACTTACTGCAGGGCCAGCGTGATTATTTCGGTGCCCATACCTTTGAGCGCACCGACAAAGCCAAAGGCAAGATGTTTCACGTTGAATGGAGCCAGCCTGAGCGGCCAATGGTGAAAATAAAATGACAATCAAAGCAATAGGCACCCCATCTGGCGCCAGCAGCACTAAAGTCTTGTTACTCGGCGCCGGTGAATTGGGCAAAGAGCTGTGTATTGAATTAAAGCGTTATGGCTGTGAAGTGGTAGCGGTCGATCGTTACCCTAATGCACCGGCGATGCAGGTGGCTGACAAAGCCGTGGTGATGTCGATGTTGGATAATGCCGCCTTGCGCCAACTGGTGATCAGCGAAAAACCGGCGCTGATAGTGCCCGAACTGGAAGCCATCGCCACGTCAGTATTAATTGAACTGGAAGATTGCGGCTTTAACGTTGTGCCCAGTGCCAAAGCGGTTAACCTGACAATGAACCGCGAAGGCATTCGCCGTCTGGCCGCCGACGAGCTTAAATTAGCCACGTCGCCATTTCAGTTTGCCAGCGATAAAGCCAGCTTTATCGAGGCGGTAAAGGCTATTGGTTACCCCTGCGTGGTAAAACCGATAATGTCGTCCAGCGGTAAAGGCCAAAGTGTGCTGCGTGCAGATGCTGATCTCGATGCGGCCTGGCTGTATGCTCAGGAAGGCGGTCGTGCCGGTAAGGGCAGGGTAATTGTTGAAGGTTTTATCGATTTTGACTACGAAATTACCTTGCTGACGGTGAATTCGATGTCCGGGATTCAATATTGTGCGCCTATAGGCCACCGGCAGGAAAAAGGCGATTACCGTGAAAGCTGGCAACCGCAGGCAATGAGCGAAAGAGCCTTTGAAACAGCAAAAACTTATGCCAAAGCCGTTGTAGAGGCACTTGGCGGGCGCGGCCTGTTTGGCGTTGAGCTATTTATCAAAGGCGATGCGGTGTATTTCTCTGAAGTGTCGCCAAGGCCACATGATACCGGTATGGTAACGCTGATATCGCAGCAACTTAGCGAGTTTGCGCTGCATGCCCGTGCCATTTTGGGCTTACCAATCCCGCAAATTAAACAATACGGCCCGGCAGCCTCTGCCGTGCTGCTGGTGCCTGGCCACAGTGCAGATATTCAGTATCACGGACTGGCAGAGGCCTTAGCAGAGCCGGACACAGAGCTGCGGATCTTTGGCAAACCCGAAGTACAAGGCGAGCGCCGGATGGGCGTAGCCCTGGCGTTAAGTGACACTGTTGCAGCCGCAACGCAAAAAGCGCTAAACGTTATTAGCAAGCTTAGCGTGACACTAAAATAAGCCTGAAAAGGCGAGTCAGAAAAAACCACCTACGGGTGGTTTTTTTAAACCTGCTATTGTAAATAAGTTGTTCACTTTGCTAATTAAATCTACTAGCATGAATGCCGATTCACACCATTTAGATCAGACAGTGTAGTACCAAAAAAAGGATCAAAATTGGCACTTAGTTTTAAGCTTCTGGCGTTATTTTTTGTATTTGGTGCTCAAGCCGCTGATATTGCAGGTATTTGGAAGCATGCAGATAAACCTGCCTGGTTAAATGTGGATTTGCAAAGCAGCGTTATTACAGTGCAAAAACATAACGATGTTCCTGCTGCTGAAGGCTTAACGATTATCAAAGATCTCAGCGCAGCACCACCAATCTGGTATGGAAAAATGTATGCTGCAGAGCAAGGCGGCTATATACCGGTAACGTTGCAGCTTAAAGATAAACAGACGTTGATAGTCGTTGCTGCAGATGCGACAGAAATACTCAAATTAACGCGGCCCTAGCATTATGATTGCCTACTTCCATGATATGAATGGTTAAATTAGATAAGGAATGTCGAATTTTGAACATGGTACAACTTGCGCGTTATGTTATTGGTTTCACATGGATTTACCACGGGATCTTTCCTAAATTATTGCAAATTGCGCCTTTAGAGCAGGCAATGACCGGCAGTCTGGGGTTCTCTGATGATATTACTTATTATCTGGTGAAAACCGCTGGCGTGGCTGAAGTGATTTTTGGCCTGGTATTTATTTGTTGCTACCGGCTAAAGCTGGTTCAACTGTTAAATATTATTGGTTTAGTCGGCTTGTTAATTTTCGCTGCCATAATGACGCCTTTCATTCTACTTGAAGCTTTTAACCCGATAACCACTAATGTGCCGTTAATTGTATTGGGATATTACCTGCTGAAGCAGCAAGGTCACCGTGATAGCAAGGACAACATATGACAGAAATAGCTATCAGCGAAGATAAATCGCGCTTGGATATTGGCAAAATTCATCATTTTCTTACTACAGAAAGCACCTGGGCCAAAGGCATTTCGCTGGAGACTGTAAAGCGCAGCATCGCTCATTCGGTATGTATTGCTGCTTATGCTGACAACCAGCAGGTAGGCTTTTGCCGCATTATTACCGATCAGGCAACCTTTGCTAATTTAGTCGATGTCATTGTCTGGCCTGAGTATCGCGGCCAGGGTATAGCTGCAAAGTTAATGACAGCCGTACTGCAACACCCCAGTGTAGCTGATGTGCGTCGCTTTACGCTGGCAACGTCTGATGCGCATGGTTTATACGCCAAATTTGGTTTTGCTGCGCTGAATAAACCCGACACCTTTATGCAAATATACCGGCCTGATGTTTATGCAATATAAGGAGCTATTTTGAAGTTTTTTCTCTTCGCCTGTGCGGCAACCTGTTTCTGCTTATCGGCTGAACCAAGCCAATTTATTAAAGTGAATGAATTTGAGCTGGAATACGAAATAGCCGGAAACGGTAAGCAAACCATTTTACTGGAGGCCGGCGGTGGCTCAGCCATGACTGACTGGGATCCGGTGTTTAACCTGATGGCACAGCAGGCGAAGGTGGTGCGCTATTCCCGAGTTGGCAACGGTAATTCAACCCAAATTAAACGCCATTTTACCTCGTGTGATTATGCTGACTACGCCAGCGAATTACTGGAAAAACTTAATGTAACCGCACCTGTTATTTACGTTGCCCATTCTTATGGTGGCAGTGTCGCGCGTGATTTCGCGGCGGCTTATCCGGATAAAATTAAAGCGCTATTAATGCTGGACCCATCGTCTGAGCATGATGTTGATGTCCTGCGTGCAATTGACCTTGTGCAGGGCAACAAAGAAATTGCTCAGATTAAACTTGATGACATGGCAAATGGCATGTCGAATAGCTATTTAGACTTTTGGAGCAAAAGGCCACTACCTGATTACCCACAAATTAAGGATATGCCAGTCACAGTTATTGCTTCAGTCAAAACGACGAAAAACCCACCAAACTTGTTTTTTACTGACCAAGGTCGAAAGCTATGGGGCGAGCACTGGCAAAGCTGGGCAGCTGAATTCCCGCAGGGGCGGGCAGTGTTAACCGATAACAGCGGGCATTATGTGCAGTTCGACGAGCCGCAATTGGTGCTGATTGAGCTTAAGCGGCTTTTATCACTGCTGGATAAGCCGTAAGGACTTGTGTTGAGCAACGGCTGGATGGCGAAACAGCGAAGCTATGCCGGCGCTAATAGGGTGTAAAATTGATTTTGGCCTCACTAAGGATAGATAAATGCTGCATAAACACCTTTTAGTTTGCGCGCTGGTTTACAGCATGACTTTGTTGTTGGCGCCTGTGGCCAGTGCTGAACCAACAGCGCTGCAGCGCTGGAGCCTGCAAGCCGTTGCCGACGGCTTTGACGGTCAGGTGGCAGTTATACAGGCGGGTAAACCACTGTTGTTGCAAGCTTACGGTACGGCTGATCATGAGGCCGGCAGAGCCTTTACTACCGACACGGCGTTTGATATCGGCTCTATTACCAAACAGTTTACTGCCACTGCAATATTAAAGTTGCAGCAGCAGGGTAAGCTGCAATTGACCGATACGTTGGGGCAGTTTTTCCCCGAAGCCGGGGCTGACAAAAAGCCCATTACGCTGCATCAGCTGCTAACTCACAGCTCAGGGCTGGTAAATAACTTATCCGGCGGCGATTACAGCAAAGTTAGTCGTAATACCTTTATAAAGCGTTTGTTTAGCTCCAAACTTGACACACCGCCAGGCACTGCGTTTTCCTATTCCAATGCCGGTTACGCGCTACTAGGCTTGGTTATTGAGCGGGTATCCGGCCAGAGCTATGAGCAGTACGTTCAGCAGCATTTATTGCAACCTGCCGGCTTGGTTAATACCGGTTACCTCATGCCGGACTGGCAAACCCTGCCGATAGCAACAGGTTATGAGTTAGAGCGCGATAGCTTTTGGGGCGGCAAAGCAGATGGCAGCAGTAAGCGCTGGGGCACTCCGCTGGAAAAGTCCTGGGATAAAGATGGCCCCTGGTGGAATTTGCATGCTAATGGCGGCTTTTTATCGACTCTTGCAGATCTCGTCCGCTGGCATCAGGCACTACAAACCGAAACCGTGCTTAATAAAGCGTCAACAGCCTTGTTGTTTACACCACATGTTGCTACTTCCCGCGCTGGCATTTTTTATGGCTATGGCTGGATAATAGAACCGGCTGGGGAACAGGGTAAAGTGGTGCGTCATGGTGGCAGTAACGGCATTTTTAGTGCTGACTTGCGTTATTATGCTGACAGCCAATTATTGATTATTTTTATGACTAACAATGATAACCGGTTCTTTCCGCACTACCGGGACAGTTTACTGGCTTCGGTAGTCGCAACTAAAAAGGAATAGTATGTACCAGGGCGCGTGTTTATGTGGTGAAGTGACAGTTGAAATTAGCGGACCTATAAGCAGTATTATTCATTGCCACTGCTCATTGTGCCGTAAATCCAGTGGTACCGCTTTTGCTACCAACGGTTTTGTGCAAACTGCGGATTTTGCCGTGCTAAAAGGTGCAGAGCAGTTAAGCCAGTTTGCTTTTAAACCGGGTAGGCTGCGGCACTTTTGTCGCAATTGTGGCTCACCGGTATACAGCAGTAATGCAGAAGATCCGACGCGTATCCGCATACGGCTGGGTATTCTCAACACTGATATCAGCGAGCGGCCGTTATCACATAATTTTTATAGTTCCAAAGCCAACTGGGAAGATTTAGATGCCGATCTGCCGCGCTATAACAGCTTTGAACCGGGCCGGAGTTAACAGGATAATTACCTGCATCAAAATGTAGTTATTTTGTCAGCAAATTCAGGTTGTGTTAATAAAACAAAACTGCTAGGTTTAACTGGTATGACATTATGACAGTTTAGTCATAAAACTGCGTGATAGTCATTATTTCCTTATCCGGATCAATTGCATAGGTTTAATTATAACGCTATAACAGAAGGGTACACATTGAGTATTGATGTTGTTTGGGTAGTGATACTGCAGTCATGGAGGATGTACCAATGCGTGGTGTAAAAGGACTTCTGTTGTGCGCGTTTAGCTTGTTCAGTTTGGCGGTTACTGCTGCTGATCGTCCGGTTAGCTTTGCCGTTGACCAAAATGAATTATGCTGGCGCTTAATTGAGCAAAAGGCCAGTGGCCATTGCAAACTAAACTTCAGTTTTGACAATATCAGGCCGGTAACTGCCTTTCCCCGTAGCGATGTTATTGGTTATGCCGTTAGCAGCTTTAACGATGCCCGTAACAGTTACCCAACCACTTTTCAGAAAATTGAATACGCATTGCAGTTTTTTTATTACAGCCTGGAGCGTTTTCCGGTGCGTGACAGCCTGAATTATATCCGCAGTGGCGACGGCACTATACAGCTGTCGATGTCGGTGCGTACATCCCGAAGCAGCGGTTATAGTTTTGTGCTGGCCGATAACGAGTCACAGTTGCGGCAACTGGTGGCCAATCTGCAAAACCCGCATGCTGCCAGGGCCACCAATTATTACCGCAATATTGAAAAACTGTTTGCCGATTAATAGTTAGCAGCCCTTTACTAGCGGCTGTGCCAGTTTAGTTTTGTAGCGCTAAGCGTGGCGCATTGTCCGCATGCCAGCTCACAACAGCAGTTTGCTGGCGCTCAGGCAACATAGCGGCAGTGGGTGCTAAAATGTTGTCAACATACAGCCAGTCGCAACGCACTGCCTCGCGGCTAATATTCAGCAGCATAAAACCCCGATCATAGACATTGGTATACTGTAACGGTGCAACCAACTGTACCAGGCCGGCTTCTGTTGCCGCCGCCGTTTGCCGATCAGGCAAACCAATATACTGCTCTAAACCCGGTGAAGTAACCGACGACGTTGCCAATTCAACCCCAACCGGTGTTCCGTCGGCTAAATCCAGATGATTGGCCCAGGCGTTGTGTGTATCACCTGCCAACACGATCATTTTTTTGTTCCGGGCTTTTACCTGCGCCAGGATCTGCTCGCGCTCAACCGGATAGCCATCCCAGGCATCCAGATTGTACGGAATAGCTGGCAGCTGCAGCAAAGCCAGCACCTCTGGGGTTAGCCTGGCCTGATTAGCCTGCAAGTAAGCTAATTGCTCGGCAGTCAGGCTGGGATCGCCGGCCTGTGCCCGGGCGGCCAATTGCGCCAGTGCGGCCAGGGTGGCAAAGTCACTGATACTCAGCTGTTGCGTAGCTATGGCCGCTGGCAATAGCATTCTACCCATCAACACTTGCTGGCCCAGCAGCTGCCAGCGTGCATCAGATTGCGCTATTTTGTCCATTACCCATTGCAACTGAGCGCTACCTAACAAGGTACGGTTGGCCTGCATCAAATCAGCACTAAAACGCGCACTGTCAAGCTGGCCGCTGACCGGATCAGTGTAACTGGCATAGCTTAATTGCTCATCCCGGCCTATAACACGGGTGTCCAGCATTAACAGGTTGAGCAAATCGCCAAACTCAAACTGGCGGTAAATGGTCAGTTCGTCATTGGTCGCTACCGGGCGGATCGGCATCCACTCAAAATAGGCTTTTAATGCCGCTTGTCTGCGGGCATTAAAATCTCCTTCATCGGGCTGATGATTTTCGGCGCCGTCACGCCAGGTGTCATTGGTTATTTCATGATCGTCCCACACCGCAATAAAAGGTGCCGTAGCATGTAACTGCTGTAAAGCGGCATCAGTGCGGTACTGGGCATAGCGGCTGCGATAATCGCTCAGGCTAAGTATTTCTGTCGCTGGCAACACCACCCGGCCGAGCGCGGCGGCGTTTTCGCTGGCGTAGCCACTTTCGCCATATTCGTAGATATAATCGCCTAAGTGGATTACTGCATCCAGATCGCTAATTTCTGCCGCTTTGGCGTAAACATGAAAATAACCTGTCGGGTAGTTCGAGCAGGAAAACACCGCTAGTTTAACCGCATCTACGCCGGCGGCCGGCAAGGTTTTAGCCCGGCCCACCGCTGAGGTGACAGTGCCGGCTTTAAAGCGGTAAAAATATTCTGTGCCGGCATTCAGATCTCGCACATCAATTTTTACTGTGTAGTCACTGCTTGCTGACGTACTGGTATCACCACTGCGGATAATACGGTTAAATTGTCTGTCTTCCGCCAGTTGCCACTGCAGCGGCACTGTTGTTGCGTCGGCGCTGACACGGGTCCACAATATAATGGCGTCTGAGCTGGGGTCGCCACTGGCGACACCATGTAAAAATTGCACACGATAGGGTAAGGCTACCGGTTCACGGGTATCGCTGGAGCAGCCGATTAAGCTGGTCGATATCACTACCGAGCCAAAACCGGCGGCAGAGGCTTTTAGAAAATCGCGACGGGTCAGTCTGGTCATTATTATTCTCCTGGTTTGACCAGCGCAGTGAAACAGAAAATCATGACAGCAATGTGAAAACTATTGCAAAATCAATTAGCCGTCTTGGCAAAGCGCAACTTCATTGTCAATTAAACCCAGCTTTAATGCTGACAGACACAGGGTTAAAATCGGAGTTACAACATGAAATTATCCGCACAGCAGTGGCGAGAGCGATTAACCGATGAGCAATACCGGGTTACCCGGTTAAAGGGCACTGAATACCCATTTAGCGGTGAACTTTTGCATAACGACAAAGCCGGAACTTATCACTGTATTTGTTGTGGCAGCAGTTTGTTTTCATCCGCTACCAAGTTTGATGCCGGTTGCGGTTGGCCCAGTTTCTATCAGGCTCTTGAGGGCAAAGTCAGCTATCAGCAAGACAATAGCCACGGCATGATACGGACTGAAATTGTTTGTGCTAACTGCGATGCGCATTTAGGTCATGTGTTTACCGACGGCCCGGCGCCGACCGGACAGCGGTATTGCCTTAATTCCGTGGCGCTAAGCTTCAATGGCGATGTGGAATAAAAATTCTGTAACTGTTGTCGTTACCTTTCAACTTCTATTACAATACGCGCCGTCAGAGCATAAAGCGGCGCAGACCGCGCGTTGGCAATACCCGATTAATTCATCTTACTGAAGTAAAAGGCCTCTACTCATGACCCTATCGCACGCAGAGCAGTATCAGAAAAGCTGGCAGGAACGCCAGGAATATGCCGAAAACATGCAGCCTATTATCGGTCGCTTGTATCGTAACAAAGGCATTGAAGTGGTGGTGTATGGCCGCCCGCTGGTAAATGCTACCACTATCGACATTATTAAAGCCCATAAAAGCGTAGAACGTTTTGAAGGCCAGAAACTGCGCCTGCGCGAGAGCTTTCCGGTACTGGATGCCATCAGCAAGATGAACCTGGCGCCGGGGCGGGTTGATATTGGTAAGCTGGCTTATGGTTATATTTATAAAAATGCTGCTAACGGCACTGAACTGGAGCAGTATTTGGCGCGTGAATTGGCCGAATTGCTTGATCACGAAGATCAGGTTAAACCGGTAGACGTAGTACTGTACGGTTTTGGCCGTATTGGGCGGTTATTGGCCCGCTTAATGTTAGAACGCTCTGGCCCAAGCAGCAAATTACGTCTGCGCGCTGTAGTGGTGCGTGGCGGTAAAAAAGGTGATTTAGAAAAACGGGCCAGTTTGCTGCGCCGTGACTCTATTCATGGCCCTTTTAACGGCAGCATTACTGTAGATGAAGAAAACCAGGGTATTAAAGCTAACGGTACTTTTATCAAAGTAATTTACGCTAATTCACCAGAGCTGGTGGACTACACCCAATATGGTATTCAGGACGCCTTAGTGGTGGATAACACCGGTATCTGGAAAGATGACAAAGAGCTAAGCATTCATTTTAAAAGCAAAGGTGCTGCCAAAGTACTATTAACTGCACCTGCCAAAGGCGAAGTGCCGAACATCGTTTATGGTGTAAACCAGCATATGATATTGCCAGAGCACAACATTGTCTCGGCAGCCAGTTGCACCACTAACGCCATTACGCCGGTATTAAAAGCGTTGGAAGATGAGTTTGGTATTCGTAATGGCCACGTAGAAACCGTGCATTCATACACCAACGATCAAAACCTGATTGATAACTTCCACAGTGCAGAGCGCCGTGGCCGTGCCGCGCCGCTGAACATGGTGTTAACCTCTACCGGTGCAGCCAGTGCTGTGGCCAAAGCACTGCCACAGTTAAAAGGCAAATTAACCGGCAATGCTATCCGGGTGCCGACGCCAAATGTGTCAATGGCGATTTTGTCACTGAACTTAAACCGCGAAACCAACCGCGATGAAATGAACGATTTTCTGCAGCGCACCTCGTTGTTCTCAGAGCTGCAGGATCAAATCGATTTTACCGCCTCTACCGAAATCGTATCGTCCGATCTGGTGGGTTCACGCTACGCCGGTGTTGTTGATTCCCAAGCCACTATCGTAGATGGTGATCGCTGCGTGTTGTACGTCTGGTATGACAACGAGTTTGGTTACAGCACCCAGGTTATCCGCGTAATGAACGATATGGCCGGTATTAAATACCCAACGCTGCCCGTAGCGCGTTAAGCTGTTGTTTTATCGAAAAGCCGCTTGATAGCGGCTTTTTCTTTTGTGTTAACCTGTTAGAATCAGCTTATTCGAGGGTGGCACCACGCTATTTTTTGCTGCCTGCACTTACCAACATCAGTTAATACGGATCACACTCATGAGAATTACCAGCAACTTCGACAGCGGCAATATTGAAGTACTTGAAGCCAGCTCGCCGGACAACATCAAACTGGCCATTCGCAAAGACAACCAGTCCGATTTTTACCAGTGGTTTCATTTTCGCTTAAGCACGCCACACAATCAGGTGCATAAGCTGACGCTCACCAATGCCGGTGACTCGGCTTACCCGGATGGCTGGAAAGATTATCAAGCGGTAGCCTCGTACGATCGGCAAACCTGGTTTCGGGTAGAAACCGATTACAACGGCAAAGAGCTGACTATCACGCATTACCCGGAAGCCGAATCAGTGTATTTTGCTTACTTTGCGCCATACAGCTATGAGCGTCATATGGATTTACTGCATCAGGCGCAGTCAGATTACAACTGTCAGCTGGTAGAACTGGGTGCTACGCTGGATGGCCGTGATATGAGTATGCTGGTAGTGGGTGAGCCCGACGACAGCAAAAAGAAAATTTGGGTTATTGCCCGCCAGCATCCGGGCGAGTCAATGGCCGAGTGGTTTATTGAAGGCTTTTTAGATCGGCTGCTAGATGAAGATGATGGTGTTGCCCGTGCGCTGCTGGAAAAAGCGGTATTTTATGTTGTGCCAAATATGAACCCGGACGGCTCAGTGCGTGGCCATTTGCGTACCAATGCTGCCGGTATGAACTTAAACCGTGAATGGTTAAACCCCAGCATGGAAAAAAGCCCGGAAGTGTTTTTAGTCCGGCAGAAAATGCAGGAAATCGGCTGTGACATGTTTCTCGACATTCACGGTGATGAAAACCTGCCGTATAACTTTGTCGCCGGTAGCGAAGGTGTGCCGTCATACAATGAGCGCATTAAGCAGCTGGAAAATCTGTTTAAACAAAGCTGGCTTACCGTTACACCAGAGTTTCAGACAGAATACGGCTATGAACTGGATGCACCTGGCCAGGCCAATATGACCATTGCTACTGCCTGGGTTGGCGAGCAATTTAACTGCCTGGCATACACAGTCGAAATGCCATTTAAAGACAACGCAAACTTGCCGGATGAAGCCTATGGCTGGTCTGATATCCGCTCTATGAAGCTGGGGCAGGACGTTTTACCGGCCGTGCTGGCTGTGGCAGATAAGCTACGCTAAGCCGTGCACTGCAACTACCGGTTTAACACGACAGCAGCAGCTTGTATCGGCAAGCTGCTGCTGGTCAGTGTCTGTTTGATACTTGGCAGTTGCACAACTTTACCGCCCTGGCTGGCGGTGTCTCCGGTGGCTGTCAGCCCGTTAACGCCGCAGCAACAGCAGGCATTTCGCCGTGGCAGCGCTGTTGGCCAACTTGATCTGATTTGGCCTGAGCAACATAGCAAAAGAGCATTGGTCAATAACCGGCGCCGTTTTAATGGGTTTCAGGGGCAGGGTAGTTTGCTGCTGGATATGGCTAACAGCCAGAGCCTGACATTAAAGCTAAATGGTCATCAACTTAAAATCCTGTCGGCGACAGCAGATAGCCGCCTAAGGGCGCTGGATATCAGTCGTTACAGCCGTAATGGTATAAATCAGCTCGAGCTGGTAGACATTCAGCCAGTAGGTGCCACGGTGCGCCTGGTGGTGCCATATCCACAATTAATTGATGCAACGCCGGAAGCGGCCGGGTTTTCGCCAACTGTACTGGATGAACTCGATGCACTGATTGAACGCGAAGTGGCGCAGGGCTTTCCGGGGGCCGTGCTGCTTATTGCTAAAGATGGCAAAGTGATTAAACACAGCGCTTATGGTTATGCCAATCGCTACCGGCAGGATGGCACTGAGCTGGCCACGCCTGAACCGATGCAGCCGGACACCGTGTTTGATCTGGCGTCTAACACTAAGATGTACGCCACCAACTACGCCCTGATGCAATTGGTAAGCAGTGGTAAGCTCGAACTGAATAAACCGGTACAACATTACATTAATGAGTACCAGGGCGATGGCCGTGAGCAACGCCTGGTCAGCGATTTATTGCAGCACACTGCGGGTTATGATCCCGAGGTACACTTTCACCAGCCGGACAATAAACACGGCGCCATGTTCTACTCGCTGGATCGGTCCCGCAGTATGCAGCTAATTAGCACTGCCGTACCGTTTAGCCGTGTCCGCAATGTAGAGGCCGTATACAGCGATATTGATTATATGCTGCTGGGCTTGTTGATAGAACGAATTAGCGGTATGACACAGGACGCTTATTTGCGCCAGTCGTTGTATCAGCCGATGGGCCTGCAGGACACCGGCTTTAATCCACTACAACATGGCGTGCCATTAGCGCGTATTGCCGCAACTGAGCTTGATGGTAACAGCCGGGGCGGGCGGGTTGAATTTCCAGCCGATAAGCGCAGCGTGGTGCGTGGTTATGTGCATGACGAAAAAGCCCGCTATGCCTTTGACGGTGTCGCCGGCCATGCTGGCTTATTTTCCAGCGCCCGCGACACGGCGCAATTGGCCTTTATGGCATTAACCGGCGGTTATGGCTTAACAACCGTTTTTAATGAAAGCACGCTGGCACAATTTGTCAGCCCGTCAGCCATAAATGCCACTATGGGGCTGGGTTGGCGTACCGCTGTTGGTACAGAGCTGGACTGGCATTTTGGCCCCTACGCCAGCCGCTATGCTTTTGGTCATACCGGCTGGACGGGCACTGCCACCCTGATTGATCCTTATTATCAGCTGGTGGTGGTTTTGCTGACCAATAAAAAGCACAGCCCGGTGCTGGCAGAGGGTGAAAATAGCTATTATTTTGCCGGCGACCGTTTTGAAACTGGTATGTATGGCAGCATCATGAGTAAAATATATCAGGCGATGCAGTAGGCATCGGCACGTCGTTAAATACAGGGTTAATCAACACAAGGTACAGGCAGTATGGCAATTGTATCCTGTCCGTTTTGCGGGCATAAAATTTCAGATAAAGCGGCGCAATGCAGCAAATGTAGCAGCGACTTAACCAACCTGACGCCGGAAAAAATGGCGTCGCTGGCCCGCAGCAAAGCCTTAGATAAAAGCCAAAGCCTGGTTAACCATTCTATGCTGGCCCTGTTGATGTTTTTATCCGGTTTTGGCCTGATGTACTGGTGGGACCCGGAACCCGGTGGCATTCAGCAAATGCTGGCCGGTGCTTGTATCGGTATCGGCTTTTGTTGGTACATCATTACGCGTATACGCATTATGTTAGCAAAGAGAAAGAAGTAGCATGGACTTTAACGCTCTGGTGCAGGCGATGACGCCTGATACCTATGAAAAACTTGCTGACGCCGTGGCAACCGGGCGTTGGGCTGATGGCAACGTGCTAAGCGATGCGCAAAAGGCGCACAGCTTGCAACTGGTGATGGCGTATCAGGCGCAGGTGCTTCAATCTGAAGAAATTTTCACCGTGGGTGCCAATGGCCAGCTGGTGCAAAAATCTAAAGCCGAACTAAAAAAACAATTCGAAACTCAGCCGTCTATTGCAAGGTTCTCGCACGATGATCTTTAACCGCTTTTTCAAACCCAAGTGGCAGCATGCTGATGCAGCTGTACGCCAGCAAGCCATAGCGACACTAAACCCTGAAGATGCCAGCCACAAAGCCGTGTTGCATGAACTGGCCTTTAACGATGGTGCCGAAGCGGTGCGCAAAGCAGCCCTGTATAAACTGAACGATTTTTCCTTGTGGTGGCAAGCCAGCAAACATGACAGCGCCGAGCGTTTACAGCAATTGGCCGAGCAAACGCTGATCAACCAGCTGTTGCAAAATCAGGTAGATGCCAAACTTAAACAACAATTTATCAGCCAGTGTAATCGCAGCAGTATATTGGAGCAGCTGGCGCAAACAGAAACCGACGCCAGCATTAAGTTTAATTTGCTGCAGCGCTTAAACAAAGCTGAGCTGAATATTAAGGCCTTGTACGATCCGGTATTACAATTGGCGCAAAAACGCCAGTTGCTCGGCCAGATTGACGATGAAAAAACGCTGGAAAAGTTAAGCCAGAAACTCGATGACAGCTTACAGGCTGATGTGCAGGAAAAACTGGCAAAAATTAGCGAGCAAAAGCAAAAACCGCTGCTGCTGCGTAAGCAACTGACATTATTGTTAGCAAAACTGAATGCCGCCCGCGAACGTAGCAGTGTGGCAGAGTTACCTGAGCAACTGCAGCAGTATCAAACGCAGTGGCAACAACTTGATGCTGAGCTGGATTGTCTGGGGGCCGAGGCAGATGAGTTTCGCACTAAATATGCCAAAATCAGCAGCCAGATTGAACAATGGCTGGCGCCAAAGCTGGAACAATTAAAACAGCAACAGGCCGAGCAGCATAAAGCAGCCGAGCGCTCCGCTTTGCAGCAGGTGTTGCAACAGCAGCTTGACGCGCTGGATCAACAATTACAGCAAGCGTTAGTGTCTACCGATATCAGCGCCGCCCAGCAGCTGGAGCAGCAATTGACCGCTCTGATGGCAGAGATAACTGACGCTGATATTAACGCCAAAACAGCCTTGTTAAATCGCAGCAAGCAGTTACAGCAGCAATTGATGCGTCTGCCTGAACTGGCCGAGCAATTAACCGGACTAACCCGCATAGTTGCAGACTGGGCGGCGCTGCCGCTGCCAGACAGCGCCGAAGCGTTAGCGCTTAGCGCAGAGCAGCGTCAGCAATGGCAACAGCATTGGCGTCAGTTAAGCAAAAGTTTGATGATAGCCGTGCCGGCCAGCTTATTGCAGGCAAAAACAGATCTGCAACAACAATGGCAGCGCTCAGAGCAGGCCTTCGGTCAGCAGGCAGAAAAAATCCAGCGCCAGTGTCGCAGTAAGCTGGCGCAGTACCGCCGTTTATACGCCGCCGGTAAGTATAAAGTGTTGTTTGGCTTGTTTAAGGGGATTGAACAGGACTATCAACAACTGACTGCACCGCTACAGGCACAACTGAGTAAAGACTACGACTTTGCCCGCGATAAAATGGCTGAACTGGCCGACTGGCAGGAATATATAGCTACACCGCGTAAGCAGGAATTACTGACGCATATGCAACAGCTTAGCGCCGAGCTTAGCGAAAGCCAGATGCGCCAGCGCGCTGATGAGGTAAAGCAGGCCAGGGCGCAATGGAACAGCCTGGGTAAAGCTGATCCGGCATTGGAAGCAGAACTGAATACGGCCTTCGATCTGGCCTGCGAGCAGGCGTTTGCTCCCTGCCGGGTTTATTTTGCCGCACATGATGCGCTGCGCGCTGAACATGTTAAGCAGCGCGAGCTGATTATTCTGCAGGCGCTGGACGCCGGCAAGGATCCAGCTGAAGCCAAAGTGCTGGAGTCTACTGTACAGCAATTAAAGCAAGCCTGGCAGCAGGCCGGTGCAGTGGATAAACAGCATTACGGTGCACTGAACGAGCGTTTTAATCAGGCGCTGTTACCGCTGCAAGCACAGCTAAAACACAGCCAGCAACAAGCGGCGGCAGCCAAACAGCAATTGATCGACAAAGCGCAGGCGGCGCTGCAGCTGGCCGAGCCTAATCTTACTGCTAAGGCGCTAAAAGAATGTCAGCAACAATGGAAAGCCTTATCCAGTGCCGGTCGCAAACAGGATCAGGCGCTGTGGTTAAGCTTCCGTGCGTTGTGCGATGGCTTTTTCAACGCCCGTGCTGAGCAGTTCGAGCAACAGAAATTGGCCGAACAGGCAGAGTTACAACAATTTGAGTCTGTAGTATCAGCTTTGTCTGTTGAATTGGAAGTCGCCGCAGAGCAGAGCGCTTTTGAAGCGGTACGCCAACAGTTAAGCGCGCTTGAACCTCATAGCGTGGCAACAGTGCAGGCGGTGCGCCAGCTACTGGATAAACTGAGCCAGAAACAGCAGCGCTGGCAGCAAAGCCAGCAACAGCGTGAATTTAGCCGGATGTTTGATTTACTGGCCGAGCCAGAGCTTAGTGCCGAGAAATTACCGGCCGGCTTTCGTGACTGCTTTAATGCACAGCAGGAACAACAGTTTAACCGCCAGCAACTTACCATAGCGCTGGAGTTATTGTCTGATCAACCATCACCGGATGCCGAGCGAGCGGCTCGTCAACAGGTACAATTATTATTGTTATCTGATAAACATAACCAGGGAAGTACGCTGGACAAGCACAGCCTGCTAAAACGCTGGTTACAGTTTGGTGTAGTAGCTGAAGCTGAATTGCCATTGCTGGCACGGGTTAAAGCAGTGTTTATTAACTAATTACTGCTGCCAGCTTTCAACTTAACCGGCTAACTTTAACACTTCGCTTAGCCGGTTGTTTTGATGCAGTGCCGGCTTAGTCTGCTGTCAGTTCGCCACGTAAATTTTGTTGCATCTGCTGGCGAATTTGCTCAGCGGTTAAATCTTTACTCAGTAAGTAATGCAGCTTGGTTAAAGCGGCTTCGAGTGTCATATCATAACCACTTATTACGCCGGCCTGCGCCAGAGCGTTACCGGTAGCGTAGCCCTGCATATTTACCGTGCCCTTAAAGCATTGGGTGCAATTAACAATAATAAGGCCGCGCGCACTGGCTTCGCGCAGGATCTTCAAGAGTTCAGGCCGCTGTGGCGCATTTCCAACACCAAACGACTTAATAATCAATGCCCGCACCGGTGCTGTGGTCATATTACGGATCACCTCGGTGTTAATGCCGGGGTACAAGGTGACAACGCTTATCGGTTGCGGCGTAATGCTGGCTACCTGCAGCGGCGCAGCTTGCTGTGGTTGGCTTAGTTTACCGGCAATCAGGTTGATATGTATGCCGGCCTCTATCAGCGGCGCGAAGTTGGGTGATGCAAAGGCATTAAAGCCATTGGCGTCAGCTTTGGTGGCACGGTTGCCGCGAAACAGCTGATTATTAAAAAACAGCGCCACTTCGGCAATAGGGTAGTTTGCTGCCAGGTACAGCGCATTCATTAAGTTTACCTGACCGTCCGAGCGCAACTGTGCCAGCGGAATTTGCGAGCCGGTAATAATGACCGGTTTTTGTAGGTTCTCCAGCATAAAAGACAGGGCAGCGGCGGTGTAGGCCATGGTATCAGTGCCATGCAACACGACAAAACCGTCATAGTTATGGTATTGCTGCGCAATATCGGCGGCAATATCCTGCCAGTGTTGTGGTGACATATCAGACGAGTCGATTACCGGGTGATACTCATGAATATCAAATTCCGGCATTTCGGGCCGGTAAAATTCCGGCATTTGTTTTACGGTGTCGGATAGAAAGCCGGGTACCGGTACATAGCCGTTAGCCGAGTGTTGCATGCCTATAGTGCCGCCGGTATAGGCGACATAAATCCGTTTTCTGCTCATAGTGTTAAATTTACTGTGTTATTACGCGAAGAATAAAAAAAATGCCCGGTTATAGCCGGGCATTGTAGTCGGTTTTACTGCTGCTGTCAGTTGATGCTGCAGCTGACACAATAAGAATAGATACCGTTTGGATCGTTAAACTGGTTAAGTAAGACAAAATCCTGTTTTAACTGACTGGTCAGTTTACGCAACAGACGTTGCTCGGCGTTGGCGCTACCTTGCGGTAACCAGCCTTGCGCTTTGGCTTCGCCAAGCAGTTCTTTGATCATTTGCTCACTTGGGCTTAGCTCCTGGCCAATTAACTTAACGTCATAGTTATTTAAACCGGCTTTATCAGCAGCGGCTTTAACTGCGTCGTCCAGTGAGCCCAGTTTATCAACTAAACCCAGTTCCAGTGCTTTGGCACCGGTCCAAACCCGGCCCTGAGCAACTTTATCCACATCGGCTGTGCTCATATTGCGGTTTTCGCCAACCATGCTTAAAAATTCACGGTAGCCACGCTCAATAAGCAATTGGAACAAATCTTTGGCTGCCGGCTGTAAACCTTTAAACAGTGGCAGACCACCTGACAGACCAGCAAGCTCAGAGGTGCCAACGCCGTCAACGTTCAGGCCCAGAGTTGGCATAACGTTCTCAGCAGTGTGCAGCAGGCCAAAAATACCGATAGAGCCGGTGATAGTGGTAGGCTCAGCCCAGATTTCGTTAGTCGGAGCCGAGATCCAGTAACCACCGGAAGCGGCTACCGAACCCATAGAAGCAATTACCGGTTTACCGGCTTCGCGCAGTAAACGGATTTCCTGAGCGATAACTTCTGATGCATAGGCACTGCCGCCAGGGCTGTCGACACGCATTACCACAGCTTTAACTTTATCATCGTGACGGGCTTTGCGCAGCAGTGCAGCGGTAGAGTCGCCGCCTATGGCACCGGCTTTGGCGCTGCCATCAACAATAACACCACGGGCGACGATTAACGCCACTTTATCGGTCATCGGGTTATCAAATTGCTGTGCTGGTATTGTCACATCGGCATAGTCAGCAAAGGTGACATGATTGTAGTTGTGATCATCGTTTTCACCGACGATAGCGATCAGGTCTTTACGGAAGGCTTCAGGGGTTTTAATCGCATCAACCAGGCCGGCATTTACCGCGTACTGGCTTAAATCACCTTCGGCGACCTGCAGCTTTTCTAACAACGCCTGATAGGTTTCATCGAAATTGTCGATGGCGAAACCGCGACGCTGCGCCACTTGTTGCTTGTAGTCTGCCCATAACGCGTTTAACCACTCGATATTGGCTTCTTTGGCCGCATCTGACATGTCATTACGCAGGAACGGCTCGACGGCAGATTTGTATGTGCCAACGCGAAACACATGGGTATTTATTTTCAGTTTTTCCAAGGCGTTTTTGTAGTACATCGGGTAGGCACCATAGCCTTCGAGTAATACCGCACCCATAGGAGTTAAACTGATTTCATCAGCGTAACTGGCCAGATAGTATTGGTTTTGGTTGTAATAGCCGCTATAGGCAAACACCTTTTTGCCGGCAGCTTTGAAGCTGTCGATTTCGTTACCTATGCGCTGCATTTTATCCAGCGAGCCACGACCTAAGGCCGCTAAATCTAATACCAGAGCCTGAATGCGGTTATCTTTAGTGGCCGCTTGCAGCACTTTAACCACATCACTGACTAACACTTCCGGCGCTTCTTCTTCGCCACCCAGGCTTTCATTCAGGGCGGTGGCAACCGGATCAGTCCAGCGCTTTTCTTCCACCAGGTCGCCTTTCAGGTTTAGCACCAGCGCAGCAGTGGGCGGTACTTCAACTTTGTCGTCGCCACTGAAAATAGACATGCCGATCACGACAACCAGCGCAATAAATAACACATTAAGCACTACTGCGCGAAAACCGCGGTACAGCCCGGCTATCAGGCGAAACAACCGGCGGATCAGGCCAGGATTTTTATCAACCATATAAGATTCCCTGTATAAATATCAGATGTATTGCATATTGGTATGCTAAACAATTTGGCCGCAAAGGCTAAGTGGAATTTGTAAGTAAATGTGTAACACTCAGTAAGCTATTGCGCCTTAGCTTGCTATAAACCAGCAAAGCAGATAAAGTTCGTCAGAGCTAACAGGTACGACCAGAGAGGCTGAAGTGGCATACCAAAAATTATTACAACCACTGGATTTAGGTTTCACAACCCTTAGAAACCGCGTCATTATGGGCTCGATGCACACGGGCTTAGAAGAAGAGAAGCAAGGCTTTAGCAAGCTGGCGGCGTTTTATGCTGAGCGAGCTAAAGGTGGTGTCGGCTTAATTATTACCGGCGGCATCAGCCCAAATTTTCGTGGCAACCTGGTGCCTTTTGGCAGTCAGCTAAGCTTTTGGTGGCAAACTGGTAAACATAAATTGGTTACTGAGGCTGTCCATCAGCATGGTGCCAAAATTTGCTTACAATTGCTGCACGCTGGCCGTTATGGCTACCATCCGTTTAGTGTTGCGCCAAGCAAACTTAAATCACCTATTACGCCATTTAAACCATCTGCCATGTCGGCCCGGCAAGTGCGCGGTACGATTAAAGATTTCGCCCATTCGGCTAAGCTGGCCAAAAAAGCCGGTTACGATGGTGTAGAAGTGATGGGCTCTGAAGGTTATCTGATTAATCAGTTTATTTGTGCCCGCACCAACCAGCGCACGGACGAATGGGGTGGCAGTTTTGACAATCGTTGCCGCTTTGCCGTTGAGACCGTTAAAGCGGTGCGACAGGCCTGTGGTGACGATTTTATTATCATTTATCGCTTATCGATGCTGGATTTAGTCGAAGACGGTAACAGTTATGATGAAGTGGTAGCACTGGCCAAAGCTATACAACAGGCCGGGGCAAGCTTAATTAATACCGGCATTGGCTGGCACGAAGCCAGAGTGCCAACTATCGGTACTATGGTGCCGCGTGCCGCTTTTAGCTGGATCACGCAGCGGGTAAAAGCCGAAGTTAACATTCCGGTCATTGCCACTAACCGCATTAACGACCCACAGGTAGCGGAAGATATTCTGGCTAATGGCCAGGCCGATATGGTGTGTATGGCCAGGCCGTTTCTGGCAGATGCAGACTTTGTTAACAAAGCTGCTGCAAATCAGGCTGATCTGATAAATACCTGCATTGCCTGCAACCAGGCCTGCTTAGATCATGTGTTTCAGAACAAACGCGCCAGTTGCCTGGTTAACCCGCGCGCCTGTTATGAAACTGAGCTAAATTTCACTGCTGCTGCAACGCGTAAAAAAATTGCTGTCGTCGGGGCCGGTCCGGCCGGGTTGGCGTTTAGTGTTTATGCAGCACAACGCGGCCATGAGGTGCATTTATTTGATAAATCGCACCAAATTGGTGGCCAGTTTAATTACGCCAAGCAAATTCCGGGCAAAGAAGAGTTTTATGAAACCTTACGTTACTTTGGCCGCATGCTGGAACTGCATGCCGTTAAGCTGCACTTAAATTCTGCCCAGAGTGCAGCAACGCTGCAGGCAGGCGGCTTTGATGAGGTGGTGCTGGCAACGGGAATAATTCCGCGTGATATTGGCCTTAAAGGCAGTGATCATGCCAAGGTATTAAGCTACCTGGATGTACTGCGCGACCACAAAGCTGTTGGCAAACACGTGGCTATTATAGGTGCCGGTGGCATTGGTTTTGATGTGGCAGAATATTTAACTGAGCCGCACTCGTTAACCTTGCAACCTGATGCCTGGTTAAAAGACTGGGGTATTGATAAAGCTTATCAGGCGCGTGGCGCTTTATTGCCGGATGAGGCTGCGCCGCCATCCGAGCGCAAAGTGTATCTGTTACAGCGTAAAACCACTAAAGTCGGTGCCGGGCTGGGTAAAACCACAGGTTGGATCCATCGCAGCTCGCTGAAGAAAAAAGGCGTTGAGATGATAGCAGGCGTAAATTACCTCAGAGTAGACGATGACGGCTTATGGGTCGACATTGCCGGCGAAGAGCGCTGCTTGAATGTGGACAATGTAATTATTTGCGCCGGCCAGGAACCGCAGCGCGAGCTGTTGGCCACCTTAGCTGCTGCAGGTATAAAAGCGCATTTAATTGGCGGGGCAGATGTGGCTGCCGAATTGGATGCGAAAAGGGCTATTCGCCAGGGCGCTGAACTAGCGGCTCAGATCTGAGCGCTTTTTAATTCGCGCTGCACTATATGGGTGCAGTAACTTCGCAAAGGCACCATCATGGTGCCTTTTGTCATATGGCTGTCATTATTTCTGTCTAATTTGATGACGCGCAAAGTATTGTTCAATCACGCCACTGGCAATTTATGCATCCAGACTGCTATTCTGGTATCAGCTTTGCAACTGCAGTATAAAAACACACAGCAAGCCAACAGGGAGTAACTATGTCCGGGGTATTAACCATGATCCTGGCCGGAGGAGAGGGCACACGTCTGGCACCTCTTACCGGCATCCGCGCCAAGCCTGCAGTACCGTTTGGTGGCAATTACCGCATTATCGACTTTGTTTTGAATAATTTTGTTAATTCCGATCTGTTACAAATATTTGTTATCACCCAGTTTAAATCGCACTCGTTAATGAAGCATTTAAGCCGGGCCTGGCGGGTTACCGGCTTAACTAATCGTTTTATTGATCCTATTCCGGCCCAGATGCAAACCGGTAAACACTGGTATTTGGGCACCGCCGATGCCATTTATCAAAACCTGCATTTAATCCATGGCCTGGACCCGGAGCATGTTTGTGTGTTTGGTGGCGACCATATTTATAAAATGGATGTACGCCAGATGCTGGACTACCACCGTCAGCGCAATGCCCGTTTAACGGTGGCGGCAATACCGGTGCCGGTGGCACAGGCACATGAGTTTGGCGTAATAGAAGTCGATGCCAACGGCAAAATGATTGGCTTTGAAGAAAAACCTAAAACCAATCCAAAAACCATTCCCGGCCGGCCAGATTATGTCTTGGCCTCGATGGGCAACTATATCTTTGAAGCAAAAACCCTGGTTAATGTACTGGAAGAAGACGCCAAACAGAGCGATTCTAAACATGATTTTGGCCATAACATTATTCCTGGCCTGTATCCAGGCGGTGATGTTTATGTATATGATTTTTCAGCTAACCATATACGTGGTGAAAATGAGCGAAGCGCCGGTTACTGGCGTGATGTCGGCACTATCGATTCTTATTACGAAGCCAATATGGACTTAATCTCTGTCGAGCCGCCTTTTGACTTATATAACCGGTACTGGCCGTTGCGTGGTTATACACCACCGGTACCGCCGGCGAAATTTGTCCATGATGAAGCCAACCGTACCGGCCAGGCGATCAGCTCTATGGTGGCATCGGGTTGTATCGTCAGTGGCTCTATCGTCTACCAGTCAATTCTGGGCTTTAATGTGCATGTGCACAGCCACAGCTATATCGAAAAGTGTGTACTGATGGGCAATAACGATATCGGCCGTGGTTGCCGTATTCGCCGTGCTATTATCGATAAAGATGTCAAAATTGCGCCGGGCACCATCATCGGTGAAGATCCGGTGCAGGATAAAGCCCGCTTTCATGTTTCGGCCAGCGGCGTAGTCGTAATCCCCAAAGGCGCAAAAATTGGTTTTGACGAATAACATTAAGGGCTAAGCGTGCAGATCCTGTTTATATGCAGTGAATATGAAGGGCTGATCAAAACCGGCGGGCTGGCAGATGCCTGCCGTGGTTTAGCGCAGGCATTGGCTGGTAGCGGGCATCAGGTTACGGTAGTACTGCCATGTTATGCAGCGCTGTATCATTATCGCAGCGCTAACTACCAGAGTTTGTATTTTGATCTGGCCAGCCGTGGTGTTGGCTGCGCGGTGCATCAGTTTGCACTTGATGGTATTAACTTCGCCCTGGTTGAACACCATGAATTTTTCCAGCGCGACAGGCCCTATGATGATGGCGAACATGGCTACAGTGACAACCCTCTGCGGTTTGCATTTTTCGCGAAGGCGGCGCTGCAGTGGGCCTTATATAGTGGCCAGCAGTTCGACATTATTCACGGCCATGACTGGCAAAGCGCTGCCGCGGCTTATTATCTGAAGCAGCATTACCAGCATAGCGCGCTGGCAAAGGTGCCGTTTGTGTTTAGTATTCATAATGGTGCTTATCAGGAGCGCTGTGCTGCACATTGGCGCCAGGAACTAGATATTGAGCCCACCTTAAGTACTGAACTTAATTTCCTTGCTACAGCTTTACAATATGCCGACAAAATAAACACTGTCAGTCAGGGCTATCGTGACGAGTTGCTAACTGAGCCGATGGCCGCAGGTTTGTCGGCCCTGTATCAGCAGCGGGCAGCAGATTTTAGCGGCATTTTAAACGGTTGCGATTATGGCGTCTGGCACCCAGCGATCGATCGTTATTTGCCGGCACCTTTTGATGCCGACAATTTAGCCGGTAAAGCCCGCTGCAAAACGGTAGTACGCAGCGAGTTGGCTCTGGCAGCCAGCAAAGTACCGTTATTTGTCGGCGTAAGCCGGCTTACCGGGCAAAAAGGCTACGATTATTTACTACCGGCATTAAGCCACTGGCTCGACACCACCAGTGCCCAGGTGGTCATCATGGGCACTGGTGAGGCGCGCTATTGTCAGGCGCTGGAGCAATTGCAACAGCAACATCCGCAGCAATTTCGTTTTGTGCATGGTTTTAGTGATGCCATGGCTCATCAGCTGGAAGCCGCTGCTGACTTTTTCTTAATGCCGTCGTTATTTGAACCCTGCGGTTTAAACCAGCTGTATAGTCTGCGTTATGGCGCTGTGCCAATAGTACGGCTTACCGGTGGTTTAAAAGATACTGTGCAGCCCTGGCCGGCACGTGGTGCTACCGGTATTGGCTTTACTGAACCTGATACCCGCGCCATGTACGACACCTTACAACAGGCCGAGTTACTGTACAGTAAACGCGACAGCTACAAGCGGGTACAACAAAATGGTATGGCGCAAAATTTCAGCTGGCAAAGCTCGGCCAGTCAATATTTAGCCTTGTATCAGCAGGCTGTTGGCAGCAGTGAGCAGTAAAGCAGCATAAAACGGCGTAAAGCCAAGCAGACGCACCTGGTCTTGCGATAATCTGATGTAAAGGTTACTGTTAATTTGATAGGCTGACCGCGCAAACTAGATTGAGGCTTATATGGATGCACTGACTTTATTAACCAGCCGTTTTTCCTCGGCCCGCTTAACTGAACCAGCGCCATCAGGCGAGGTACTGGACAATATTAAACGTGCCGCGCTGCAGGTGCCGGATCACGGTAATTTACGGCCCTGGCGTTTTGTTATCGCAGAAGGCCGCCAGGCACTGTGCCGGTTGGGCGATATTTTTGCCGAAGCGGCAGTTGAAGACGATCCGGCCATTGGCAATGACTTGCTGGAGCGGGCCCGCCAACTGCCACTGCGCGCGCCTATGGTTATTATCTGTATCGCCAAAGCGGTAGAGCACGCCAAGGTGCCGTTAATGGAGCAACAGCAATCAGCAGCCTGTGCGGTAATGGCCATGCAACAAGCCGCCTTTGCTCAGGGCTTCGGCGGTATCTGGCGCACCGGCGCCTACGCCCAGTTAGATTTTGTTAAACAAGCGCTGGAGCTGGGTGAAGACGACGAAATCGTCGGCTTTTTATACCTCGGCACGCCAAACGGCGAGCCAGCCAAACGCCATACCCCCGATCCGGCTGAGTATTTTTCACATCTGTAAAGCCTTAGCAGCAAATCCAAAGAGCTGCAATGCTCTTTGGATACGGAAAACCAGCAGTCGTTACTTGCGGCAATCTGCTGTAACCTCAGGTGGCGACATAAAATTCTTAAATTAACAGAGAACCTGACAAGCCAACACTTCGAGGGCACTGTAGAGATTGATGAAGCACACTTCAATCTGTCAAAAAAGTGTGTCGTAACTTGAGTCACAAGTCTAGAAAGCGTGGGGCTGGCAAAGCGGAACAAAAAATTAAGATCGTGGTTGCAAAGGGAGTATAAATCAAAATATTTCTGTTGATGAATCCCGAGGCAATATTAAAGAAAGCGTAAAATTGTGTCTAAAACAAAAGATAAATACCATTGAAAGTGTCAAGCAAATGAATACATTTATTTCTAAGTCATTGACCATTATTGAAGACAATATAGAGCTTTCTGCATTGCTGAAGAGTTTTTTTGAAAAGCATGGCTTTTTGGTTAACACGTTGTATAACGGCTCTAGTGGTTTAGAGCATGTGCTAATACATCAACCTGATTTTGTCCTATTAGATTTGATGCTTCCTGAAGTGGATGGCTTTGAGGTGTGTCGTGCTTTACAAAATAAGTATTTAGGTAAAGTGATTATTTTAACGGCTAGTAGTGACGACGTAGATGAGATCACCTTGCTGGAAATGGGGGCTGATGATTTTATTCAAAAGCCGGTTAATCCTCGAATTATATTGGCTAGATTTCGCAAATTGCTCAGATTAGCTCAAGGCGTTGAGAGTAAAAACCAATTGGATCATATGCTCAACATTGGGCCGTTTAAATTTAATTTGCTTACCAGAGTCGTAAGCCAATCCGATATCAAACTCGATATGTCTGAGAGTGAATTTGATCTCTTCTACTTTTTAGCCTCTCATGTAGATTCAATCCTAAGTCGCGACGAGATTTCTCGACAATTATATGGCAGAGAGTTTGATGGATTAGATCGCACAATTGACAATAGAATAATGAAAATACGCAAAGTAATTGGCGATAATATACCTTATCGACACCTAATCACAGTTAGGGGGAAGGGATATATTATTGTTAATAGCAAGGAGACCGAATGTTGTTAATACGCTTTGCGGTAAAGAGCTTAATTTTCATTTTAATATTTTTTACAATTAACCCCCTTTTAACTTCACTTGCTACGGATTATTTTTCTAATGAATTGAAGCAAGATGTTGAATTAGACTATAGAGCTTACATTTATGCTTTAGATGCAGCTCGCCCAGCACTTAACAATGAACAATGGCTTGCTTTGCTAAAGCGAATCTCTGAGCAAAGTAATCTAACTGCTAAAACTATTAACACCCCGGCTTCAGAACAGGCACAAACTATACTTGTTGAAAATGTTCATGATGAGAATTTGCAGGTAGTTACAGCAAAAATACAGGGGAATGAATTAATTCAACTTTCTGCATTTGGAGTTAAAGGTAATGTAGAGGTCATTCTTTTTTTCATTCAATATGGGCTGCCTTTGGGTTTAATATTATTTCTTTTTTTACTGCATACACTCTGGCTGCAATACAGACTTTTTAGATTAGAGCTTGCAAGCAAACTAATTGCAAAGGGCCAATTATCGGAGCGTGCTGACACTGGACTTTTCGCTATTGGACGTGTAAATGAAACTTTCAACCATATGGCAGAGAAGTTGGAGCGCTTGTTTACTCAGCAAAGGCATATGATAAGAGCAATTTCTCACGAGCTAAAAACCCCTATTTTTCGATTGCAACTGAAGCTTGAACTGTTAGATTCGCATTCAAATAATGAAAAGCTTATTTGCGAGTTATTTGAGGAATGTGACGAACTGGATACTTTGGTCCATGAAATATTGGAATATAGTAAAGTAGATCAGTTTTCCTCGCCTTTGAATTTTGGTGAAATTAATTTGAGTAATTCACTTCAAGACTATGTTAAGTCTATAGAAAAGTACTGTAACCACCCTATAATTTTAGATATAAAACAATCTATATTTGCGCGAGTAGATAACGCTGGGATCAAAAGAATTATACATAATTTAGTTGTTAACGCGGATAAATACGCCGCAGAGCAGATTCATGTGTCACTACTCAGGCAAGGTGGACGTTTGTTGTTGACAGTCGAAGATGATGGAGTAGGAATTGCCGAGTGCAAACGTGAGTTAGTTTTTCAACCCTTTTATACTGTTGATGAAAGCAGGACTGGTAAGCGCCATGGTGTGGGGCTGGGGCTTGCAATTGTAAAAGAAATCCTGTCCAGCCATGACGCGGGTGTAAAGATAAGCAAAAGCCAGTTTGGTGGCGCTTGTTTCACAATTGATTTGTCTAGTTGCTTTGTCAAATAGGAATTACGAAAACATGACATTAGAGTGACAAACCGACAATGCAATTAAGATTAAAATAACTTCTTAATTCACTTTATAGGAAGTTGTAATGATTAAAAGTATTGCTAAATTAGTCACCACCATATTTTGTATCAGTTTACTAGGATGTAACTCTGATAGTGATCAAGATGACATTATCAAAGAGCAGCGAAATGAGCTTTGGTATTCTGATCTTTATGGCGAAATAAAACAGATCAGCGGCGATTCTGTTGTTACTTGGCAGGTAACAGGAGCTTTTTGTTATCCAATAATCACGTTAGACCCCTTGCCACTTTTTGATTCTTTTAGCAAAAAGTATAAAGACCAACTTATTTATGAAAGACCGTATGATAGTGGTCCTGCTTCATATAGATCTATACAGAGCATTGAAGATGTTTGTACAGACGGCATACTAGATACAATTGCCGACAACAGCTATGAGTTTGATGCAGAAGTTACTTTTCAGTTATTTTGGCTAGATATGAAAAATCACTACGCCTTTTTTAAGGAGCGTAACATTGATTGGGATAATATCTATGAAGAGTACGCTCCTAAGTTAATTGAAGCCGATGAAGAGCTCCTAATTAATATAATTAGTGAAATATTACAAATTTTGAGTGATGGTCATACTCGCTTGTATTATAACTTAGACAAAGAGCCAATCAGCTTTGAAGCTAAGTTAACACTTGCAAAACGACTAGAACAGGAAGCGCATGATTTAGAACTGAAAGGCGAACCTGCTGAGAATTATGTTATTGAGCAAACTGTACTTGTTAGAGAAAACATTACGCAGTACCTAAATGAAGAAACCCAGCCAGCATTTATTACACGTAATACACTGGACTCATTTGGCCCAAACTGGGGGATCATTGATGTTGAAGGTATTCAAGTTGGATATATGTCACTCCCTCACTTTGTTAACTTTATTGAAATGGACAGCCTAGAGCGCGAAGATATCAGTTATGCGAACGAAGCATTTAATAATTTGCTAGATGAAATATTTGTTGCATTGGATGGTACGCAAAAATTGATAATTGATATTCGCGATAATGAAGGCGGATATGATATTCAAGCCTTGGAGTTAATAAAAAGGTTTATATCTAATAATACCTTAGTTTGGGATATTAGTACTTTTTATGCTGGTAGTCTTCATGAACTAATTGCTGTTTATGCAGAACCTAACAGCAGACCATACTATCAAAATGATATCTATTTACTGACATCAAATGGTACTTTCAGTGCAGGCGAGAGTTTTGCACTTGCTATGTCATCGCTTCCTAAGGTTACTTTGGTTGGAGAAGCCACTGCTGGGGCCACATCAGATACTTTCCCTCGTATGTTACCTAATGGTTGGGCCTACGAACTTAGTAATGAATACTATAAAAATAGTGAGGGACTAAATGCTGAAGTGCTCGGTGTGCCTGTGGATATTGAGGTTGACCCTTATGATAAATTCGCAAGAGGCGAGAAAAAAGACCTTGTGATAGAAAAAATAATTGCGCTTTTAACTGAAGACTAAATATAACATGGCACTTGTTTTTGTTTATAAGCAGTAATAAACAGGGTCAGATAAAAATTAAAAGGCTGAAAAAATGCTATGTTTAGTTTTTTTTTAACTGACCCAGTGATTCGTTTTCTAATGAACGGCAAGACTATGCTTAAACTAAAACTTATTGCTGCAGCAATTGGCATCTTGGGCTTACTGGTTTTCGGTTTCTACACCAACGAAGCCCGCAAGGAAGTGTATTATCTTTGCGGCAATTTTAGTAAAGGCACGGCTTACTCAAGTGTAATCCGTCAATTAAATACGGCTAATTTGTCGGAATACAAAGTGGAAAACCTGCCGCAGGGTAAGCATGTTATACATAGTAGCGCACTGCATTTTCACTTGCTTAGCTGTGCCATAGAATTTAACCCGCAAGAAAAGGTGGTATCTGTCTTATATGGTTAAACATAACAACAGCAATCACATACGATTACTGCTACAACGTCGGCTTGAGCTGCTTGAAGGGCTCTCAAGGGGAGAGCGGGCTGTACTTGAGGGAAGAACTTACAGCCAAGCTGAAGCCAGGGAGAAAATGAGTAAATGGCTTGCCGCTACAGGCAATAAAAAAGGCGCTGGTTAAAGCGCCTTTTCTACTTTTAAAGCTGTTAGAACTCAGCATTACCCGGTGTGCGCGGGAAGGCGATAACATCGCGGATATTACCAATACCGGTAACGTACGATACCAGACGTTCGAAGCCTAAACCAAAACCGGCGTGGGGCACTGTGCCGTAGCGGCGCAGATCACGGTACCAGCCGTAGTCTTCTTTGTTTAAGCCCATTTCATCCAGGCGTTTGTCGAAGGCTTCTAAGCGCTCTTCACGCTGGCTGCCGCCGATAATTTCACCAATGCCCGGCGCTAACACGTCCATTGCTGCTACCGTTTTGCCATCGTCATTTAAGCGCATATAAAAGGCTTTAATGTCTTTCGGGTAGTTTTGCATGATGATAGGTGCGCCGACATGTTCTTCAGCCAGGTAACGCTCGTGCTCAGACTGTAAATCGACACCCCATTCAACCGGGTATTCAAATTTCTTACCGCAGCTTATTAAGATCTCAATAGCGTCGGTGTAATCCATCCGCACAAAGCTTGAATCAACCAACTGCTGTAAACGTGTTACGGCGGTAGGGTCGATACGCTCGGCAAAGAAGGCCATGTCGTCAGCACGCTCAGTTAATACTGCTTTACAGACGTATTTCAGCATGTCTTCAGCTAACTGGGCGATGTCTTTTAGCTCGGCAAAGGCCACTTCTGGCTCTATCATCCAAAACTCAGCTAAATGGCGGCTGGTGTTAGAGTTTTCAGCACGGAACGTCGGGCCAAAGGTGTAAATTTTCGACATGGCACAAGCGTAGGTTTCGCCGTTTAACTGGCCAGATACCGTTAAAAAGGTTTCTTTACCGAAGAAATCCTGGCTGTAATCGATTTTGCCTTTATCAGTGCGCGGCAGGTTTTCCATGTCCAGCGTGCTGACGCGGAACATCTCACCGGCACCTTCAGCGTCTGAGCCGGTGATGATTGGCGTGCTGATCCAGTAATAGCCCTGCTCGTGGAAAAAGCGGTGCACGGCCTGGGCTAAACAATGCCGTACCCGGGTAACCGCACCCATAATGTTGGTGCGTGGGCGCAGGTGAGCGTGTTCGCGCAGGTATTCCATGCTGTGACGCTTTGGCGCCATAGGGTAGGTGTCCGGGTTTTCTACCCAGCCTAAAACATCAACTTGTGTCGCCTGTAACTCAAACGCCTGGCCCTGACCTTCAGAGCGGGCGATAACGCCGCTGACCGCTACTGAGCAAGAGGTGGTTAAACGTTTTACTTCAGACTCGTAATTATTAAGCTCGGCAGGCGCGACAGCCTGCACTGCATCGAAGCAGCTGCCATCATGAATAGCTAAAAAGGAAATGCCGGCTTTTGAATCGCGGCGGGTGCGGATCCAGCCTTTAACGGTGACAGTGTCACCCACGGCATAGCGACCTGCTAATACATCTTTAATTACGGCGTGCGTCATGCAACAAACTCCAGAGGGTATAAACTAAGCAAACAGCATAAAGGCTGTAATGATACTGAGCCAAACGCACAACACAAGTAAAAGTTATCAGGACGCTAAAATTGACGTCAAGTGATGAAACACCGCTGAAAACCGAGCGCCGTAAAGGGCCGGATCTGCTGTGCCGGGCCTTTGCCTGGTTGGCTATCAGTGCCTGGCTGATATTTTTGCTGGCGCTGGTACTGGCGCACTATGCCCGGCCGGAAATGGACACCGGCCTGGTTCGCTATTGGGGCATTGAGATCCGCACCGACTGGCGGCCTAAACTCACGTTATATCTGCAACTTATGCTGTGGTTGATTGCGGCGCTAAGTGCAGCAAGTTTGTTATTGAATTACCTGCGCTCGCGCCGGCGAAATGACCATCTGCATCTGAATATTATTTTGTTGTTGTTAAGCTGTGCCGGCTTTTTACTGTATTTGTACTGGTTTGTTTAGAAGCCCACCACGCTGCACATGGCCGCTGTCAGCTTGCTAAGTTCAGTCGGGCTGATAATAAAAGGCGGCATCACATAAATCAGGTTATTAAAGGGGCGGATCCACACACCCAGTTCAACAAAACGCTGTTGCAGCGCAGCAACATCTACCTTGTTATGCAGCTCTAACACGCCGATGGCGCCTAGCACCCGCACATCTTTTACCAGCGCTGACTGCTGGCAGGGCGCCAGCTCATGGTTAAGCTGCGCCTCAATGGCTTCTACCTGTTGCTGCCAGTCACCTTTAGCGATAAGTTGCAAACTGGCGCTGGCCACTGCGCAGGCCAGCGGGTTAGCCATGAAGGTTGGGCCGTGCATTAAGCCACCGGCGGCACTTAAACTGATGCCACGGGCCACTTCATCGGTGCACAGGGTAGCGGCCAGCGTAATATAGCCCCCGCTTAGCGCCTTACCGACGCACATAATGTCGGGTTGTATGGCGGCGTGCTCACAGGCAAACAGTTTGCCGCTGCGGCCAAAACCGGTAGCAATTTCATCGGCTATCAGCAGCACCTGATATTTATCACACAGCGCGCGGGCGCGACGTAAATACTCCGGATGATAAAAGCGCATACCGCCATAGCCCTGTACTATCGGTTCAAGAATAAGCGCGGCTATTTCAGTGTGATGTTGCGCTAACAGTTGCTCCAGTGGGGCAATATCTTCGGGTAAAAATTCGCCGTTAAACCGGCTTAGTGGTGCCGGTAAAAAATAGTGCTGTGGCAATAAAGCGGCGAACATATCGTGCATACCATCAACAGGATCGCACACGGCCATCGCGGCAAAGGTGTCACCATGGTAGCCCTTACGCAGGCTAATCAGCTTTTGTTTGCCGGGAGTGCTGCTTGCCAACCAGTACTGCAACGCCATTTTAATCGCCACTTCAACGGCTATAGAGCCGCTGTCAGCCAGAAAGACCTTGGTTAAATTGTCTGGCACCATACCCAGTAATTGTTGGCACAGCTGCACGGCAGGCGGGTGGGTAATGCCGCCAAACATCACATGCGCCATCTTGCTAAGTTGGTTAGTTACTGCAGCGTTAAGCTCGGGGTGATTGTAACCATGCACAGCCGACCACCAGGAAGCGGTGCCGTCAATTAAACGCTGACCATTTTGCAGGATCAACTCGCAGCCCTCTGCTGCTACCACCGGATAGACCGGTAACGGGTTAAGCATAGAGGTGTAAGGATGCCAGATATGCGAACGATCAAAAGCTAAATCAATGCTCATATATTAACCTGTAGTAAAGTTTTAAACCTGGTCAGCGTTGACAACCCGGTGGCGGCGGTTAGACTAGCCGAAAACTATTACAACCTCAATTTTATCAGGGATATTTATGCACTCTGTTGTCCGCCACGACTGGACCTTAGCGCAGGTTAATGCGCTATATGCACTGCCATTTAACGATTTGCTGTTTCAGGCGCAAACTGTGCACCGTCAACACTTTAAACCCAACGAAGTGCAGGTTAGTACCTTATTATCGATAAAAACCGGTGCCTGCGCAGAGGACTGCAAGTATTGCCCGCAAAGCGGCCACTATAATACCGGCCTGGAGCGCGAGCGCCTGCTGGAAGTGGAAAAAGTGCTTACCCAGGCTAAAGCAGCCAAAGACAAGGGTGCCAGCCGCTTTTGTATGGGGGCCGCCTGGACCAACCCGAAGCAGCGTGACATGCCGTACATTATTGAAATGGTGCAGGGCGTTAAAGCCATGGGGCTGGAAACCTGTATGACGCTGGGCATGCTTAGCGGTGATCAGGCCAAAACATTAGCCGACGCCGGCCTGGACTATTACAACCATAACCTGGATACCTCGCCGGAGTTTTACGGTGAAATTATTACCACCCGCACTTATCAGGATCGCTTAGATACGCTAAGCCATGTGCGCGATGCCGGTATGAAAGTATGTTGTGGCGGTATCTTGGGCATGGGCGAAAGCGCCAATGATCGCTCTGCATTATTAATGCAACTGGCCAACCTGCCAGAGCACCCGGAAAGCGTGCCGATTAATATGCTGGTTAAAGTGGCGGGCACACCGCTGGAAAACGTTGATGATTTAGACGCTTTTGAATTTATCCGTACCATAGCAGTGGCGCGGATTATGCTGCCACAAAGCCATGTGCGGTTATCGGCCGGCCGTTCGCGCATGAACGAGCAAATGCAGGCGCTGTGTTTCTTCGCCGGGGCAAACTCAATTTTTTACGGCGATAAGCTGTTAACCACTGATAACCCGGAAGCGGACGCCGATATGCAACTGTTTGCCAAGCTGGGTATTAAGCCAGAGCAGCGCCATGATGTGTCTGATCAAGCTCACGAACTGGCACTGGCCGATGCGATAAAAGATCAGGCTAATCCGCCGCTGTTTCACGCGGCGCAATAAGATGTCTGCTGACAGACTGGCGCAGTTGCAACAGGCGCTGGAGGAGCGTGCAGCACAACAACTGTTGCGCAGGCCGGTAACCTTGCAGCACTACAACGGCAGGCTGTTAACGGTGGCTGGCAGCAGCTTTATAAACTTTAGTGGCAATGATTACCTGGGGATAGCCACTGAGCCACAAGTGCTGCAGGCTTTTGCCGACGGTGCCATGCAATTTGGTGCCGGCAGCAGCGGTTCGCCTTTGGTTACCGGCCAGCACGCTGTGCATCAGCAACTGTGTGACAGCCTTTGTCACTGGCTGGACGTAGAGCGGGTATTGTTATTTTCGTCCGGCTTTGCGGCAAATCAGGCAATGTTGCTGACGCTTAGCAGTAAAAACGACAGCCTGTTGCTGGATAAGCTTAGCCATGCTTCGCTAATTGACGCCGCGCGGCACAGCGACGCGACACTTAAGCGCTTTGCTCATAACGATCAGACAGCACTGCATACATTACTCAGCCAGGCTCAGCAGCCAATGGTTGTTACCGAAGGCGTGTTTAGTATGGATGGTGACAGTCCGGATCTGCCTGCCATGCTTAAGCTTTGCCAGCAGTTTAATGCGCCGCTGCTGCTGGACGATGCCCATGGTTTAGGCGTGCTGGGGCCAGAGGGCATCGGCACGGCTGCAGCGCAGGGCGTTAAGCCAGGCGACTTGTATTGCACTATGGCCAATTTTGGTAAAGCGCTTGGCGTTGGCGGGGCATTTTTAGCCGGCAGTAAAACTGTGATTGATTATATTGAGCAGTTTGGCCGGCATTATATTTACAGCACGGCATTACCGCCGGCGCTGTGTGCTGCAGTGATAAAAAGCATCGAACTGTGCCGCAGCCAAAACTGGCGGCGGGAAAAGTTACACAGCAATATCGCGTTGTTTCGGGCATTGGCCGCTGACTTACCTGTATTACCTTCTGACACCGCCATTCAGGGCTTGTTATTGGGTAGCAGCGAGCGCGCAGTGGCGGCCAGTGCGCAATTAAAACAGGCCGGCATCTGGCTAAGTGCTATCCGGCCACCCACAGTACCGCAAGGCAGTGCGCGGCTGCGTATTACGTTAAGTGCTCAGCATACTGAGCAGGATATTCGCCAATTAGTACAGCAGTTAAGGCAGTTAGTATGAGTGCTGTAATGCAACACCATTCAGACAGTGACAGCGGGTTTAAACAGCAAGTTGCCAATAGTTTTAGCGCGGCATCACAAAGCTACATGCAGGGTGCCCGTTTACAACAGCAGGTCGCGCTGGACGCGTTAGCCTTGCTGGCAAAAACGCAAAGCGGGCATTTGCTTGATCTGGGCTGTGGCCCTGGTTGGCTGCACCCACGTTTTGCCGAACACTGCAGCAGCTTCACTGCAGTAGATTTAAGCGCCGGCATGTTAAAAAAGGCAGCAGAGGCGGTCCTGGCGCAACGCTATCTGCAGGCGGATGCGCAGCAGTTACCGCTGGCCGATGGCAGTGTAGATACGGTATTTTCCAGCCTGATGTTGCAGTGGTGCGCTAAGCCAGCAGCAGTTTTTGCTGAAATAGAACGGGTACTGGCACCGGGCGCTAAGGTTGTGATTACCACGCTGGTAGATGGCACCCTGACGGAGCTTGCGCAGGCCTTTGCCAGTTTAGACACTTATCCCCATGTCAGCCGGTTTTTTGCTGTTGATGCCGTTAAACAGGCGGCGTTAACAGCTAAAGCTATACACTGGCAGTTTGAACTGCGCCGCTATCCGTTGTATTACCCGGATGTACAAAGCTTAGCCAGAGAGCTAAAACTGCTGGGGGCAAATCAGGTAGCGGGGCGGCGCAATGGTTTAACCGGCAAAGGGTACTGGCAACAACTGGCACAAGCCTATGAGATACACCGCACTATGCTGGGTTTGCCGGCCAGTTATCAGGTGCTGATAATAAGCGGAGTAAAACATGGCAGCTAAAGCGCTATTTATAACCGCAACCGACACCGATGCGGGTAAGACGTATATCAGCAGTTTATTGTTGCAAGGCCTTAGCGGGCTAAATATCGCTGCATTGGGTGTAAAGCCAATAGCGGCGGGTGCTGACGAGCAGGGGCGAAATAGTGACGCGTTACTGTTGCAGCAATATTCCGGTATCGCGTTACCGTATCGGCAGATCAATCCAATCTGTTATCAGGCGCCGGTAGCGCCGCATCTGGCCGCTGTAAACGAGCAACAGCCGATAGACGAAACGCTGTTAAACAATGCCTTGCTACATTGGCAAAATCAGAATATCGAACACTTGCTGATTGAAGGCGCTGGCGGTTGGTTATTACCGCTAAGCCAGCAGCGTTATCTGGCTGATTGGGTGGCAGAGCAGGGTTTACCGGTGCTATTGGTGGTAGGCGTCAAACTGGGCTGTTTAAACCATGCCATGCTGACGGTGCGCGAAATTGAACGCAGTGGTTGCAAGCTTATTGGCTGGGTGGCCAATTGTATTGCCCCTGATATGTTGCTGCTAGAGCAGAATATTGCTGATCTACGCCAGCGCATCAGTGCACCTTGCCTGGCGGTAGTGCCTTATGCGCCAGCGCCGGCGCAGTATCAGCAGTTGGCGCGGGATTTGGCAAAGCATGTAGAACAGCTAACTCAGAACTAAGGACATGAGGTTTGCTCTAAACCAACCGTTGAAGGCATGGATGCCTGAATCGAGCCTACAGGGATGTATTCACGGCGTGTTGGTGTGGGCAAACCGGTTGTCCGAGCCTAATACTGCTGCGTTATTCCAGCATATCCGTTAAATCACTGTTCTGTGCCAGAGCGGTTTTATTGCCGCCGAGAAACAGATAACCACCCTCGCTACCAAGCAAGGTCAGGCTGTTGCCGCTGCGTTTTAGTGCAGTACCTTCGGGCAGCGCAATAACAGGTGATACAGGGTTTAACGCCATAAATTCAGCCAGGCGCATATCGCGGGTTTCACCATGAAAGCCTTCCGGCTTGTAGTCGGTGTAATGCGGGTTTAGCTGCAGTGGTAACAGGTTAAGCGCATTAAACGACGGCGGCTCAATAATTGGCATATCATTGGTGGTGCGAATAGTGGCTCCGGCAATGTTTGAGCCGGCACTCCAGCCAATGTAGGGGATGTTTTCGGTTACGCGTTCCTTGATAAGCTCTAATATATCTTGTTGATATAACTGATAAAGCAGCTTAAAAGTATTACCACCACCGACAGCGATAGCTTTGGCGTTTAATACAGCCTGGCGCGCATCTTGGTATTGATGAATACTGCTAACCTTAATGCCATGCGGCGCCAGTGCCTGCTGCACAGTGTGCAGATAGTCATCGTAGCTGATACTGACACCGGCGTACGGGATAAATAACAACTCGTCTGTGGCCTGAAGATGCTGCTTAATCCAGCTGATATAAGGTGCCAGATAAGCACTGTTATTGGCGCGTGAACTGCTAAGTAATAATAATTGCATGGCTAACTCCTTCATGTTGCAGCCATTGTAGCCAAAAGCGCAACTGCAGACACCTTTTCTTACAAATTAACCCGCCAGATAAGATTGAAAACGGCCAGCCAGCCCATATAGTTCAACCCATCAAGCCAATTGAGGTAAAGCAGTATGAAAAGAGTATTTTTGTTTTTAGCCACTAACCTGGCGGTGATACTGGTGCTGAGCATAGTGCTCAATATCGTATTCAGCTTTTTGGGCGTTGACCGCAGCAGTATCGGCGGTTTATTGGTATTTGCTGCGGTGTTCGGCTTTGGCGGCTCTTTTATATCCTTAGCGATGTCAAAGTGGATGGCAAAACGCTCTACCGGTGCTGTAGTGATTGAGCAACCGCGCAATGCCACCGAGCAGTGGTTAATGGCAACAGTAGCGCGTCAGGCTAAAGCCGCCGGTATCGGTATGCCTGAAGTGGCAGTGTATGACTCACCTGAGATGAACGCCTTTGCTACCGGCATGAACCGTAACGATGCGTTGGTAGCGGTAAGCACAGGTTTGTTGCGCAATATGCGCGAGGATGAAGTCGAGGCGGTGCTGGCACACGAGGTGTCGCACATTGCCAATGGTGATATGGTGACGCTGACATTAATTCAGGGCGTGGTAAACACCTTTGTCATCTTCCTGGCGCGTTTAGTGGCGGGTATGCTGAATAACAACGGCAATAATAATCAGGGTGGCGGTTTGGCTTATTTTGCTACCGTTATCGTGCTGGAAATGGTGTTTGGTGTGCTGGCCAGCATTATTGTTATGTGGTTCTCCCGCCAGCGTGAATACCGGGCCGACGCCGGTGCTGCCAAACTTGAAGGCGGCCCCGGTAAAATGATTGCGGCGCTGGAACGCTTGAAATACAACCACGAAAGCCGCCTTGAAGGCAGCATGATGGCCTTTGGTATTGCCGGTGGTGCGAAAAAATCTGAGCTGTTTTTAAGCCACCCGCCACTGGAAAAGCGCATAGCGGCGCTGCGTGGTCAGCAGTTTTAATTAAAGAGTCAAACGAATAAGGGGCAGAATAATCTGCCCCTTTTTTTACTCCTGCACTTTACGCACAAATTCAGATTTTAAGCTCATGGCACCAAAGCCATCAATTTTACAGTCGATATCGTGATCACCCTCTACCAGGCGGATGTTTTTCACCTTGGTGCCAATTTTAACCACGGACGATGAGCCTTTTACTTTTAAGTCTTTGATCACTGTCACCGTGTCACCATCTTGCAGCACGTTGCCAGCGCTATCGCGTATTTGCTTTTCATCGCTGGCATCCACCGCAATGGCTGACCATTCATGGCCGCATTCCGGACACATTAACAGGGCGCCATCTTCATAGGTATAGACAGATTGACACTTCGGGCAGGCGGGTAAAGTACTCATAGCAGGGCTCCGACAGGGCGCTTAAGCGCAAAAACGCGCATTATACCCCTTTAGTACAGGCCGGCGCAGATAAAATTAACGTCTGGCTTTAGCACAACGGATGATACCGGTATGATGCGCCGCGCGGTCAAATATGCTGTAGTAGTTACACAACAGTGGTAAGCCGATAATGTGCTGACTGGCAAAATGTGGCAACTGCGGTATTAACTTGAAGCTACACAACCCAAAGGCGGGGGCATTGTGCTGCCAGTAATCGCCCGGCGGGCAGGTTAGCTTAACGGTGTGGCCGTTTTCGCCGGCAAAGTAAAAATGTAACGGCGGCCACTGCGCCAGTTCTACCAGTTTGGCATCTATGCCTTGTTCAACGCCGTTAAAAACAGGCAGCTGCTGTAACACTGGCGACAGCGCCGGGTTATATTGTGCAAGTTGCTGCAATAGCTGTTGGTAAAGCGGGTTGGGTAGTAAGATGGCAGACGCGCCGGTGTCAAAAAAGCCATTGGCCAGATCGTCGTTGTTGCCCGGTGCACAAGGTAATAGCGGCAGCTCATCCACCTGCAGCGCGGTAAGCTGCACATTGTAGTAAACATCATGTAACACGCTGATATTGTCAAACTCACCCTGATATAAATCAGTTTGCCCGGCGCCACCACCCAGAATAAACCAGCCCTGATTTAACGGATCGTCCGGCTGCGGCGTTGCCATATCTTTTGCGTAGTGTACGGAAGAGCGGCGGCAATAGAAGGCAAAACAGTTATTTACCACGCCAGCTTGCGCAATATTGCTAAACCAGGGGCAAAGGTTGCGCTTGGGGTAATCAGCCAACAATTGTTGAATTTGGCTTAGCTGGGTGTCGTTACCGCTGGCAAATGGCCATGGCAGACTGCTTTGCGCCGGGGGGAGTTGCTGCTGCAGATACTGGCTGATGTCTGTTGCCTGATTTAACCGCTTATAGGCTAAACCAAGAATGCCGTCGGCTTTGGTAGACGCCAAAGCACCGACTGCTGCAACGGCTATATAATTTTCTGCTAAGTTGAGGCTGGTGTCGCCGTGTAACTGCATTGACGTTTGCACCACAGCACCGGCCCAGCCACCTATACCGTAAATGACTTCCTGCACCAGGCTGGTAGTAACCAGATCGCTATCTTGTTCTGTTTGGTATGCTGTTGTGTGCAGTGCCAGTGTGCTGCTGCCGGTATCCAGTACTAATTGCAGCGGCACGGCTTCGCTACCGACACAAACCGTGACAGTGTAATCGCCGTTGGCATACACATTAGTTATTGGCAGGCGTAATAGCGCAGGCATTAATAGGTTCCGCTAGCTGGTTAACTGCCAGTGTCTTGCCTGGCATTTGTCTGTTGAATACTGATTATTAATGCAGAATTGGCCAGCTGGTGCCAGTAATTTGTTAAGGTGTAATGACGAACATTAAGGAAATTCTATGAATAAGCCACCCGTAATTTCAGCTTTTTTACCTCCGCGGCGAATTTTAATGGGGCCGGGGCCGTCGGATGTTTATCCGCAGGTACTGGCCGCGCAGGCTAAACCTACCGTCGGCCATCTTGATCCGCTGTTTATCGGCATGATGGATGAGCTAAAACAGCTGCTGCAGTATGCCTTTCAAACCGAAAACGACATGACGCTGGCGGTATCGGCACCCGGTAGCGCCGGTATGGAAACCTGCTTTGTTAACTTACTGCAGCCAGGCGATACGGTTATTGTTTGCCGTAATGGTGTTTTTGGTGAGCGGATGCGGCAAAACGTCGAACGCTGCGGTGCCAGCGCTATAGTCGTAGACAACGCCTGGGGCGAGCCGGTAAGCCCAGAGCAGGTAGAAGATGCGTTAAAAGCTCATCCGCAGGCGAAATATCTGGCTTTTGTGCATGCTGAGACCTCAACCGGCGCACTGTCGGATGCCAAAACCCTGTGTGCGCTGGCTCAGCAGTATAGCTGTTTATCTATTGTTGATGCGGTAACCTCGTTAGGCGGGGTTGAGCTAAAAGTAGATGAGTGGGGCATTGATGCCATTTATTCCGGTAGCCAGAAATGTTTATCCTGTGTACCGGGTTTGTCACCAGTGTCCTTCTCAGCCAAAGCGGTTGCACGCATCAAAGCGCGCACCAGGCCGGTGCAAAGCTGGTTTTTAGATCAAAGCCTGGTCATGAGTTACTGGGGTGGTGGCGCCAAGCGCAGTTACCATCATACGGCGCCGGTTAATGCGCTTTATGCTTTGCATGAATCATTGCGTCAGTTAGCCAGCGAAGGCCTGGAACAAAGCTGGCAACGCCACCGTGATATGCATCAGCTGTTAAAGCACGGCTTAAATGAGTTAGGGCTTAAGTTTGTGGTAGCAGAGCCGTACCGGCTGCCGCAACTTAACAGCGTATATATTCCGCAAGGCGTGGATGATGCTGCTGTGCGCAAACAGTTGCTGGAGCAATATAATCTGGAAATAGGCGCCGGCCTGGGGGATTTAGCCGGTAAAGCCTGGCGTATTGGCCTGATGGGCTATGGCGCACGGCGTGAAAATATCGCCTTGTGCTTAAAGGCACTGGCAGACGTTTTAACTAATCATTAATATTTGGCATCTGGCCGTTTTTATTTGGTGTACTTTGCCGCTTCTGCTAATTTGAAGCAGCAAAGTACTCATTATAAACACTAAATAAAATCCGAGGCCTGAATGAAACTACGCTATTCCTTGCTAAGTGCCAGCTTACTTAGCCTGCTGTCTTTGCCGCTGCATGCCGTGCAGGGCTATTATCGCTCACCTGTGCTGCAGCAGGATCAACTGGTTTTTACAGCTGAAGGTGATTTATGGCAGGCCACACTTGGCGATCTGACTGCCCGCCGCTTAAGCAGTCATCTGGTGCAAGAATCTCAACCTTTATTGTCGCCCGATGGTAAAGCACTGGCATTTGTCGCTGACTATGACGGCGCCAGCGAAATATACCTGATGCCACTGTCCGGTGGTGTAGCCAAACGTATTAGTTTCGAAAACAGCCGGGTGCGTATTCAGCAATGGCTGGCCGACGGCCGTATTTTGTATGCTACCGACAGCGCAGCCGGACCGGCCAACTACTGGCTGTTAAAAACAGTCGACCCGCAAAGCCTGCAAACTGATACCTTGCCGCTGGCCGATGCCTCAGCTGGCAGCATAGACGAGCAGGGCGGCACAGTGTTTTTTACCCGCTTTGGCCTGCAATTAACCGGCGATAACAGCAAAGTGTATCGTGGCGGTGCTATGGGTGAACTGTGGCGCTGGACGCTGGGCAGCAAAGCAGAAGCCACGCTGCTAAGTAGCGGCCACAAAGGCAGCATCAGCCAGCCGGTGTTTTATCAGGGCCGGGTCTATTTTGTCAGTGATGCCGATGGCAACAGCAATATCTGGTCTGTGGCGGCAACAGGCGGCGATTTTACCCAGCACAGTTATCATAAAGACTGGCGTATTGGTCGTATCAGCGTGTCAAACGGCCAGGTGTTATATCAGTTAGGTGCCGATTTACAGCTGTTGCAACTTGCTGATGGCAACAGCCGTACCTTGCCTGTGCAAATTCAGTCGGACTTAGTGCAACAGCGCGAGCGGGTAATTGCCAAGCCTTTGCAGTATTTTAATTCGGCCTATTATCAGGCGCAGCAGGACGACAGCGATAAGGTGCTGGTAACAGCGCGCAGCCAACTTGCGTTAGCCATGCCGGGCAAACAGCGGCTGGTGCAAATCAGCACGCCTGTTGGCAGCCGCTCACGCGAGGCCGTATTATCCAAAGACGGCAATTGGGTGTACGCCATCAATGATCACAGTGGCGAGCATGAGATCTGGCGTTTTGCCGCGGACGGTTCAGACAACGCCAAACAGCTGACGACCGATGGCAGTGTGCATCGCTGGCAGCTTCGATTATCACCCGACGGTAACTATCTGGCCCATGATGATAAAAATGGAGATTTGTGGCTGTTACATCTGCCAAGCGGGCGCAATAGCAAAATTTACACTGGCGGCATAGGGTTATCGGCCTATGACGATATTAGCTGGTCGGCCGACAGCAAATTGCTGGCATTTACCTTAAACCCGTCACGGCAAAGCCGTGCTCAGGTGGTGTTGTACAGCCTGGCAGAGCAGCAAAGTGCGGTAATTACTTCTGATAAATACGACGCCTATGCACCAGCGTTCAGCCCTGACGGCTTGTGGCTTTATTTTATTTCTAACCGCCAATTTACGGCGACACCGGGACACCCGTGGGGCGATCGTAATCTGGGGCCTATGTTTGACAAACGCAGTCAGCTATTTGCTGTCAGTTTAAAGCAGCAGGCTTGTTTTGCCTTCCGGCCAGAGCAAGAGCTGGATAACTGTGATGATAAAGCCGCCAAAGAAAGCCGCAGCGCAAAAAAAGGCCGCTTAGTCGACTGGGACGGTTTAAGCGCGCGTCTGTGGCAGGTGCCGCTGGCATCGGGTAACTATAGCCAGTTGGCAGCCAATGATAAACGGCTGTATTTGCTGGAGCGTGACAGCAGCGCTGGCGCTAAACCAGTGTTAAAACAGATTGAATTTAGCCGCACAGAAGCCAATGCCGAAGTGTTCGCCAGTGATATCAGTGATTTCCAGCTGGCCGCCAATGGCAAAAAGCTGTTTATGCGCAAGCACGCCAGTCAGGGCGGCGGCGACATGTATGTGGTTGAAGCCGGCGCTAAAGCTCCCTCTGAGCTGAATAAACATAAATTAAACATCGCCAGTTGGCAGCTGAGTGTTAACCCGGTACAAGAGTGGCAACAAATGTTTGCCGATGGCTGGCGTATGCACCGCGACTTTTTGTTTGATAAAGGTATGCGCGGTTTAGACTGGGCTGCCAGCAAAGCGAAATATCAACCGCTGTTGCAGCGGGTAACCGATAGGCATGAGCTTGACGATATTTTTGCCCAGATGATGGGCGAACTGAATGCCCTGCATTCGCAAGTGCGCGGTGGCGAGTATCGCGATGACAATGCAGGAGCTAAAGCAGCCAGTCTGGCCGCCGAGTTTAGCCCGGTAAAAGATGGTTTGCTGCTCAAACATATTTATCGTACCGATGCAGAAATACCGGCACAGGCTGCGCCACTGGCTAAACCCGGTGTTAATGCCCGCGAAGGCGATACCCTGATCGCCATTAATGGCAAAGCTGTTACTGATCTGGCCGGATTAACCGAGCTACTGCGTAATCAGGCCGGTAAACAGGTATTGTTAACGTTAAAGCGCGGCAAACAGCAATGGCAAACGGTAGTCGAGCCGGTAAGTGCAGGTCAGAACAGTCAGTTACGCTATCAGGATTGGGTTGTTGGTAATCAGCAACGTGTAGCCACAGCCAGTAATAACCAGTTTGGCTACCTGCATCTGTATGCAATGGGTCCTAATGATATTGCCAACTTCTCCCGTGAATTTTATGCCCATTATGATAAAGCGGGTTTAATCATTGATGTACGACGCAACCGTGGTGGCAATATTGATAGCTGGCTGATTGAAAAGCTGTTGCGCCGGACCTGGGCATTCTGGCAGCCAACACAGGGCGCAGCTTATACCAATATGCAGCAAACCTTTCGCGGTCATTTAGTGGTGCTAACCGACCAGCTTACTTACTCCGATGGTGAAACCTTTTCTGCCGGCGTAAAAGCGCTTGGCTTAGGCCCACTGATTGGTAAGCGCACTGCCGGTGCCGGTGTCTGGTTATCTGGCCGCAACCGGCTGGCCGACAACGGCATGGCCAGGGTTGCCGAAACCGCTCAGTTTGCGATGGATGGCCGCTGGATCATTGAAGGTTATGGTGTAACGCCGGATCTGGAAGTAGACAATTTGCCCTATGAGCGCTTTAACGGTAAAGACGCCCAGCTGTTGCGAGCCATTGATTATTTGCAGCAAAAACTGCAACAACAACCGGTGGCACCGTTAAAGGCCGAGCCATTAACGGCACCTATAGCGGCTGATATTAAGCCCTGACACAAAAACGCCCGGTTAAGCCGGGCGTTTTTTTAACCTGAAAGACGTTTTATTCTACGCCAATAAAACCACCGGTTTGGTGCGCCCATAACTGGGCGTAAATACCGCCGCTGGCAATCAGTTCGCTGTGCGTGCCTTGTTCAACAATATTGCCCTGATCCAACACAATTAAGCGGTCCATCTGCGCTATGGTAGATAACCTGTGGGCAATGGCGATTACCGTTTTGCCGGCCATCAGGGTGTTTAAACTGGCCTGAATAGCGGCTTCTACTTCGGAATCCAGTGCTGAGGTGGCCTCATCCAGAATTAAGATCGGTGCGTTTTTAAGCAGCACGCGGGCGATAGCAATACGCTGGCGCTGGCCGCCGGATAATTTAACGCCGCGCTCGCCAACCTGGGCGTCAAAACCGGTATTGCCTTTAGGATCGGTTAAGTCACTGATAAAGTCACTGGCTTCGGCTTGCTCTGCTGCCCGCTGTAACTCCGTTTCACTGGCATCGGGCTTACCATAGGCGATATTGTCACGCACGGAGCGGTGCAGCAAGGACGTATCCTGGGTTACCATGGCAATATGCTGGCGCAGGCTTTCCTGATTTAGCTGGCTGATATCCTGGCCATCAATCAGGATTTTGCCGCTTTCGACATCGTAAAAACGCAGCAGCAAATTCACCAGCGTAGATTTACCCGCACCGGAGCGGCCAACCAAACCCACTTTTTCACCGGGTTTAATTTCAAGGTTTAACTGCTGTAACACCGGCGCTTTGCCGTTATGATCACCGGCCTTACCGTAGTTAAAGCACACATTATTAAAGCTGATGGCCCCCTGGCTAACCTGCAGCGGTTTGGCATCTTTAACATCCAGCACCTGCGCCGGTTGCGACAGGGTGGTAATGCCATCGGCTACGGTGCCGATGTTTTCAAACAGGCTGCTGACTTCCCACATGATCCACTGCGCCATACCGTTTAAACGCAGCGCTAAACTCACCGCTATAGCGATGGCACCAACGCTAATGGCGCTGTCAGCCCATAAATAAATGGATAATGCCGCTATGGCGAACACTAAAAAGTAATTTAGCGTTTGTACCGACACGCTTAACCCTGTGGCCAAACGCATTTGCCGGTACACCGGTTTTAAAAACACTTCCATACTGTCTTTAGCGTAAGCCTCTTCGCGGTTAGTGTGCGAAAACAGCTTAATAGTGGTGATATTGGTGTAGCTGTCGACAATGCGGCCGGTCATTTCTGAACGGGCATCGGCTTGGCGGGTAGAGGCCGCCTTTAAACGTGGCACAAAATAAAACTGCATAGCAATGTAAATAACCAGCCATACAAGCATTGGAATAATCAGTCGCAAGTCGGCATCGGCAATAAAAAATAACATAGAGCCGAAATACACCAGGATGTACACCATCACATCCAGCAGCTTCATTACTGTTTCGCGCACCGCCAGTGAGGTTTGCATCACCTTAGTGGCAATGCGGCCGGCAAAGTCGTTCTGATAAAAGCTGATACTCTGGCGCAACAGGTAGCGGTGGGCTAACCAGCGGATAGACATAGGGTAATTGCCCAACAAGGTCTGATGCACTATGGCGGCATGAAGAAAGCTCAGTGCCGGTAACAAAACCACCGTTACCACGGCCATCTTTATCAGAGTGGCGCGTTCAGTGCTAAACAGCGCCTCGGGCTCATTCTGTACCAGCCAGTCAACCAGTTGGCCCATAAAGCTGAATAACGACACTTCCAGCATGGCCAGAATAGCGGTGGTTATCGACATCAGAATAAGTGACGCTTCCATGCCCTGGGTATAATGGCGGCAAAAGGCAAAAATGCCCTTAGGCGGTTGCGTTGGCTCAACGGCCGGAAACGGCTTAATAATACGTTCGAAAAAACTTAGCATTGCACAGAACCCGTAGCTATAAGAGCGGCTATTGTAACGGGTTTAATAAAAATTGCATGGCTGCTGCGCTGGTTAGCCGGATTTTATCGCTGTGGACAATCACTGCAGTTGAGTGCATTATTTTGTGATAATATCACATTTGCATTCTATCCATCGCTACTAAGGCTGCTATAATGCCACAACAGCTTAGCTTGAATTTTGCCGCTGTTGGCCCAATAAAGTGTGCGCTGTAGCTAATAACGCCTGTGCTGTATGCAGCGCGGCCGTTTTCTGAGAAGTCATGATGAAATTAAAACTTGTAACCTCAACTTTGTTACCCACGCCTTTTGCCGAATTTCGTTTGCATGGCTTTGAAGCGCCTAATGGTAAAGAGCATGTCGCCTTAACGCTGGGCGATGTAACAGGCGCCGAGCCGGTGCTGGCGCGGGTGCATTCTGAATGTTTAACCGGTGATGCGCTGTTTAGCCTGCGCTGTGATTGTGGCCCACAGTTAGAAGCGGCGATGCGGAAAATTGCCGATTTGGGCCGTGGCTGTATTTTGTACTTACGCCAGGAAGGCCGTGGCATTGGCCTTATCAATAAAATTCGTGCTTATGCCGAGCAGGACAAAGGCCTGGATACAGTAGAAGCCAATGAAATTCTCGGCTTTTTACCGGATATGCGCGAGTACGATATCGCGGCGCAAATGTTTCAACAATTAGGTATTAACCAGGTGCGGCTGTTAACTAACAACCCGCGTAAGCTTAAAGCCTTAACCGATGCCGGCGTCAATGTGTTAGAGCGGGTACAGCACCGGGTAAAAACCACCGCTCACAGCCATCGTTATCTGGCTACCAAGGCCAGTAAACTGGGGCACTTACCTTAACCAGCGCTATAATAAGCAGCAAGATACTGATTTAACGGCGGCTGTGCTATGATAGCCGCCGTTTTTCATGCCACTTTTGCTTACAGGACATCATCTTGACCAACAACGACGTACTGCGCAGCCTGCGCTACACGCTAAATGCACCTAACCACGGCATGATCGCCATTTTTGCCCTCACTCATGTCACCGTTACCAAAGAGCAGGTGATGGCCTGGCTGGAAGCGGACGAAAGCGAAAGCTTTGCACTGATTAGTGATGAGTTGTTGGCCGGCTTTCTCAATGGCGTCATTATCCAGCGCCGTGGCGCCAAAGACGGCGTGATCCCACAAGCGGAAACTAAGCTGAACTACAACATCATTTTGCGCAAACTGAAAATCGCCTTTGATTTAAAAGACGATGATATTTTAGCTTTGTTAGAGGGCGCTGATTTTCGCTTAAGCAAGCATGAACTGAGCGCCTTTTTCCGCCGGCCGGATCATAAACACTATCGTGCCTGCCAGGAGCAAGTACTGCGTTATTTTTTACGCGGTATTTCACAGAAATTCCGTCCTGCTGCCAGCTGATCCAACGACAAAGTTAATGTTATACTGCAGGCACTTATTGCCGAGTGTCTGCCGTTATGATCCCAAAGCTTAATCCCGAACTCGCGCTGGATGCCAGCATTGTCGCTTTCAGTAAAGCCCTAGTCGCCGCCGGTTTTAGTGGTGATATCGAAACCAGTTACGGCAGCCGTTTGGCTGTTGCCACCGATAACAGCGTATATCAGGCACTGCCGCAAGCGGTACTGTTACCCAAATCTACTGATGACCTGGTTATTCTGACCTCGCTGGCGCAAACGTCCAGTTTTTCGCATATTAAATTCAGCCCGCGTGGTGGTGGTACCGGCACTAATGGCCAGGCTTTAACCGAGCATGTGGTGGTAGACTTATCGCGCCATATGCGCAACATTCTGGAAATTAACCTGGAGCAGCGCTGGGTAAGAGTGCAGGCCGGGGTGATTAAAGATCAGTTAAACGCTTTTTTAAAACCGTACGGTTTTTTCTTCGCGCCGGATTTATCTACTTCTAACCGTGCCACTATTGGCGGCATGGTCAATACCGATGCCTCAGGCCAGGGCTCTTTGGTGTATGGTAAAACCAGCGATCACGTGTTAGCACTAAAAACGGTGCTGATAGACGGCAATATATTAAAAACGCACAAAATGGCCACCTTTGAGGCTGAACACCGCGCCGAGCAGCCCAATAGTATCGGCCGCATTTATCGTCAGGTGCTGGATAGCTGTCGTGACTTGCGGCCACAAATATTAGAAAAATTCCCGCGCTTAAACCGCTTTTTAACCGGCTACGACTTAGAGCATGTGTTTAATGACGACTTAACCGAGTTTGATTTGTCGCGCATTATTACCGGCTCGGAAGGCTCATTAGGCTTTGTGGTTGAGGCCAAACTGAATATTACGCCGATAGCCAAATACAAATGTCTGGTTAACGTAAAATACGACAGCTTTGAAAGTGCGCTGAGAAATGCGCCGTTTTTGGTGGCGGCAGAGGCAACATCAGTAGAAACGGTCGACAGTAAGGTACTGAATTTAGCCCGTGCCGATATTATCTGGCATCAGGTTAAAGATTTAATCACCGATGTGCCCGGCGTTGAAATGCAGGGGCTTAACATGGTGGAGTACAACAGCGAAAGCCAGGCTGAGATTGAGCAAAAAATTACCGCGCTAACGGCTCGTTTAGATAACGCCATCAGCGATAAAACCGACGGCATTATCGGCTATCAGCTAACTTATGATAACGCGGCTATTGGCAATATTTACGCCATGCGTAAGAAAGCGGTGGGCTTGTTGGGTAATACCGCCGGCCGGCAAAAGCCGCTTGCCTTTGCCGAAGATACCGCTGTACCGCCGGAGAATCTGGCCGATTTTATCATCGAGTTTCGCTCTTTGCTCGACAGCCATGGTTTGCAATACGGCATGTTTGGCCATGTTGATGCTGGTGTATTGCATGTGCGTCCGGCGCTGGACTTGTGTGATCCGGCGCAGGAGCAATTGCTGCGGACCATTTCCGATCAGGTGGTGGCACTTACCGCCAAATATGGCGGCTTGATGTGGGGCGAGCATGGCAAGGGTTATCGTAGTGAATACGGCCCGGCGTTTTTTGGTGACGAGCTGTTTAATGAACTGCGTAAAATTAAAGCGGCGTTTGATCCGCGCAACCGGGTAAACCCCGGTAAAATTTGTACGCCGTTTAACAGTGCCGACAGTTTAGTTTCGGTTGATGGCACAAAACGGGCGTACTTTGACCGGCAAATTCCGGTCGCTGTTAAAGACAGCTTTGATAGCAGTTTAAACTGTAATGGCAACGGCCTGTGTTTTAACTACGAAGAAAACTCGCCGATGTGTCCGTCCAGTAAAGTGACTAAAGACCGCCGCCACAGCCCAAAAGGCCGGGCCGGGTTAATGCGCGAATGGTTACGCCTAACCGAAATGCAGGGTGTCGACGTTTTGGCGCAGGAGCAGCAATTGTTGCAGCAGTCAGCCGGTATTAAAGGCTTGTGGCAACGCACAAAAAACACCCTGGCTAAAGGTCGTGGTGAACAGGATTTCTCGCACGAAGTGATGGAAGCTATGGAAGGCTGTTTGGCCTGTAAAGCCTGTGCCGGTCAATGCCCGATCAAAGTGGATGTGCCATCCTTTAGGGCCAGATTTTTGCAGCTGTATCACAGCCGCTATTTACGCCCGGCAAAAGATTATATTGTTGGAAATATCGAACGCACTGCGCCCTGGTTGGCCAAAGCGCCTTCACTGGTTAACTTTATGCTTAAACGCCAACTGACGGCTGCGGTACTGGAAAAAACGGTCGGCTATGTTGATACGCCGCTACTGTCGGTGCCTACTTTGGCGCAGCAGATTGGTGAGCGCTACCGCTTTGATTTAGCCGCGCTGCAACAACAAAGCGCAGAGCAGCGGGCCCGCACAGTACTGTTGGTGCAAGACCCTTTTACCAGCTTTTATGAAGCTGAGCTGGTGGCAGATGCGCTGCAATTATTACACAAATTAGGCTTTAACCCGGTGTTGCTGCCGTTTTTACCCAATGGCAAGCCACAGCATGTAAAAGGCTTTTTGCGCCAGTTTGCCAAAACCGCTGCTAATGCCGCCCAATTGCTGAATCAATTGCAGCAACTGGGATTGCCAATGCTGGGGCTAGATGCATCTTTAGTGCTGGTATATCGCGATGAATACCATAAAGCGCTGAGTGAAAAGCGCGGTGATTTTAATGTGCAACTGCTGCATGAATGGCTGGTACAGCAAAACTTGCCGCAGGTAAACTCCAGCGCAGAATTTGCCTTATTGGCGCATTGCACCGAGAAAACGGCGCTACCGGCAACTGAAAAAGCCTGGCAGCAGATTTTTCAGCAGGCAGGCTTAAGCTTAAAGCCCGTTAGTGTAGGCTGCTGTGGTATGGCCGGTACCTACGGCCATGAAGCGCAAAACCTGGCTAACAGCAAGGCATTGTTTGATATGAGCTGGCGTGCACCGGTTGAGCAATTTGGCACTGAACAGATATTGGTAACCGGCTTTTCCTGTCGCAGCCAGGTTAAGCGGCTGGTTGGCGATAAACCCCGGCACCCGCTACAGGCGCTGTTGGCAGCGTTATAACCGCTGGCAATAGTTTTTGATTAAAAAAAATCCGCCGGTTAAGGCGGATTTTTATATTAGCAACTTAGCTATGAGCTGATCAGAACTTATAGGTGCCTTTTAAGTAGTAATAACCACCATTGATACCCATGGGTGAGGTTTCAAAATATTTGCCACCCAAAATACCCTGCCATTCGGCCGGTAATTCAGCCGGATCGTTATCCAGCAGGTTTTGTGCGCCAACAGACACGATAAAGCTGTCGTTGATATAGTAGCTAACTTCGGCATCCAGGGTTACTTCCCAGGTTGCTTTGACCGCAAAGCCCGGATCATCGGCGTGAACACCCTGATAGGTACCGTAATAATTAGTCCGCACAAATGCAGTCAAGTCATCCCAGGTTTGCGTCCAGGTAAAGGTAGCCCGATGTTTAGGCAAGTCATCCTCTAACCGGGATACACGGAATTCACCGGTAATATCGCTAAAACGGGTAACTTCAGTGTCGTTCCAGTTGTACGCCAGCGCGAAGCTGCTGCGGCCGTTAAAGGCATCCATAGCGTAGTTGGCCACGATATCAATACCCTGAGTACGGGTATCAAAGTCGTTGGTCAGGTAAGTGATACTGGTTAGTGAATCAATACCACGCACACCGGCAGCTTTTAGTGCGGCAATTTCTTCCGGCGTAATTTCAAATGCTGCAGACTGACTAATGCGGTCGTCAACATCAATACGGTAGTAGTCGGCTGTGACGAAGAAATCATAGCCAGTGTATACCAAACCTAAAGCGTAACTTGTTGACTCTTCAGGTGTTAGTTCAGTTGCGCCTTTTAAAATGGCAACCGGATTAGTTGGCGGTAGTACGCCTACGTCAACTAACACACCCTGGTTCAGCTCTGTACGAACGTTGCTGACGTTGGCCTGACCAACAGTAGGTGCGCGAAAGCCGGTACTGGTTGAGGCACGCAGCGCCCAGTCATCGTTAATGCGATACTGGCCGGTCAGTTTATAGTTGGTCGTGGTGCCAAAAGAGTCATAGTCTTCAAAACGCACGGCCAGAGCACCGAGCAGGTCTTCAGTAAACTCAGCTTCGATATCAACATAGGCGGCATAGTTACGCCGACTTGAGGTGCCAGCAGTTTGTGGTTGGAAACCAGGGAAACCATTGGAGCCATTGCTTAACTGATCAACGTAAGGGCCAACTTCCCATGATGCCTGTTCACCGGCAACAATTTCGAACGTTTCTTCGGTCCACTGCGCACCGAATGCAACGGTCAGATCTTCATACAAGCCGGCAGGAACATACTTAACAAAGTCGGCTGTAAAGGTTTTTTCTAACTGGATATATTTACCGGCATCGAAGTCTGTTGGCGTATCCGGGCCTAAAGACGCGTTTACTGAATTAAACAGCTGGAACATTGATTCACTGCGTCCGACTACACCGCTGAAATCGTAAAGAACGCCGTCAAAATAACCGCCTTTAAACTCACCTTTAGTGCCTATGGCCAAGGAGGTATCGGTAATATTACCGCCAAAATTAGGGGTAAAACCACCTGGGAACATTTGGAAGAAAGTAAAACAATTGGTTGGCAGGGCATTAACCGCGCTGGTGATTTGCTGATGATCTAAGCCTGAAATTGGCACATTGGCGCAACCGCCGGCACCAGTGGTATCGACAACTTCCAGCGTTTCACCGCCGTCATTGGAAAATACGCCACCGCGGTTATGCGGGTTACGGAAGTAAAAGCCACCACGGACATCGCGTTCAGAATAGTTACCAAACATGTAAGCCTGGCCGCCATTGTCTAAATCTAAACCGGCGTTGGCAAAAATGGTTATGTCGTCTTTAATTTCCGGTGCGCCCCATACCTGGGCTGGTGTCAATACAGAGGTGTTACCCGCATCGATCAGGCCCTGAGCATCATCACGTTGTACGCTGCGGCTGGTGGCATCAACATTTTTATATTGCATGCTGAGGTTTACAAAGCCGTCTTTGGTCAGCGGCATACCGACGTTTGCAGCGATCTCTGTCGAGGTGCCATCACCGGCGTAGTATTCGCCGTGTTTAATTTCAATGGTGCCGCCATCAGAGGCATCTTTTAAGACAAAATTGACTACGCCGGCAATGGCGTCTGAGCCGTATTGTGCTGCGGCGCCGTCACGTAATATCTCTACCTGTTTCATCGCAATGCCAGGTATTACCGACAAGTCAGGGCCCTGAGCACCGTCATTGATACCACCACCAAGGAAAGATATAACCGAAGCACGGTGGCGGCGTTTACCGTTTAACAGCACCAGCGTACTGTCAGATGACAGACCACGTAAGTTGATAGGCCGGATCAACGTCGCGGCATCGCTGATAGGTTGTGCGTGCACATTGAGTGACGGTACTGTGGTGCTGATCAAATTCAGCATATCGGAATTACCGTTTTTGTTCAGTTCTTCACCACCGATAATGTCGACCGGGACCGGCGAATCACCAATAGAGCGGGGGGCAGAGCGGGTACCGACAACGGCGATCTTCTCTACGGCTTGTTCTTTTTTCGCCGTATCCGGCGCGGCTTCCTGTGCTGTAGCGGTTGCAGTAACGCCCAATGTTAGCGACGCCGCCAAAGCATATTTTATCGCGCGGCTTAGCGGATGGTAGTTATTATGATTTTTCATGAGTGATATTTCCTGGATTATTATTTTGATACCAGACGCTTATGCTTTTATTTTTGCGTCCAATAAACAATATGAGATAAATGCGCCGTTGTCTAACGTAGTTTTTTGTTATTTTGTCGTGAAAGTAGGGAATTTCGGCTTTGAAGTCTTAAAAAAACAGATTGATTGTCCGTTGCAGACTGTTTATAACTGCAAAAAAGCCTGACGGAGTTTCTCAGTGCAACTGCTTCCTTTAAGCGAAAACGACTTTCCCGCTGTAATATCCTTGGCGAATCAGGTACATGGTGACAACTATCTTGATACCGATCGTCTGCAGCAGATGTACCAGCAAGGTATAAAACAGCAACTCAATGCCAGTTTTGTTGCCGTGGACGCCAGCGGTGCAGTAGTGGGATACCGGCTTAGTTTTGCGCCGGGCCAATGGCAGTTAGATCAGTGGTGTAGCACGGCGCTGTGGTCTGTACCTGTTGAGCAAATGGCTTATTTTAAGTCGGTGGCAGTAGCAGCATCTATGCGTGGTAAAGGTGTGGCCAGTGCGTTGTTAAAAGCCTCGGCTCAGGTGTTGGCGCAGCAGGGGGCCAGGGCCGGCTTAGCGCATATCTGGCGTGAAAGCCCGGGCAATGCCGCCGAACGTTATTTTAGTTTTGCTGGGGCGAGATTGCTGAAAGTACATCCGCAGCGTTGGCGGCATTTGTCAGTAACTGCAGGTTATATCTGTCCGCTGTGCGGCAGCTTATGTAACTGCAGTGCGGCAGAGATGGAGCTGTCGTTTAAGGCTTTAGCCGATGTATGATCCGCTAATTGATCCTGCAGTACCTGCTGCACAGCCGTATCCGGCGTCGTATTGGGCGGCCAGTACCGCCAGCACTGAGCCTTGTAATCCGCTTATGGCAGACATCAGTACCGATGTGCTGGTGATTGGTGCTGGCTATACCGGTCTCAGCTGCGCAATTGAGCTGGCTGGCGAATTAGGCCGGGAGGTGACAGTGCTGGACGCTAACCAAAGCGGCTGGGGCTGTAGCGGCCGTAATGCCGGTTTTGTGCTCAGGGGCACGGGTCGGTTAGGTCTGGCTCAATTGGCAAAGCGCTATGGCACTGAAACCGCACAGCAGTTTCATCTGGAATATGGCGCTGCACTGGAGCGGGTACAGCAGCTTATCGCGGCCGCAGACATTGACTGCCAGGCTCAGGCGCCAGGTTATTTAAAAGTGGCTCACAAAGCAGCACTGGGCCGGCAGTTGCCGCAGCAAGCTGAGTATTTACAACGTCAGTTTGGCTATCAGGTGGAATACCTTAGCCAGGCCGAGCTGCAACAGCGTTATATGCACAATACACAGGCTTTTGGTGCTATCCGTTTTCCCGATTGTTTCGGTGTTAATCCGTTGGCGCTGGCGCAGGGCTATGCAAAACTGGCACAGCAATCTGGTGCTGCAATTTATGGCGCTACGCCGGTACTAAGCTGGCAACGCAGTGGCCAGGGCTTTATTGTGCAAACCCCACAGGCAACGGTGCAGTGCCGGCAAATTATTCTGGCCACCAATGCCTACACCGGCAAAGGTTTTTATCCGCAGCTTAACCGGGCCAGCTTGCCGGCGCTTAGCAGTGTTATCGTTACGCAACCGTTAACAGCCCAGCAGTTAGCGGCCAGCGGACTTAACCATACACAGTTGGTAATGGACACCCGGGCGTTAAAATATTATTACCGCAAATTACCCGACAACCGGTTGTTGTTTGGTGGCCGAAGTGCCGTTTATGGTAAGGATGCTGACAAAGCCTGTTATCCGGAGCGATTGTTAGTGGCGTTAAAACAGTGTTTTCCACAGTTGCAGCAGTTAGAGATGGCATACCACTGGAGTGGCTGGGTGTCGGTATCTTTTGATGACATGCCACGGATCTGTCAGAGCGAACCAGGCTTATTTTATGCGGCAGGATACTGCGGAAGCGGCTTATCATTCAGTAGTCTGGCGGGAAAACGCCTGGCGCAGCTGGCCAGTGGTGTGACGTTACCGCCATTGCCTATTTATCAAAGCGGTTTAACACCCTTTCCATTACCGCAGTTTCGCCGTTTAGGCCAGCAAGCGTATTATCAATGGGGTCGGTTTAAAGACCGGTATTTATAGTTTAAGGATGTAGTATGAGTTTTTGGCCGGAGTTTTTACTTATAGCAAGCGTACACCTGATGGCCGTTGCCAGCCCGGGGCCGGATTTTGCCATAGTGCTGCGTTATGCTGTGCGTTTTGGCCGGCGTCAGGCGCTCTTTGCCAGTATAGGTATTGGCCTGGCGATACTGCTGCACGTTAGCTGGTCGCTGGTTGGCATTGCTGTGCTTATTCAAACTACCCCCTGGCTGTTTAAAGTGCTGAGTTTAGCCGCAGCGGCGTATCTGGCGTATATCGGTGTGCAGGCCTTGAAAAGTAAGGCTGTGCCGCACCCGGAACAGGCCGTTGCCGGTGCTGATAATGACACAGTGCCGTCTGCTAAAAAGGCCTTTATTGCCGGCTTTATTACCAACGGCTTAAACCCTAAGGCTACGCTTTTTTTCTTGTCGTTATTTGCAGTCATTATTTCGCCAGTTACGCCACTTTTTTACAAAGTCATTTACGGGGTTTATATGGCCGTTGCCACCGCAGCTTGGTTCTGTATGTTATCTATGCTGCTAACACACACAAAAGTAAGGGCTTTTTTACTGCTTAAAGGATACTGGTCCGATCGCGCAATGGGATTGCTATTGTTGGCACTGGCTATGCATTTGCTAGTCAGTAGTTTTAGCAACTAAACTTTGAGCACGTCGCTGATGCAGTTTGGCGATCTGGAGTTGGGCTTATGCAAATGGCAAGCAAAGTGATCTGTCTGGATCTGAATTACAGTTGTGATGCCAGTCATGCTTATCAACAGCAACGGCATTATGTTTCACCCTGGCAGGGTGAAAGTGCTGAGCATTTTGCCAAACGCTTACTGGCTTATCTGAGTTTGTATGAACAGCACCCCAGTTTTGCCAAAGACGATTCCGGTGGTAAGACACCCGATCTGTTTGTTGCCGATCAGTACCAACATGTTCAGCTATGGTGTCAGGTCGCTTTGGTGCCGGAAAAGCGGCTGCTGCGGGCAGCGCACCAGGCCGATAAATTAGTACTGGTGCTGGACGAGCACGAAACCGATAAAGCCCGTCATTTACCTCAGCCGCTTAATCAGCATATTTTTACGTTAGATCATGCCCAGCTGGATGCATTTTGTCTGATGCTGAAAAGCCATATGCAGCTTAGCGTCTGGCGCGAAGATCCCTTACTGCACATCACCGACGGTGAACATCAGTTGCAACTTAATATCAGTGCATTGCCACTATATCCACATTAAATTTATGGTCTTGCTATCAGCCGTATCATGGCTATAATACGCGCGGTTTTTAATATTGCTCCGGATTTACGCTCCGGCACTGCAAGAGGTAAATTATGTACGTAGTAGCTGCTTTATATAAGTTTGTTCAGTTATCTGATTATGTCAGTTTGCGCGATGCCTTGTATGATCATATGGTTGCCAATAAGGTAAAAGGTACCCTGTTGCTGGCTGAGGAAGGCATAAACGGCACTATCTGTGGCCCACGTGAAGGTGTCGATGCAGTAAAAGCCTGGCTGGATGCCGATGGCCGTTTCGCGGGTATGAGCTACAAAGAATCACTATCTGACGAACAGGCGTTTTACCGCACTAAAGTTAAACTGAAGAACGAAATTGTCACTATGGGTGTACCGGGCATTAATCCGGCACATATCGTTGGCACCTATGTCAAAGGTGATGATTGGAACCAGCTGATAAACGACCCCGATACTATTCTTATTGATACCCGCAACGATTACGAAGTGGCTATTGGCACTTTTAAAAATGCCGTCAATCCAAACACTACGACTTTCCGTGAGTTTCCGCAGTGGGCGGCAGACAATCTGGACAAAACCAAACATAAAAAAGTGGCGATGTTTTGTACCGGTGGTATTCGCTGTGAAAAATCGACTGCCTACCTGAAAGAGCAGGGCTTTGACGAGGTATACCACCTCGATGGTGGCATTTTAAAATATCTGGAAGAAATGCCAGAAGAAAACAGCCTGTGGCAGGGCGAGTGCTTTGTGTTTGATCAACGCGTTGCGGTAAAACATGGCCTGGAGCAAGGTAGTTATGATCAATGTTACGCCTGTCGTATGCCGTTATCCGCTGATGAAATGCAGTCGGATGAATATGTTAAAGGCTTAAGTTGCCCGCACTGCCATGACAAAACTACCGATGAGCAAAAAGCGGCGTTTGCTGAGCGGCAGCGCCAGGTAGAATTGGCCAAACAACGTGGCGAAAAACACATCCGTGATGGTAAATTTGAATAAAGCGCCACCTGCGCTATTAACTAAAGCCAGCATTAAGCTGGCTTTTTTTTAACTTAAATTTATCGGTTCAAAGTTGTTCTTTCGATAAAATGGAATATTAAGACGGTAAAAATGCGATTTTAGTTTTAGTATTTAGGGCTATCATTGCACGCTGTCAGGAGTACTTATGCTTAAAAATTCACAAACTCAATTTGGTGTTGTCAGTGTTGTAATACACTGGCTGGTGGCTATCAGCGTTTTTGCTTTGTTTGCCGTCGGTTTCTGGATGGTCGATCTGAGCTATTACAGTCAATGGTATCGTACTGCACCGCACTGGCACAAAAGTGTCGGTATTTTGCTGGCGCTGGTGATGCTGTTGCGTTTGTTGTGGCGATTTATCAGCCCGGCGCCACAACCTTTGGCAAGCCATAAAAGTTGGGAGCGGCGCACTGCTGCCTTGGTGCAGTTTGCGCTGTATTGCGGCATTTTAGTGTTGGTCGTAAGCGGATATTTAATTTCTACAGAAGATGGCCGGGACATAGCAGTATTTGGCTGGTTTGACGTACCATCAATGGGAAAATTATTTGCTAATCAGGCTGACATTGCAGGCCTCATCCATGAATACACCGCTTATGCTTTGATTAGTTTGGCGCTATTACACGGCCTGGCGGCCGTAAAACACCATTTTATTGATAAAGACCATACGCTGATGCGTATGTTTGGCCGTAAACCTTAACCCGGAGATAACGATGAAAAAACTGTTACTGGCTGCGTCAATGGCAGCAATGATGGCTTTACCTACCCAAGCTGCTGACTATGCAATAGATACTCAGGGCGCCCATGCTTTTGTCCAGTTTAAAATTAGCCATTTGGGCTACAGCTGGTTATATGGCCGTTTTAATACCTTTTCGGGTAACTTTAGTTATGATGCGGCCAAACTGGCCGAGTCAAAAATTCAGCTGACGATAGATACCGCCAGTGTCGACTCTAACCATGCCGAGCGTGATAAGCACTTACGCAGTGCCGATTTTTTAAATGTGGGCAAGTACCCGACAGCAACTTTTGTCAGCACCAAAATTGTGCCTAAAGCCGCTGATACTTTTGATTTGCACGGCAACCTGACGCTAAATGGCGTCACTAAAGAAGTGGTAATAGCAGCAGAAAAACTGGGCGAGGGCAGCGATCCCTGGGGTGGTTACCGCGCGGGTTTTGCCGGCACCACTACCTTAACGCTGAAAGATTTTAATATCAAAATGGATTTAGGACCGGCCTCATCTACCGTGCAGCTGGACTTAACTGTTGAAGGTATTCGTCAGTAATATCAAAGGGTACGCCGCTGTTAAGGCGGTGTACCCTCGTTCAACTGGTTAGCTTTGGATTGCTCTTTAGATTTGAGTGCGCTAAGCAAGCTGACCAGGATCAGATTAAACTCTTCGTCTGCCACCTGCGTGGTTGTTAAGCCGCCAACTAACAAGCTCGCCTCAAAACTGTCCCCGGTGCGGTACATCAGTTGTGCTAAACGTAATTTTGCCCAGGGCAGAGTTTTATTTTCCGTGTCCTGATAAAAATCGATGTATTTTTGCAGCGCGCTGATGCCAACATCAGGGCTTTGATCTGCAATTACCGCCAGGCGACCTATGTGATAAAGGGCGTTATAGCGCTCGGTCAAATCTGTCGCCAGTTCGGCCGCGTCTTTGTAGGTTTCAAACGCCTGCTTATACTCTGCCATCTCATTTAAAATCTGTGCTTTTCGCGCCAGCAGCCGTGCGGTCGGCGGGTTGGGCATCATGCTATTGAGCAAGGCCAAAGCTTCGTTAGGCTTATTCTCGTTAAGTAAGATACGGCTTTGTGCCAACAAAGCTTGCGCCGGGTTGTCTTTTGCCAGCTCTTCGGTCATTTGTTGCGCCAGCTCCTTATCACCGCCGGCAGCGGCAGGCGCTATGCTGTAGAAGTCAATCAATGCCGCTCTGGCTGCGTAGTGATCTGGTTTAAGGCTAATCGCTTTTTGCAGTAAGGCGACCCCACGGGCAGCGCGATCTTTGGCAGCAAACACATTGCCGTCACTGGCTAAACGGATTTTACTTAGCCCGGCCAGATAACTTAGTTCAATATTTTGCGGAAATTGCTCAATGGCGAAATTAAGCAGGGTGTTAGCGTCATCCAGCCGTTGCTGGGCGATTAAGGCTTTGGCATAAATAACGAGCAAGTCGCCGTGCTGTTTATAATCCGGCGTCTGGATCATCTGATGTTCAAGCTCGGTATACTGTGATTTAGCCAGCAGTTGCTCAAAATGGGCTATGTCAGCACTACCAAGTGCCGCACTCAACAGCAGTAGCAAGGATTTCATCGGGAGAGATCTCCTTAAAGATCAGCGATAAATAGCGCTAGTGTGCTGGATTTCCAGTGTAATTGCTACGTTGTTACGGAATTTCAATGTCAATATTTGTCAGTGGAATGCTACAGCAGGGTAAAAACTCCCCCTGGCGGACGAATGCCAGAGGTTCGTGCAGATAGCGGATTTCTCCGCTATTAAGTTTGCAGCGACAGGCGCCGCAGTAACCTTCACGGCATTGAAAATTAACCTGCAATTGGTGTCGCTCCAGCGCTTGTAGCAGGTTGGCCGCACTGTCATCGAACTCAACGACAGTGTTGTTGCCAACCTTTACCCGGTACATCACTTACACACTTACAGATCAAAGTCGCCGAAGTCGGCGCCATCAACCTCGTTATCGATTTGTCCGACTAAGTACGAGCTTATTTCTGCCTCTTGCGGTGCCACCTGTACGTTATCCGATACCAACCAGGTGTTTATCCACGGAATAGGGTTTTGCGTGGTTGAGAAAATAGGTTTTAAACCGATAGCCTGCATCCGGCTATTGGTTATGTACTCAACATACTGACACAGAATGTCTTTATTCAGGCCTATCATAGAGCCGTCTTTAAACAGGTATTCTGCCCAGTCTTTTTCCTGCTCAGCGGCTTTACGGAAGATGGCGTAAGCTTCTTCTTCGCATTCTTTGGCAATGTTAGCCATATCGGCATCGTCTTCACCGGCAGCCATAATATTCAGCATGTGCTGGGTGCCGGTAAGGTGCAGGGCTTCATCACGGGCAATCAGGCGGATAATCTTGGCGTTGCCTTCCATTAATTCACGCTCAGCGAAGGCAAAGCTGCAGGCAAAACTGACGTAAAAGCGGATCGCTTCCAGCACGTTAACCGACATTACACACAGGTATAAGCGACGTTTTAATTCGTACAGGCTGATACTGTGGTTTTGGCCGTTTATCGTATGCGTGCCTTCACCACAGCGCTGGTAAAGGTTAATGCCGTCTATCAGATCATCATAGTAGCGGGTGACATCATCAGCGCGCTGCAGAATTTTTTCGTTTAGCATAATGTCGTCGAAGACTTTATGCGGCTCCGAACTGATATTACGCACTATGTGGGTGTAACTGCGGCTGTGAATGGTTTCGCTAAAAGCCCAGGTTTCAATCCAGGTTTCTAATTCTGGCAATGACACTATCGGCAAAAACGCCACATTAGGCGAACGGCCCTGTACCGAGTCAAGCAAGGTCTGATATTTCAGATTACTGATAAAGATATGCTTTTCATGCGGTGGTAGGTTTTGATAGTCAATGCGGTCTTTACTGACGTCGACTTCTTCCGGACGCCAGAAAAAGCTCAGCTGCTTTTCTATCAGTTTTTCAAAAATACCGTATTTTTGTTGATCATAGCGGGAAACGTTCACCGGATTACCGAAGAACATCGGCTCTTTCATCTGATCATTTATTTGTCGGTTAAAGGTTGTGTACGCCATTGCCACTTAGTGTCCTAACAGGGATTTATTACAAAATACGGGCTGCAGTTGCAGCCCGTTTAGTTAACGATTAAATTTTACAAGCACCGCCGGCACAGCCGTCGTCTTCTGCTTCAGGTTTAATATCTTCCTGCACATCTGACGCGCCATCGCGGGTGTTATGGTAATACATGGTTTTTACACCCAGCTTATAGGCAGACAACAGATCCTGTAGTAACAACTTCATTGGCACTTTGCCGGCCTCAAATTTGTTCGGATCATAGTTGGTGTTAGCCGAGATGGTCTGGTCAATAAACTTCTGCATTATCGCCACCAGCGATATATAACCGCTGTTGTTCGGAATATCCCATAACAATTCGTACTGGTGTTTCAACCGCTCATATTCCGGTACTACCTGTTTTAAAATGCCGTCTTTACTGGCTTTAACGCTGATATGGCCACGCGGTGGTTCGATACCATTAGTCGCGTTGGAAATTTGCGATGACGTTTCCGATGGCATCAAGGCTGACAGCGTTGAGTTACGCAGGCCATGGTTCAGAATATCCTGGCGTAATTGTTCCCAATCTAACTGCAATTGCTCGTTGCATACTTTGTCTAAATCTTTCTTGTAGGTATCAATGGGTAAGATACCCTGTGCATAGGTGGTTTCGTTAAATTTAGGGCAGGCGCCAAACTCCTGTGCCAGCTTATTTGAGGCTTTTAACAGGTAGTACTGAATAGCTTCGAAAGTACGGTGCGTTAAACCGTTGGCAGAACCATCAGAGTATTTCACACCGTTTTTAGCCAGATAGTAGGCATAGTTAATCACACCGACACCTAAAGTACGGCGGTTGATTGAGGCATGAAACGCCGCCGGAATAGGGTAGTCCTGATAATCCAGCAGGCTGTCCAGTGACCGCACAGCCAGCTCTGCCAGTGGCTCTAACTCGCTTAAATCTTCAATCGCGCCTAGGTTAAACGCTGACAGCGTGCACAGCGCAATTTCGCCTTCCGGATCGTTTACATCGTTCATCGGTTTGGTCGGCAAAGCGATTTCCAGACACAGGTTGCTCTGGCGTACCGGGGCAAATTTCGGGTTGAACGGGCTGTGCGTATTACAGTGGTCAACGTTTTGCAGATAAATGCGGCCGGTACTGGCGCGTTCCTGCATAAACAAGGTGAACAGCTCCAGCGCTTTTAAACGCTTCTTGCGAATAGTGGTATCGGCTTCGTATTTAACATACAGCTGTTCAAATTTTTCTTGATCTTCAAAAAAGGCATCATACAGGCCCGGCACGTCGGATGGGCTGAACAGCGTAATGTAGTCATCTTTAATCAGGCGGGTGTACATCAGGCGGTTAAACTGTACGCCGTAATCCAGGTGACGAACGCGGTTTTCTTCTACGCCGCGGTTGTTCTTCAGCACCAGTAACGATTCAACCTCTAAATGCCACAATGGGTAAAACAGGGTTGCCGCACCGCCGCGGACACCACCTTGTGAGCAGCTTTTAACGGCTGTCTGAAAATGCTTATAAAATGGAATACAGCCGGTATGAAAGGCTTCACCATTGCGGATTGGGCTGCCCAGTGCACGAATACGGCCGGCGTTAATGCCGATACCGGCGCGCTGGCTGACGTACTTAACGATGGCGCTTGAGGTAGCGTTAATCGAATCTAAGCTGTCACCGCATTCTATCAGTACGCAAGAGCTGAACTGACGGGTAGGGGTGCGTACACCGGACATTATCGGTGTTGGCAGTGACAACTTAAAGGTTGAACAGGCATCGTAAAAACGGCGCACATAATCTAACCGGGTCGCTTTGGGGTAGTTAGCAAACAAACAGGCTGCCACCAGCATATATAAAAACTGCGCGCTTTCGTAAATTTCGCCACTGACGCGGTTTTGTACCAGATATTTACCTTCCAGTTGTTTTACTGCGGCATAACTGAAGTTTAAATCACGGCTGTGATCGATAAAGCTGTTCATCTGCTCCAGCTCGTCGCGGCTGTAATCGGCCAGAATATGCTGATCATAGCGTTTGGCTTCAACCATCTTCACTACCTGATCATATAGGTGCGGTGGCTCAAATTGACCATAAGCTTTTTTACGCAGGTGAAATACCGCTAAACGTGCTGCCAGGTATTGGTAATCAGGGCAGTCTTTTGAAATAAGATCTGCGGCGGCTTTAATGATGGTTTCATGAATATCTTCTGACTTAATGCCATCATAAAACTGGATATGAGACTTCAGCTCAACCTGCGACACCGAGACATTTGATAAGCCTTCGGCGGCCCAGGTAATAACGCGGTGAATTTTATCGAGATCCAAAGGTTCACGGCGGCCATCACGTTTAGTGACGAAAAGAGATTGAGTCATCGCTGCAGATTTCCGTTTCAGTTGTATATGTTGTTATCATCAGCCATGTAGCGCACGGCCATTTTAGCAGCAGCTATTGTTGCTTAATTACACAACATATAGATGCTTTTTAGAAAGTCATCACAAGATAGTGTGGATCTGGTATTTTTGCAAGGGTGTAATTCGGCAGATTTGTAGTGCTAAAACTGCAGTTAGTAGCTGCTAACCGCGTCGCTAGTGTGCAAAGATACCCGCCAGCGACGCAAGCTTTTTTTCGCAATAAATTTATTTGTTCTATCAATCTTTTTTTTATATCTCATCGCTATTTAAGTGCTGATAAAACCAGCACTTCAGCGCTGCGCCAGGGCTGTTGCGGTGCCCGTTACATTACGCTTTATACCGCTAACGTCGTGTTAAAGAGTTTTTCGCGCCACGACGATATAGTTAACATCCAGCCCAGGGCCAGTTTTAAAACTTTCGTTTAGCGGATTAAAGTGTAAACCGGTGGCATCGACCAGCTCCAGGCCGGCTTGCTCCAGATAACGCATCAGTTGCGATGGCCGGATAAATTTGCTGAACTTATGCGTACCTTTTGGCACCAATTTTAATACTTGTTCGGCGCCGATAATTGCCAGCATATAGGCCTTCCAGGTTTTATTCAGCGTAGAAAAAAACAATGTAGCCCCCGGTTTGGCCAAGTCTGCGCAGGCCTGGATCACCGACATCGGATCCGGCACATGCTCGAGCATCTCCATGCAGGTGACAACATCAAAACTAGCGGCATGTGCTGCAGCATAGTCTTCGGCTGTGGCTTGCTGATAGTTAACCTCGACACCTGCTTCCAGGGCGTGCAGCCGGGCGACTTCCAGTGAGTCGGCTGCCATATCCAGCGCAGTAACAGTAGCACCACAACGGGCCATGCTTTCGGCCAGAATGCCGCCGCCACAACCGATGTCAATCACGCTTTTGCCAAATAGCCCCTGTAATTCGTCACTGATATAGCTTAACCGCACCGGGTTAAGTAAATGCAAAGGTTTAAATTCGCCTGACGGGTCCCACCAGCGTGAGGCGATGTCATTAAATTTGGCGATCTCGGCGTGATCAACGTTGCTTTGTACTGTCATGCTGCTTGCTCTGTCGTTTTTGCGCATTATAAAGCCTTGATCGGCCAGAGCAATGCCAGCGTGTAATTTGCATCACATTTGGGGCATGGCAACTGTGATTTTCTGTGTTAGAATCCCGCGTTGTCTCGCGCTTTATAACAGCGACAAAAGCGAGTTATCTATTTGATTTAAGGGAAATTAGCGTTTTATGACAGATCTGGCCAGAGAAATAGTTCCTATAAATATCGAAGACGAATTAAAAAATTCGTACCTCGATTACGCCATGAGCGTTATTGTTGGCCGCGCCTTACCGGACGTAAGGGATGGTTTAAAGCCGGTACACCGTCGCGTGCTGTTCGCGATGAAGGAACTAGGCAATGACTGGAACAAAGCCTACAAAAAATCTGCCCGTGTGGTAGGTGACGTTATCGGTAAATACCACCCGCACGGCGACAGCGCTGTATATGACACTATAGTGCGGATGGCGCAGCCGTTTTCGCTGCGCTATATGCTGGTAGATGGCCAGGGTAACTTTGGTTCTATTGATGGTGACTCGGCGGCAGCAATGCGTTACACCGAGGTGCGGATGGCGCGTATTGCGCACGAACTGCTGGCCGATTTAGATAAAGAGACAGTGGATTTTGTGCCCAACTATGACGGCACAGAACAAATCCCGGCAGTCATGCCAACTAAGGTACCTAACCTGTTAATCAATGGCTCAAGTGGTATTGCCGTTGGTATGGCTACCAATATTCCGCCGCATAACTTAACTGAAGTTATCGATGGCTGCTTAGCCTTAATTGCTAATCCGGATATCGAACTGCACGAGCTGATGCAATATATCCCGGGTCCGGATTTCCCGACCGCCGCTATTATTAATGGCCGCAAAGGCATTGAAGAAGCTTACCGCACTGGCCGCGGCAAGGTGTATATCCGCGCCAAAACGGAAATTGAAACCGATGAGAAAACTGGCCGTGAAGCCATCATCGTCAACGAAATTCCGTATCAGGTTAATAAAGCCCGTTTAATTGAAAAAATCGCCGAGCTGGTAAAAGAAAAACGCATCGAAGGTATTTCGGCGCTGCGCGATGAGTCTGACAAAGACGGTATGCGTATTGTTATCGAGCTGAAGCGCGGTGAGTCTACCGATGTAATGCTAAACCAGTTATATACCAACACCCAGATGCAAACGGTGTTTGGTATCAATATGGTAGCGTTGGATCAGGGCCAGCCTAAGCTGCTTAGCTTAATTGAAATGCTCAAGTGCTTTGTACTGCACCGCCGTGAGGTGGTTACCCGTCGTACTGTGTACGATCTGCGTAAGGCCCGTGATCGTGCCCACATTTTAGAAGGTTTAGCCATAGCGCTGGCCAATATCGATGACATTATCGAGCTGATTAAAACCTCACCCAGCCCGTCTGAAGCTAAGTTACGTTTAGTTGACCGCGGTTGGCAATTAGGTGACGTCAGCGCCATGTTAGAACGTGCCGGTAAAGATGCGGCGCGGCCTGAGTGGTTAGAAGAGCACTTCGGTATTCGTGACGGCTTATATTTCCTTACCGAGCAACAGGCACAAGCGATCCTGGATTTGCGCTTACATAAGCTGACCGGGCTTGAGCACGAAAAAATCCTCGACGAATACAAACAACTGTTAGAGCTGATTGCCGAGTTACTGCACATTTTGGCGAGCCCAGAGCGCTTAATGGAAGTGATTTGCGAAGAGTTAGAAGCGGTTAAAGCGCAATATGCTGATAAACGCCGCACCGATATCCAGGACAATATGCTGGATATCAATATGGAAGATTTAATCACCGAAGAAGACGTAGTCGTGACCTTGTCGCATCTGGGCTATGCCAAGTATCAGCCACTGTCTGATTACGAAGCACAGCGCCGTGGTGGTAAGGGTAAAGCTGCAACCACAGTAAAAGATGAAGACTTTGTCGATAAGCTGTTAGTTGCCAGCACGCACGATACTATCTTGTGCTTCTCTAACCGCGGTCGTCTGTACTGGATGAAGGTATACCAATTACCGCTGGCCAGCCGTACTGCCCGTGGTAAGCCGATAGTGAACTTACTGCCGCTGGAAGAGGGTGAGCGTATTAATGCTATTCTGCCAGTGCGTGAGTACGAAGCAGACAAGTATGTATTTATGGCCACCGCTAACGGTACCGTGAAGAAAACCTCACTGGTCGAATACTCGCGGCCACGTTCAAACGGCATTATTGCTGTTAACCTGAACGACGGTGACCGTTTAATCGGCGTTGGCATTACCGATGGCAACAACGAAATTATGTTGTTCTCAGATGACGGTAAAGTAGTACGATTCACCGAAGATCAGGTACGCGGCATGGGCCGTACCGCAACCGGTGTGCGCGGTATTAAGCTGCGCGAAGGCGGTTCAGTGGTATCGCTGATCATTCCAAACGGCGACGGTCCTATTTTGACGGTGACCGAAAACGGCTATGGTAAGCGCACTGCATTAACCGAGTATCCGGCGAAGAGCCGTGCCACCCAGGGTGTGGTATCAATTAAGGTTTCTGAACGCAACGGCCTGGTTGTTGGGGCAGTGCAGGTGAATGAGCTGGATGAAATTATGATGATTTCTAACAAGGGCACGCTGGTGCGTACCCGCGTTAATGAAGTCTCTGAAGTTGGCCGTAATACCCAGGGCGTGATCCTGATCCGCACTGCTGACAATGAAAAAGTTGTTGGCGTAGAAAAAGTGGACGAAATTCAGGATGCAGAAGAGCTGGCAGCAGCCGAGGCTGAAAAAGCCGCCAGCACTGTGCTGACGGATACCCAGTTAGCTCAGGATGAAGAAGAGTAACACCAGACAAAAACGGGCGCTTATGCGCTCGTTTTGCTTTTAAAGCAAATAAGATCGGTATAAGCCGGCACAATATACAACCAGGCCAGTGAAAATAAGACGCTAAATCAGGAGCTCGCAGTAAAGATGACCACTTTTAATTTTTGCGCCGGCCCGGCTATGTTACCGGTTGAGGTGATGCAGCAGGCGCAACAGGAATTTATAAACTGGCAACAACATGGCTGCTCAGTGATGGAACTTAGCCATCGCAGCAAAGCCTTTATCCGTGTTGCCGCAGAAGCGGAGCAGGATTTACGTGATTTACTCAGTATTCCGCCAAACTACAAGGTGCTGTTTATGCACGGCGGTGGCCGTGGCCAGTTTTCGGCAGTGCCACTTAATTTATTAAAAACCGGCCAAACGGCAGACTATATTGTCTCCGGTGCCTGGTCAAAATCAGCGGTAGAAGAAGCCGTCAAATTCGGTAGCATTAAAACACAGGACATCCGGCAGAAAAGCGCAGGCGGCATCCGTACTGTTACTGCGCCCAAAGACTGGCAGTTAACCGACGGCGCAGCTTATGTACATTGCTGCCCGAACGAAACCGTCGACGGCGTAGAGTTTACCGCTTTACCTGAAACCACAAGTCCAATTGTCGCTGATTTATCCTCTACCATTTTATCGCGGCCAATTGATGTCAGCCGCTATGGCGTAATTTATGCCGGTGCGCAAAAAAATATTGGCCCATCCGGTTTAACACTGGCGATAGTGCGCGACGATTTACTGCCCGGCAAAGACGCCGTTATACCCTCGGTACTGGATTACCGCTTAGCCGCCGAAAACGACAGTATGTTTAACACGCCTCCGACGTTTGCCTGGTACCTGGCAGGGCTGGTGTTTAAATGGCTGAAGCAGCAGGGTGGCGTGGCGGCAATGGCTACGCGTAACCAGATTAAGTCCAGCTTACTTTATGATTATATTGATAAAAGTGACTTTTACAGCAATGACGTTGACCCGGAATATCGGTCCTGGATGAATGTGCCGTTTTTCTTAGGTGACGAGCGATTAAACGATATGTTTGTTGACCAGGCAGAAACACATGGTTTGCTGGCATTAAAAGGCCATCGTATGGTTGGCGGTATGCGTGCCAGTATTTACAACGCTATGCCAATTGAAGGGGTACAAACCCTGGTTAGCTTTATGCAGGAATTTGAACGGGTGCACGGATGAAAACATTAACCTTATCTCCGATAGACCGCGTTAGTGGCGAAGTCCATCTGCCGGGCTCAAAAAGTATTTCCAACCGGGTATTACTGTTAGCGGCATTGGCAGAAGGTACGACACAGATCACTAATTTGCTCGATAGCGATGATATTAAGCACATGCTTAATGCGTTAACCGCACTTGGTATCAGTTATAAGTTATCTGCTTGTCGCAGTAAATGTGAGGTAAAAGGCATTGGCGGCCTGTTTAACCATCCCGATGCAGTTAGCCTGTTTCTTGGCAATGCCGGCACGGCAATGCGGCCGCTGACTGCAGCTCTGGCAGCGTCGAATGTCGATGTTACCCTCACCGGCGAACCGCGTATGTACGAGCGGCCTATCGGTCATTTGGTTGATGCACTGCGCCAATGGCAAGCAGATATTCGTTATATCGGCAGTGAAGACTTTCCGCCGCTGCAGATTAAAGGCAAGCCGCTGCAAGGCGGCAGCATGCAGATTGACGGCAGTATTTCCAGCCAGTTTTTAACCGCCGTGCTAATGGTGGCACCGCTACTTGAAGGTGACAGCCAGATAGACATCATCGGCGAGCTGGTCTCCAAACCTTATATCGACATTACCCTGGCGCTGATGCAGCGTTTTGGCGTAACGGTGCAAAACCATGATTACAAACGTTTCAGTATCAGGGGTAATCAGGTATACCGCTCGCCCGGCCACTGGCTGGTAGAGGGCGATGCATCGTCGGCATCATACTTTCTGGCAGCAGCGGCCATTAAAGGCGGTAGCATTAAAGTCACCGGTATTGGCAAACATGCGGTACAGGGTGATATCCATTTTGCCGATGCACTTGAGGCAATGGGCGCTGCGGTTGAATGGGGCGACGACTATATTATGGTTACGCGTAATGAGTTAAACGGCATAGACAGGGATTACAACGCTATACCGGACGCCGCTATGACCATAGCAACCACGGCGCTGTTTGCCAGGGGGCCAACGGTGATCCGCAATGTGTATAACTGGCGGGTTAAAGAAACCGACCGCTTAGCGGCGATGGCAACGGAGCTGCGAAAAGTCGGGGCCGAAGTGGAAGAAGGTCATGACTATATTAAAGTCACACCGCCAGCTACACTGCAACATGCCAGTATTGCTACCTACAATGACCATCGTATGGCCATGTGCTTCTCACTGGTGGCACTAAGCGATACCGCCGTTACCATTGAAGATCCGGATTGCACCGCCAAAACCTTCCCGGACTACTTTAGCGTTTTTGCCGGCCTGGCCGGTTAACGCTAACTATCATCCAGACGCGCAGCCGTCCGGCTGCGTGCATTTGCAGTAATTTCACCGAATTAAACACAGTTTTTGTCGCAAAAGTCTGTATAATAGCGCCGTTTTTTATCCGATAAACCAGCAGTTTTTAAGGGGGTAGGATGCCACACTCTGCAGCAGTAATTACCATAGATGGCCCGGGTGGCTCAGGCAAAGGCACAATTTGTCGTTTGCTGGCTCAACGCTTAGGCTGGCAATTACTCGACAGTGGCGCCATATACCGCGTTTTGGCGCTGGCGGCTATGCATCATCAGATTGCCAGCGACGATGAAGAAGCATTACAACCGTTAGCCGCGCATTTAGATGTGCAATTTGGTAGTGATGAACAAGGTAATATGCGCATTACGCTGGAAGGCGAAAATGTAACGCACACCATACGTACGCAGGAAGTAGCTGATGTTGCTTCAAAAATTGCCTCGTTACCCCGGGTGCGTGAGGCGCTGCTACGCCGTCAGCGGGCTTTTTCTGAAGCACCGGGGTTAGTGGCAGACGGCCGTGACATGGGCACAGTGGTATTTCCGCATGCTGAGGTTAAAATCTTTTTAACCGCTACGCCGGAAGAGCGCGCCAGACGGCGCTTTTTAGAGTTGAAAGAAAAGGGCTTTGATGTTAACATCGGCGACCTTTTAAGCGAAATCCAAGCCAGAGACGAGCGTGATATCAATCGCGCCACCGCGCCACTGAAACCTGCGGCCGACGCCTACATGCTGGATTCGACAGATAAAACGATTGAACAAGTGTTGGAAGAGGTACTGAACTACGCCGGCATGAAATTGCCAGCAACGTTGTGAACCAGGCCAAAACCGCATTTTGGACAGCCTGTTAAATGGATTTAATCAGGTAAATTTAGCAACCCCACAACGCATGATGCAGCGTGGAGCACTCAACCGAAAAAGTGAATATGACTGAAAATTTTGCACAATTATTTGAGGAAAGCCTCAAAGCCATCGAAACCCGTCCGGGTGCCATTGTTAAAGGTACTGTTGTTGCTGTTCTGAAAGACGTCGTTATGGTTGACGCCGGTCTGAAATCAGAAGCCGCAATTCCGGTTGAGCAGTTCAAATCTCTGAGCGGCGAAATCGAAGTTAGCGTTGGCGACATCATCGACGTAGCATTAGACGCCATTGAAGATGGTTTCGGCGAAACCTTACTGTCTCGCGAAAAAGCTAAACGTCACGAAGCCTGGGTACGCCTGGAAAAAGCTTGTGAAGACAAAGAAACTGTTATCGGTGTTATTACCGGTAAAGTTAAAGGTGGTTTCACAGTTGAAGTTGACGGTATTCGTGCATTCCTGCCTGGTTCATTAGTAGACGTACGTCCGGTGCGTGACACTCTGCACCTGGAAAACAAAGAACTTGAGTTCAAAGTTATCAAGCTGGATCAGAAGCGCAACAACGTGGTGGTATCACGTCGTGCGGTTATCGAATCAGAAAGCAGCCATGAACGTGACCAGTTGTTAGAAACACTGGAAGAAGGCATGGAAGTTAAAGGTATCGTTAAGAACCTGACTGACTACGGTGCATTCGTTGACTTAGGTGGCGTAGACGGCTTACTGCATATCACTGATATGGCATGGAAGCGCGTTAAGCACCCAAGCGAAATCGTTAACGTTGGCGACGAAATTCCAGTAAAAGTACTGAAATTCGACCGCGAGAAGCAGCGCGTATCTTTAGGCCTGAAGCAAATGGGCGAAGATCCGTGGGCAGCTATCGCTTCACGTTACCCAGAAGGTGCACGCATCACTGGTCGCGTAACTAACCTGACTGATTACGGCTGCTTCGTAGAAATCGAAGAAGGCGTTGAAGGTTTAGTACACGTTTCAGAAATGGACTGGACTAACAAAAACATCCACCCATCTAAAGTTGTTAACTTAGGTGATTCTGTGGAAGTTATGGTTCTGGAAATTGACGAAGAACGTCGTCGTATTTCTTTAGGCCTGAAACAGTGTAAAGCTAACCCATGGGAAGAGTTCGCTAAGGGCTTCAACAAGGGCGATCGCGTAAGCGGTAAGATCAAGTCAATCACTGACTTCGGTATCTTCATCGGCCTGGACGGCGGCATCGATGGTCTGGTTCACTTATCAGACATCAGCTGGAATGCCACTGGCGAAGAAGCGGTTCGCGACTTCAAAAAAGGCGACGAAGTACACGCAGTTGTGTTACAAGTTGACCCAGAGCGCGAGCGTATTTCTTTAGGTATCAAGCAGCTGGACGAAGACCCGTTCAACGGCTACCTTGCTGACAACAAAAAAGGTGCTATCGTTAAAGGTGAAGTAACTGCCGTTGACGCTAAAGGCGCTACTGTCATGTTAGAAGGTGCAGTTGAAGGTTACGTTCGTGTATCTGACATCGCGCGTGAGCGTATCGAAGATGCCACTACTGTACTGAAAGTAGGCGAAGAAGTTGAAGCTCGTTTAATGGGTGTTGACCGCAAAAACCGCGTAATCAGCCTGTCAATCAAAGCTAAGTTCGAAGCTGAAGAAAAAGAAGCTATGGATACTATCAACAGCAAGCAACAAGAAGCTGATTTTGGTGGTAACGCTATGGCCGAAGCATTTAAAGCTGCTCAGAAGCAGGATTAATTGCTGACAAAGCAGGGGGCAACTGCCTCCTGCTTTATTAATTAGCAGGTTTGCCGGAGGGTCTATGACCAAGTCTGAATTAATTGAAAAATTAGCTACTGATTTCCCCCATATTCAGGTCAAGGATGTTGAAGCTTCAGTTAAAGAAATCCTCGAGCAGATGGCACAGTCTCTGTCTTCTAACGAACGCATAGAGATCCGTGGCTTTGGCAGTTTTTCACTGCATTATCGTGCACCACGCGTTGGTCGTAATCCTAAGACCGGTGACAAAGTGGAACTGGACGGTAAATATGTACCGCATTTTAAACCGGGCAAAGAGTTACGTGACCGGGTAAAAGATAACACCTGATCCTCAAGCCTTAGTGTTTGCAGGCGTAAACGGAGTTTCCCTTGCGCAGACTACTTTTTATTGCAGTAATAGTAGCCCTGATTGTAGTAGGGGTACTGTTTGGCTCTATAAATCAGCAGCTGGCTGATTTACATCTTCTTATTATCAACGTGCAATTACGTGTTGTGGACATCGCACTGCTGTTCCTGTTACTTGGCCTTGTGCTCGGTTTGCTCATTTCCTTGTTGTACTCTTTGCAACGCAAAGCTAAAGGTTGGCTGCGTAAATCAGCGGACCACAGTTAAGCTATGTTAGAGCTGCTGTTTTTATTGTTACCGGTAGCTGCAGCTTATGGCTGGTTTATGGGACGTAATAGCGTTAAGCATAAAGAGCTAAAAGGCCGTGCCAGCATTACCCGTAATTTATCCTCCGGCTTAAACTTTCTGCTTACCGATCAGGAAGACAAAGCCATAGAGCAGTTACTTGAACTGCTGGATATTGAAGCGGCAACCATTGAAACTTACCTGGCGTTAGCCAATTTGTTCCGCCGTAAAGGTGACTGGGACAAAGCTATCCGCATACACGAAAAGTTACATCAGCTGAAATTGCCTAAACCGCAGGCGCAGCAAATTCAGTTTGAGCTGGCCAAAGATTACTTTGCTGCCGGCTTATATGACAGAGCAGAAAAACTGCTGGTCAATTTGGTCAGGGCACCGCAACTGGCAGAACTGGCTTTAAAGCAGTTATTCAGTATATTTATAGCCACTCACGAGTGGCAAAAGGCGTTGCAATACCAGGATGCTGTGCTGCAAACAGATTCGCGCTCTTTGCGCATCGCTTTGGCCAATATGCATGCAGAGGCGCTTGCTGCAGACAATACCAGCGATCTTCAGCTGCTAAATAAACTGGCAGACAGTTGTCCGGCAGCAATACGACCGAAATATGCGTTAGCAACAGCAGCACTGCAACAACAGAATAAGCCGCTAGCTAAATCAGCCTTGCGCTACATAGTTGAACATAAACCGCAATGGAGCGCGGATATCCTGCCTTTATTGCAACAGTGTGAATTGGCCGCCGAAGAGTGGTATCAGTTACTGAGCCAGCTGGCTAACAAACATAATAATATCAGCGCCGTGGTATTACTGGCCGATTGGCTGGCTGAACATGGTTCGGCCACTGCAGCAGAGCATTTTTTACTCGATAAGCTGCGGCAACAACCCAGTATCCGTTTATTTCAAAAGCTGTTGCAACTGCGTCAGCAACAATCGGCACCGGCGGCAGAGGCGTTATCGTCAGTTGAAGAGCTGGTAAACGCCTATCTGGCAAAAAAGTCGCTGTATAGCTGCCGTAACTGCGGCTTTAAAACCCGCAAACATTATTGGTTGTGTCCGTCATGTCAGCAGTGGGAAACAGTAGAGCCCATCGGCGGCATCGACGGTCGTTAAAGTAAAGGAAAAAGCATGTCTTGTCAGACCCCTGTGGTGGTTGCTCTTGATTTTGAAAATAAAGCTGAAGCGCTTAATTTAGTTAGCCAGCTTGACCCTGGCTTATGCCGGCTTAAAGTGGGCAAGGAGATGTTTACCCATTTTGGTCCGACGTTGGTACAAGAGCTGCAAAGCCGCAAATTTGATGTGTTTTTAGATTTAAAATTTCATGATATTCCCAATACGGTCGCTAAGGCAGTAAAAGCCGCGGCAGATTTAGGTGTCTGGATGGTGAATGTTCACGCCAGTGGTGGTAGCAGAATGATGAGCGCAGCCCGTGAATCTTTGGTATCCTATGGCACTGAAAAACCACACCTTATTGCTGTTACTGTGCTTACCAGTATGGAGCAGAGCGATCTAACTGAGCTGGGTATAACCCTTACACCACAGCAACAGGTAATAAAGCTTGCTAACCTGACACAGCAAGCCGGTTTAGACGGTGTGGTGTGTTCTGCGCAGGAAGCTACACTGTTAAAACAACAATTTGGTAAAGATTTTATGCTGGTAACGCCAGGTATAAGGCCTGCCAGCAGCGCGCAAGATGACCAGCGTCGGGTAATGACGCCGGCGCAGGCACTACAGGCTGGCGTCGATTACATGGTGATCGGCCGCCCAATTACTAAGGCTGCACAGCCACTTGATGCCTTGCATGCCATAGTACGGGAGATTTCAAACGCTTAATTAATAGGAGGTTAGGGTGGATGGCATAAACCTCGCAATATTAGTTGGCGGTTTTCTTTTTGTAATCAGTATTGTTGCTACCCTGATTTCAGCGCGCCTTGGCGCGCCTATGCTATTAGTGTTTCTGATCATTGGTATGTTGGCCGGCGAAGAAGGTCTGGTCGGCATTCAGTTTGATAATCCCGAAGTTGCCTTTTTTATCGGTTCTATTGCATTGGTCATCATATTATTTGATGGCGGTATGCGAACTCACCCCGAACGTTTTCGTGTTGCCTTAGCGCCGGCATCAATGCTGGCCACGGTTGGTGTGGTGCTAACCTGCGGTATTGTTGGCGTCGCAGCCGCCTATTTGCTTGACTTGACCTTACTGCAAGGCCTGCTGCTGGGCGCTATTTTAAGTTCTACCGATGCAGCGGCAGTATTCTCAATATTCCAATCACAAGGTTTGCGCATTAAAGAGCGGGTGGCATCAACGCTGGAAATAGAGTCGGGCAGTAATGACCCGATGGCGGTTATGTTGACCTTAACTCTTGTGGGTGTACTGGCACAAGGCGAGCCACTGAACTGGAACGTTGGCAAAACCTTTTTACAACAAGCTGTGGTTGGTGCGGTAATGGGATATGCAGCAGGGCGCGTCTTTGTCTATTTATGTCGTAAATTACCGTTGAGTTTTGCCTTTTTCCCATTACTGGCTGTAGCCAGTTGTATTTTTATCTATGCGGCAACCAATATGTTTGGTGGTAGTGGATTTTTAGCGGTGTATTTAATGGGCTATCTGGTAGGCAATGCCCGTTTGCCGCAGATAATCCATATATTGCGCATGCATGACGGCCTGGCCTGGATCAGTCAAATCAGTATGTTTTTGATGCTGGGATTGCTGGTGGTACCTACCAATTTGTTAAATCACCTGGTACCGGCATTATTGCTGGCAGCAATACTTATTTTTGTTGCCCGGCCAATTGCGGTAGTCATTAGCCTGATCCCATTTCGTTTTCCGGTAAGAGATCAGTTATTTATCAGTTGGGTAGGTTTACGTGGTGCTGTGCCCATTATTCTGGCGCTGTTTCCATGGTTAGCCGGCATGCCGGATGAACATTTGTATTTTGACGTTGCCTTCGTCGTAGTTATCGTATCTCTGGTGTTACAAGGCTGGAGCATAGTACCGGTAGCACGCTGGTTAAAGCTGGAGGTACCAAAAGAACTGGCACCGGATCAGGCGATGCCGCTGGATGCAGTACCCAGCAATGATGTAATGGAAGTGCTGGCGTTTAAAGTAACCGATAGCTCTCCGGTTCTAGCATTAAGCTGGCAGGATCTGCAGTTTAAGCAGCCAATTCAGTTTTTAGGCGTGCTGCGCGACGGCGAATGGCTACTACCAGAGAAAAAACCGGTATTTAACGCCAAAGACACTCTTATGGTGCTGGCCAAGTTAAAGCATGTACAGAAAATAAGTGAAGTACTGGCCAATGATGCAGAAAAATCAGTACTGAGTAACAGCAACTTCTTTGGTGATTTTGTGCTGAATGGCGATATCAGTCTGGGTGACTTAGATGCATTCTATACCATTAATCTTGTTGGTCAGGATAGTCAGCAAACCCTGGCTGGCTATATAGCACAGCGCTTCCATCGCCGGGTGGTTATTGGTGACCAGGTACAATTAGATCAGTTGCTATTAACGGTGCGCCAGGTAAACGACGCCGGTGAAGCAACCCAGGTGGGTATTAAGCCGGTGGTAGCAAAACAAGATTAAGCAGAATATCTAGCGATATGAATAACATAATGCAGCATACTTTTTATCGGCCATATTCAATAGCTCATAATGTATATTATGTTAAATGGACTATTAATATTAGTTCGCTTTATTTTTCGTTACTAATACTACCCCATGCTATATTGCAAAACTCTCATTTCAGGACAAGTAACAACGGATTTACTCATGCGATCAAAGTTTTACCTTCTATTTGTACTCATTCCCCTTTTTACATACGCTGATCAACAGTACAGCGAAACCCACTGCAACGAACTTAAGAAAGAAAAAGAACGCATTCAAGAACGTTTCACCAAGGGCTATGGTGTCGCTGAAGGCAATTACTTAAACGATCGCGACAGAGAACTTTTCCAAATTATGCGCAAGTATTGTGTAGCACCAATTAAACCAAATGATGGTGTCGATTATAAACAAGGTGAAACGGATAGCATCCCCGAAATCTCATACGATAGTAGTTCTATCAATGATAATTGGTCGGCACAAAATCGCACTTACGAAGGTGAAAAGTTAAAGGCCTGGGCAGCTTTTTATAAGATGCCGGCAAAATGCAGACAAAAGAACTCAGCAAATCATGACTTTGTCGCCTGTGCTGATGATAAGGCAAAACAGAAAATCCAGTTTGAAAGCTATTGGCGTAATAATATAAAAATCAATTAAAAGCTGTAACACTGGCTATACACAACACTGGCCGCCTGCCACTGGCAATCAGCAAAACAGCTCGAGACGACACGGGAAAAGCTACGCTTACTAAAAACTCAGCTTACGTTTGTGTCCGCACTTCATTGATGCTCTGAATAACTGATCTTGATTTCACTGCATCCAGTTTATTTAGCCCTTGTACTAATTCGCCTAGTTGCACCATCGGCGTCAGCTCTGGCTTGATCACCGAGTAAACGATATGAAAGTGGTGATTTGCCAAAGCTGTAGAGGTTTCTGTTTCAAGATTGGCCATTAACCGCTCCAGAGCCAGCCGGGCACTGATTTCGTCATTGCAGGGTAACAATACATAAAAGTCCCCTATGCTACGCCTGAAAAATAAATCGGTATTTCTAAAGGATTTTTCCAGAAAATAAGAAATATTTAGCAGGATTTCATCGGCATAGCGTTGTCCCCGCTCTAGCGCTATGTTTTGCATCTGGGCGACTCTGATGGCGGTGATCCACACTTGCTCAGCATTTCGGTTGGATTCTTTTGCTGATTTTATTGCCTGGTTGCAGTAATTATGCAGCGATTTTTCCAGTGAGTTACCGTTGAAAAATCCGGTTAATGTATCCCGCTCCAGTTTATCGAATAACTTAAGTAAATTGCCAAACACATCAAACATTGCATGCTTGTTATTTATAAAACCATGCAAAGCTGATTCTTCCTTAAACTCAAGGTGCAAGACATGGCCAACTGAACTTTCAGCAAGTAGTACAGGAATGTAGATATGAACCGATTTATCTGCCTTGCTAGTCTCGGTGCAGTAAGTCTGTTTCAGTACACTTTGATAAAGAAACTCAGATATTCTACTGCCATCCTTTGCCACCCATGGCATTTCGCGCAGTAATTTAATACTCAGATGGCTGATGTCGGCAATAGTCGCAAGAGATGTGCCTTTAGTTTGGTGAACTTCATAAATAGAAACCGAGGTAATGGCGGGTACGGCTAACAAAGCGTGTAGCATGGTGTCTGTTAACGATAACGAATCGGTTTGTAATGATAACTTAGTAATCACTGCCAAATTAAACTTTAACTGTAACGTGACAAGATTGTTCTCGCTATAGTTGGTTGTTTTCATATCCATTTAGCGCAGCCTTTTTGCAATATGCAGCAATCAGTATACTTTATAGCCTATGTATGTTTTTTAGCTAGTCATCTTTTTCAATGTCAAAACCGGCACTTAGCGGCAAATAGGTGCTGGGTTTATCTATTTGTTGTGCCACCAGGGTTTGGGGTAAATGTGGTTTTAGTAAGGTGGTAAACATGTCGGTATTGTTGTTAGTTTCATCGAGCCAGGCGTTAATTAAAGCGCTGTCTTGTGGCAGTATCAGTGGCATAGATTTACTGTGAATGGCACTGAGTTTGGCATGTGGTGGCAAGGTTATTATCGAGCAGGATAGCGCCGTCTCACCGGTTTGCCGGTTTAACCATTCACGGTATAAACCACCTAACAACAGGCCGCCATGTTTGGCCGTCAAATCGTGATAATGCAGCGCTTTGCCGTTAACGTATTCGCTTTCGCCAAAACCCTTTACTGGTATGACACAGCGGCTATGCCGGTACGGCAGATAGCCGGCAGAACCTTTAACATTTAGTTTGTCGTAGCGGGTATTAAAAGAAGTGTACTTAGACGGGCTAAAACCTTGTGCTGTCGGCTCTAGCAGCAACCACCAGATAGCGCTGTCCATACGTCTTTGACCATGGCTTTGCCGTATTATGCTAAGTGGCTGTGTCGCGCGGATAAAACGGTTTACAATCAACGGTGTAGAAAACAATTCAAGCTGCAGGCCTTCGCACAGTGCGATGACATCCGGATCGTCGGTGACATTTAGTCTGCCGCACATAAACTAATTATAAAGCGCATATTTACCCTCTTGCCTGATCTGTTGCAGTGCCTGCCGGAAGGCTTCATGCCGCTTGGCATAACGGCCGGTTTTTGAAATAGCAATATGGGCTTCTATAACGGGTTGTTGATGTAACGGCGCCAGTGTAAGGATAGTTTTGTAACGGGCGTTGTTGGCAATTTTTGCCTGGGTAATATGCTCTGGGCCCACGACGATGTCAGTATCACGAAAAAACAATGCAGCCAGCGCCTCATCCATATTATTGGCTGTGGTGATAACATAACCGGCGGCTTTGTAGTTATCTTGCAACCCGGCTGAATAAATCAGGTCTTTTACCAGCATAACTCTTAAGCCTGGTTGATCCTGCAATTGGTAGTCTTTATGAATAAACCAGCTTTCTGAACGGGCAATATCAAATGGCATCAGATGAAAACGTTGTTCCCGTTGTGGCGAATACAACAAACTGGCGACGATATCGACCTCCCCGTGTTCAAGTTGCTGCAAGCAGCGGTTTACCGGTGTCGGTAAGGTAAAGGTCAATTCAACATTAAGCCGACTGGCGAGGTCCTGCATCAGGTTAACCATTGGGCCGTATGGCGTTTTGCCAGGCTCATAGTGTTGCCGCTTAGGCACGTGGTCGAGACACCACAGCAACTGCTCAGGCTGAGCCGCTGCTACATCAGACAGTAACATGGCAGTAAACAACAGACTTATGCGGTTTGGCAATGCGTATCCTTTATCGCAACCAGAGCTAAGATGTGGTATCAAGTATAGCCTAACAGGTAAGACGATGACCATAACCAAAACAGCACAGCATTGGCGGCAACGCTAAACCGTATTAGCAAGCCGCGGTGCCAACTAATAGCAATGCTACGCGAGGCTTAAAACCTATGCTTTATCCCGATTTACCCTATTCTCAGGCCTGTGAAAACAACAAAGCGGCCATACTGGCGGTGTTGCATCAAGCCTTTGCTGCCAGCAGTAAGGTACTGGAAGTGGGCAGCGGTACTGGCCAGCACGCTGAGTACTTTGCTTCGCATTTAGCCCATTTAACCTGGCAGGCATCTGAACAACCGCAATACTTAGCCCCTTTGGCAGAGCGTTTACGCCGGGCCGGTTTAGCTAACCTCCCCTTGCCTGTCGCGCTGGATATTTGCCAGGACACAGTACCAAAGCCAGCTTTTGATGCGTTGTTTAGCGCCAATACCTTGCATATCATGCCGTGGAACGTGGTTAAACAGTTTTTCAGCAGGTTAAACCAGTTGCTCTGTCAGCCGGCTACACTGTGCATTTATGGCCCGTTTAACTATAACGGTAACTTTACCAGCGACAGCAACCGACTGTTTGATCAGTCTCTAAAAAGCCGGGATCCGGCGATGGGTATTCGCGACTGTGCTGCCGTTGTTGCTTTGGCTGCTGCTGAAGGTTTTACGCTGCAGCAGGATCACAGCATGCCCGCCAACAACCGTTTACTGCAGTTTGTAAGTAGCAAGCCTTAGTGCGTTAAAAATTGGTGTGATACACCTGATTGTACAGTGCTGTGATCTTGGCGTGTGAACTGCTGTCAAACCAGCGCAAGTGCGCCTGCAGGTAGCGTTTATCCTGGCTTGCCTGTCTGATAGCGTCATTGTACAACTGTGCCAGCTTTTGCCCCTGTTCGGTTTTGCTGCACATAATGTAGCCACCGCTGTATTCGGTTGCTTCAGTGATATTGACACTGGCTAAGGGGACAGCGTGATGTAGTGCTTCGGTATAATGTTGCACCACATTAGGATACTCGACGATCAGCTCTATACGGCCGTTCACCAGCATATCCAGTAGCGCTGCGGCTGTCATGTCGCTGGCAGTGCGGGTGTAAATTCGATTACGCCTGGCTAGCTGCGCAAATAATTGCTGTAGCGGCTCACCATAGTTACGCCCACCAACGATACCGATCCGCGCCTGCGGTAATATTGCACTCAGAGCGGCCAGTGACTGCGTCGCTTCCTGTGGTTGGTTTTGGCTAAGCCCGGCTTGCTTTGCAGTAGCCTGCAGCATATACAAACGTAAGCCAGGAAAAATAAGCTGTGGCAGTGCGGTAAAATAAGCGAAAGTTTCGCGCTCTGCATTACGCACTTTATTGCCGGTGCACGCCAATGTATTGCTTTTGAGGATCTGAAAGGCGCGTTCATTATTTACAATACTGACACTGTCCTGATAACCCGGCATATGTTCGAGTAACAGCCGCCTTGTCGCAGCATTGATATCGATACCGGGTACATTTTTATACACCACTGCAGCATCGTCCATATCGGTAAGCCAAATAGGCTCGTCCGCATAACACTGCACCATTACTGCTGACATTAACATCAGTGCAGCCGCCAACGAAGTGGATGTCATAGCTACCTTATATTAAAAGTTGTGTTTCAGCGCTAAACCAGTATAGACAGCCTGGGTTAAAGTTTCGCTTGTTTGCTAACTATTTACCGGCATATCAGTTGGTAGTTGTTTAAAAGGCAAAGCCTGCATGGCCTGGTTTTTATAGTGCTGCAGCTGCGCCGTCTCGCGCGTAAAATAGTCAGCAATGGCGCCGGTTAACGGGGTGTCAGCAAACAGATAACTGCCATAACGCGTAACCGGAACAAAGCCGCGTTTCAGCTTATGCTCACCCTGGGCGCCGGCATCAAAATACTCCAGCTTATGCCTAATGCAATAATCTATACCCTGATAATAACACAGCTCAAAGTGCAGGCAGTCGGCTGGTATTAACGTGCCCCAATAGCGGCCATACAGGGTGTTGTTGCTGCGAAAACACAGTGCGGCAGCGACAATTTGCTGCTCATCGCCGGCGGCCAGCGCAGCAAATACCACCAGGCTGTCGGCCATGGTTTTTGCCAACATCTTAAAGCTTGCCTCAGTGATATAACCCTGATGACCAGAGCGTTTAATGTACGTGGCCTGATAGCAGCGAATAATGGCTTGCCACTGGTTGTCAGTGAGCTGATTGCCGTGCAGCGTAGCCAGAGTAAAAGCGCCGCTGTTGCTGCGTTCAGCCCGGATTTGTTTGCGTTTGCGCGCGTTGAGTCGCTGCAAAAAATCATCAAAGCTGCCATACGCCTCGTTGTGCCATAAAAACTGCACATCATGGCGGGATAAAAAGCCTTCAGCGGCCAGCTGCTGCGCTAAGCCTGCACAAGGGTACAACCATTGCACGCTGTGCAATTCTTTAGTTGCCAGCCGCTGTTTTAGCGTATCGCACAGTATAGGCATCAGTGTAGCGCTAAGCGTGTCGTGCAATATTCCCAGTCTTGGCCCGCTGACCGGCGTAAAAGGTATGGCAGCTATCCACTTTGGATAGTACGGCAACTGATATTGTCTGTAAGCCTCGGCTATTTGCCAGTCGAACAGGTATTCACCGTATGAGTGCAGTTTATAGTAACCCGGCACTGCCGCCAGCAACGTATCCTGTTGCCAGACGGTAAGATGCTGGCTGATCCAGCCGCTATGGTAGCTGCTGCTTGCCGTATCAACGCTACCGCCCTGCTCCAGCGCCAGTAAAAAAGCATGCCGGCAAAACGGGTTGTCGTCAGCGGCAGTAAATAACCCATCCCACTGCGCTGCCGACACCTGCGTCAGTGAGGTCAGCCATTTAATTTGCATCGCAGTTAGTCAGATTGGTTATCAGGTAGAATAAAGCCGTATGCATAATGTTTATTTGCCATCTTGTGATGTGGTATCGCGACAACTATATCCTAAGTGTTCAATGAATTAATACGCAGCAGATAAGGAATTAGCATGAGCCAAATTTATACTCCGCCCAAAGTCTGGGCTTGGAACGCAGCCAATGGTGGCCAGTTTGCCAGTATTAACCGCCCGGTATCAGGCGCTACCCATGATAAAGTGCTGCCACAGGGTAAACAGCCTTTGCAGCTGTACTCACTGGCAACACCAAATGGCGTCAAAGTCAGCATCATGTTAGAAGAGTTGCTGGCGGCCGGTAAAACCGATGCCGAGTATGATGCCTGGCTTATCAGCATAAAAGATGGCGACCAGTTTGGCAGCGGCTTTGTTGATATCAACCCTAATTCAAAGATCCCGGCATTGTTTGATAACACTAACGGTGTGCGATTATTTGAATCTGGCTCTATTTTGCTTTATTTAGCACAAAGGTTCGGTGCCTTTTTGCCTGAAGACACCGCCAAACGTACCGAAGTAATGAACTGGCTGTTTTGGCAAATGGGCAGTGCCCCCTTTGTCGGCGGCGGTTTTGGCCACTTTTATGCGTACGCACCAGAAAAGTTTGAGTACCCCATCAACCGCTACGCTATGGAAACCAAGCGTCAGCTTGATGTACTGGATAAGCAGCTGGCTAAACATGAATTTGTCGCCGGTGACGAATACAGTATTGCCGATATGGCGATTTGGCCCTGGTATGGTGCTATAGCCCTGAACCTGGTTTATGCGGCGGCAGAGTTTTTAGACACCGCCAGTTATAGCCACTTAATGCGCTGGGCAAAACAGATTCAAGCTCGTCCGGCGGTTAAACGCGGTTACATAGTAAACCGTAATTGGGGCGACGGGCCACAATTAGCCGAGCGCCATAGCAGTGCTGATTTTGCTCAGTTTGGGCTCTAGCAGCGGTTGTGGCAAGCGGTTTGCGGGCGGCCTTTTTAGCATAAATGCTGCTGTATAAGCGCACAGTGCGATGGTTTCTGTTTAAGTTGTTGTTTTAATAAGCAAACAGCGCGGCAGACCTTATTTTTACTGGAGTTGCAGGACTAAATTCAGTAAGGTGCCGCTCCTTTAATGCCGTTATGGAAATCACAATGTCAGCTCTACTTACCCAACTGGAAACCGCGGTTCAACAACTGCTGCAGCAAAATAGTCAGCTAAAGCAGCAACTGAATGAATTGAATGAACAACATGAACTATTACAATTAGACGTTATGGAAAAAGAAGAGCAACAAAACGCTGCAACCGCACGCATGCAAAGCCTGCTGGATGCAGTTAATGCCGGAAACGGCTAATGTCGGTGTCACAGCCGGTGTTAGCTGTAACGGTATTTGGCCGCGACTATCAGTTTAAGGTGCCACAAGGCCAACAAACACAGTTGCAACAGTTGGCAGATAGCCTGAATGAAAAACTGTCTGTGCTACACAGCCAGTCACCACTTAGCAGCCGCGATCAGTTGCTGGTGCTTACCACGTTAAACACGCTGCTGGAACTGTCACAGCTACAGCAACAGTCAGCACAGGCACAACGTAGTATCAGCAATTTGCTACAGCAGATTTCAGGCCAGCTTAAGCCGGCCTGATTTGCTACTGCACAGGCCTAGCGGCTTTTAACGCTGGCGATCCAATTGTCTACCCGCTTTTCCAGTACATCCAGCGGCAAGGCGCCGCCACTGAGTACAGTGTCATGAAAAGCGCGGATATCAAAGCTATCTCCCAGTTGTTGCCGGGCCTTATCGCGCAATTGAAGTATTTTGATCATGCCAATTTTGTATGCTGTCGCCTGCCCTGGCCAGACAATGTAACGGCGTACTTCAGATATTACTGCGCCTTCGGCAATTGGCGTTTTGTCCAGAAAATAATCTATCGCTTGCTGCTCTGTCCAGCCTTTGCTGTGTAAGCCGGTGTCAACGACCAGGCGCACCGCACGCCACATTTCGGTTATTAACCGGCCAAAATCAGAATACGGGTTTTGATAAGCGCCCATTTCTTTCGCCAATAATTCTGAGTACAGCGCCCAGCCCTCGACATAAGCAGTAAAACCGGCCTGGGTACGGAACGTCGGTACTGTTGTCAGCTCCTGCGCAATAGAGATTTGCATATGGTGGCCCGGGCTGCCTTCGTGATAAGCGATGGCTTCCATTTCATTTTTCGGCATAGCGCGCATATCGGATAAGTGCGCATAGTAAATGCCTGGTCTGGCGCCATCTGGTGTGCCGGGGAAATAATGCTGCGCTGCGCCCGGTTGTTCACGAAACGGTTCTACCCGTTTAACGATAAGATCAGCTTTGGGCAGAATGCCAAAGTACTGCGGCAATTTTTCTTCAATAAAGGCCAGGTACTGACGCGAGTCTTCCAGGTAGCCTTCGCGGCCGGCATCGGTATCAGGGTAATAGAACTGGTCATCCTGTTTGATAAAGCGGAAAAAATCTTTTAACCCGCCGTTAAACCCTACCTGGTTTTTAATCGCGATCATCTCGTCGGTTAACCGCGCTACTTCGTCCAGACCGATTTGGTGGATCTGCTCGGCAGTTAAATTGGTGGTCGTCGACACCTTCAACTGGTAATCGTAATACGCCTTGCCATTTGGCTGCTTGCCGACACCGGTAGCTATGGCATCAGTTTTAGCAATATCTTGCTCAAGCCACTGTTTTAACGCGTTATACGCCGGCAAAAAGTGGCTGTGCAGTGCAGCGCGGGTTTCATCGGTAAGCTGTTTTGCCTGCTCGTCGGTAAGTTTATCTTCTTTCACCAGAGCCGCTATTTTACCTTTAGCATCACTCCAAAGCGGAATATCCTGCTCACTGTCAGTAAAGGGAGCGCCATTTAGCAAGTTGTTAATTTGCTGCAGAACACCGTCATAGGCAAAGCGTGGTGGCCGGACATCATGCCGGCTATTATTTTGCGCCCGCTCGAGCAATTGGGTAATGGCGACGCTGATCCCTTCAATCCGTTTGACGTAAGCCTGCATATCTTCGGCTGTGTCCACTTTATGAAAGTTAATCATGATCTGCGGCAGCATGGCGTGAATGCCTTGCATCTGGGTAAAAATATAAGCGTTGCTACGGAAGTTTACGCCCTCTTTTGCCTGCTCATACTGATAAATCCACACATCATATGAGGTTTGAGCTTCAGGCTCGAGTTTGGTGTAGTCAAAACTGGCTTTGAGCTCAGCTACCGTGGCGCCAAGCCATGCCAATTGCGCGTCTTCGGCAGCGACGGTGGTATCATCAACCTGATCGTACTTGTCTTTACGGCCAAGAAAGGTCATTTGCAGCGGACTTTGTTGTAACTGCTGTTCGTATTTTTCTTCAAACCATTGATTTAAACGCGCAGTTTCAGATATCGCCGCTTCTGTTGCCACAGCAGGTTGTGGCACAGACGTGGTGGTTTGCTCCGGAGCAGGATTACAACCGGATAAGATGGCAGCAATAGCCAAAGCCAGTACAGACTTGTACATCACAGTTTCCTTTTAGTATGGATATAGGTTAATCATACTAACGCTGTGATGCATCTTAGCCTAAAACAAATTGTAAGCAGATTTGTCCTGCGATCTGCTTAGGATCAGGCACTAACGCGTTTATATTGGCGGTACTGCGGTGTCCAGAAATTCTGTTCGATTTTCTGTTGTAGCAGCTCGTCGTCCAGTTCCAGTGCCAGGCCTTGTTGCATGGCCACTTTGGCCACATTAAACGCAATTTGCTTACTCAGCGCCGCCAGCTCGGTAAAGGCCGGCAGTAAGCCACCACTGCCGCTGTTAGCCAGTGGTGAGGCATCGGCCAGAGTTTTACTGGCGGCTCGCAGCATTTCATCACTGATGATACGTGCCTTAACTGCCAGTACACCTAAGCCAATACCCGGAAATATATAGCTGTTATTGCACTGGGCAATCGCATAGCTTTTACCTTTATAGCTTACTGCTTTAAACGGGCTGCCGGTCGCAATGATCACATCACCGTCGGTCCAGTTAATTACCTGCTCGGGGGTAGCTTCTACCTGACGTGACGGATTAGACAACGGAAAAATAATCGGCGTATCACAGCCTTTTTTCATTGCCCGCACTACAGCTTCTGTAAATAACCCCGGCTGGCCGGACACACCAATCAGTATACCGGGTTTGGCGCAGTTCATTACATCGCGCAGGCTTGGAAACTCGCTGCTATAACTCCAGTCAGCAATAGCGGTGGCGGGTTGTACCAAGGCTTGTTGAAAATCGCGTAAGCCAGGCGTGGTTTCGGTTAACAAACCGAAGCGATCTATCATGTAAATTTGACTGCGAGCCTGTTGCTCACTGATGCCTTCGGCTACCATCTGGCTGATCACCTGCTCGGCAATACCACAGCCGGCAGAACCTGCTCCGACAAAGACCACTTTTTGCTGCGATAAACGTGCATTTTTGCTGCGACACGCGGCCAACAGCGTGCCAACGGTAACGGCTGCAGTCCCCTGGATATCATCATTAAAACAGCAGATTTGCTCGCGGTAACGTTGTAACAGCGGCATAGCGTTGGGCTGCGCAAAATCTTCAAATTGAATAATGGCCTCTGGCCAGCGCCGTTTTACTGCCTGAATAAACAAGTCAACAAACTCATCATACTCAGCCTGGCTCACCCGCTTTTGCCGCAGCCCCATGTACATCGGATCATTTAGCAGCTTTTCGTTGTTGGTGCCTACGTCCAACATTACCGGTAACGTATAGGCCGGACTGATGCCGCCACAGGCGGTGTACAGCGACAGTTTGCCGATAGAAATACCCATGCCGCCAATACCCTGATCGCCAAGGCCCAGCACCCGCTCACCGTCGGTGACAACGATTACTTTAACCTTGCGTTTAGTGGCATTACGCAGCACATCATCTAAATGATGCCGATCCTGATAACTGATAAACAAACCACGGGCACTGCGATAAATATCAGAAAATTGCTCGCAGGCATCGCCTACTGTTGGCGTGTATACAATGGGCAACATCTCTTCCAGATGCTGCTGCAACAGACTGTAAAACAGGGTTTCGTTGTTGTCCTGAATGGCGCGCAGGTATATATGCTTGTTAATGGCGGTATCAAAGCTTTTATATTGCAAATAGGCACGGCTTACCTGCTCTTCAATCGATTCATAGCGTGGTGGCAACAAACCTGCCAGATTAAAGGCTAAGCGCTCTTCTGCAGTAAAGGCACTGCCTTTATTTAATAGCGGCGTTTCTAACAGGGCCGAACCGGCGTAGGCAGTATACAAAGGTGATTTTTTCATAGTACAGCTCAAAAATAAGATCCCAATAAGGCAACGGCGGCCTATAGGCCGCCGATCACAGAAGATTAATAAATGGTGCTGATCCTGGGGTTTAACACCGACAATAAAAACAAGCCTTCGGTGTTACAGAAATCTATAGCCCGGATGATGTCTTGTTGTGTCAGGTTTAGCAACTCTAAAACAAAAGGATCGACCAGTTGGCGCGTGTTGTAGATATCAGGATGCTGGTTGGCCAACGCCAACCGTACCGCAAGATGAATAACCAGCTGCGCTTTGTTTTTCTGATCAAAACGGCTGCTGTGCTGCAAAGCTACAGGTTCAATAATACTGTCGGGTAATTGCCACAGGTGTAGTAGTTCTGCACCACATTCAGCATAGGTGAAGCCTAACAGGCTTTGCTGCAGTTGCCAGGGCCTGACTTCAGCACTGTACTGCTGGCATTGCTTGGCTTGTTCGGCGTCGAAGTTCAGTACTACCATTTCGCCAATATTGTGTAACAGGCCGGCGACATAATAACGATCAGCCGGTTTTAACTGACACTGCTGAGCTAAAAACTTGGCGATAAGCGCAGCATTAATGCTTTGCTCCCAAAATCGTTCCAGATCAATAGCTGAGGTATCTACCCGACTGCAAGCAGAGGCTATACCTATGCTGAGCACCAGATTATAAACCTGAGTTTTTCCAAGCACTAACAGTGCTTTACTGACCGATTCTACCTGATAAGGCAGACTATATATTGCACTATTTGCCAGTTTTAACAATTTAGATGTTAACACCGGATCCAGCAAAATAACGTCGGCAATCTCATCCAGACTGGCCGTATCAGAGTCCATCAATTGTTTAACTCTGAGATATCCTTCCGGCAGGGCAAAAAGGTCTGCAACAGACTGTGCATATTGCAAAGCTTTCATTGAATATAGTCTCCTTCAGCGGACACCTGACATAGGGTGTCAGCTATAAGTGTTACTGCTGGGCGCGATTTTACAAGCTTTGGCAGGAAAAACTTAGTAATTTTTGCCGGATAGACGATTTTATCTGACGAGTGGGTATAACAGCCTCAGGCACAGCTACTTGTACCTGAGGCCAGAACTGAATTAGGCCACCAGGCTACGCAGCATCCAGGCATTTTTTTCATGCACAGTCATACGTTGGGTCAGCAAATCCAGCGTAACTTCATCAGAGGCAGCATCTGCAACCGGCACTATAGAACGGGCTGTTTTGGCAATGGCTTCCTGGCCTTTTACCAAATCTTTAATCATGTCTTCGGCAGACGGGATCGTATCGGCTTCTTTAATACTGGTCAGTTTGGCGTACTCTTTGTAAGAACCCGGCGCAAACTCACCCAAAGCACGAATACGCTCGGCAATTTCATCTACGGCTAAGGCCAGCTCGTTGTAGTGGGTTTCAAATAAGGTATGCAGCGTCTGAAACATCGGGCCGGTAACATTCCAATGATAGTTGTGCGTTTTTAAATACAGCGTATAGGTATCAGCCAGCAATACCGATAAGCCATGAGCAATAGCTTTACGTTGATCTTCTTCAATACCAATATTGATCTTCATAACGACTCCTTGGGTTAAGCACGGAAACAAATTCACCTTAGCACAAGACCTGATAACGGTGTCAGGGCTGGTTAACTCTGACTGTGATTTTGTTTGTGCAATCAGACGATTGTTAAGACATGGCGACGAACCGGCACAATTTCAAGCCATAAAAAAACCGGCCTGGCCGGCCGGTCTTTTACGCGATAGCTTAACGTGCGCCAGGTTACACGGTTTGTGCTGCCAGGTACTCTTCGTAGCTGCCGACAAAGTTACGGATATCTTTATCCGTAATTTCGATAATACGGCTAGCCAGACTGGAGACGAACTCGCGGTCGTGACTGACAAACAATAAGGTGCCTTTGTAATGCTCCAGCGCTAAGTTTAACGATTCAATGGATTCCATATCCAAGTGGTTAGTTGGTTCATCCATCACCAGGATATTCGGGCGCTGCAGCATTAACTTACCAAATAACATCCGGCCTTTTTCACCACCCGACAGCACTTTTACCGACTTTTTAATCTCGTCCTGCGAGAACAACAAGCGGCCTAAAATGCCGCGGATAACCTGCTCGTCATCGGAGGGTTGTTTCCACTGGCTCATCCAGTCAAACAGGCTCATCGCTTCGCTAAATTCATGCGCATGATCTTGCGCATAGTAACCAATTTTGGCATTTTCCGACCATTTCACCGTGCCGGACTCGGGAGTTAAATCGCCTACCAGACATTTCAATAATGTCGACTTACCGATACCGTTAGCACCAAGAATCGCCACCTTCTCGCCGACTTCTATCGTCATACCGAGGTTTTTTAGCAGTTTAAGCTCGCCAAAGCCTTTATGTAAGCCCTCGACTTCCAATGCCAGACGGTATAACTGCTTTTGCTGCTCAAAGCGGATAAAGGGGTTAACCCGGCTGGAGGCTTTAACTTCTTCCAGCTGAATTTTATCAATTTGCTTAGCACGTGATGTGGCCTGCTTAGCTTTAGAAGCATTGGCAGAGAAGCGGCTAACGAAGGTTTGTAGCTCAGCGATCTGGGCTTTTTTCTTGGCATTATCAGATAACAAACGCTCACGTGCTTGGGTAGCGGCAAACATATATTCGTCGTAATTACCCGGGTACAGGCGCAGTTCACCATAGTCAAGATCGGCCATATGGGTACAAACGCTGTTTAAAAAGTGTCTGTCGTGCGAAATGATGACCATAGTGCTGTTGCGCTCAGCCAACACGTTTTCTAACCAACGTATAGTGTTAATATCCAGGTTGTTGGTAGGTTCGTCCAACAGCATAATTTCCGGATCGGCAAACAATACCTGCGCCAGAAGTACCCGAAGCTTAAAGCCCGGTGCTATCGCTGACATAGGGCCAAAGTGTTGCTCTACCGGTATGCCAACGCCAATAAGCAATTCACCGGCGCGTGACTCTGCGGTGTAGCCATCCATTTCACCGAAAGCCACTTCAAGGTCGGCAACCTTCATGCCGTCTTCTTCGCTCATTTCGGCGCTGCTATAGATGCGATCGCGCTCTTCCTTTACTGCCCACAGTTCTGCGTGGCCCATTATTACCGTGTCGATAACAGAATACTGTTCAAAGGCAAACTGATCCTGATGCAACTTAGCAACACGATGATTTGGCTCAACAAACACATTACCGGCACTTGGCTCAAGCTCACGGCTTAAAATCTTCATAAAGGTAGATTTACCGCAGCCATTGGCACCGATTAAACCATAGCGGTTACCTTCGCCGAATTTAATCGAAATATTTTCAAACAGCGGCTTGGCGCCAAATTGCATCGTAATGTTAGCAGTTGATATCACAGTGTGTTCCAGAACAGGTTAAAACGGCATACAGGCCCGGATGTCGGGACGCAGCAGGGTAAAAAGTGCGCTACTATACGCCTTTTTGGGCGTAAACTCAAAACAAACGCCCGGTTTAACCGGGCGCTTAAGTATTAAACTGTATTGTTACAGCTTTAGCGTTGTTGCGCCTGAGCTACTGCTGTTTTACACAGCTCGGTAATACGGCCCCAATCTTTAGCGGCAACAGCGTCATCCGGTACTATCCAGGAGCCACCAACACATTTCACATTTGGCAGTGCCAGGTATTCAAGAAAGTTTTTCTCGTTAATACCGCCGGTTGGACAAAAGCGGATATCGGCAAACGGGCCATGGATAGATTTTAACGTTTTCACGCCGCCTGCGGCTTCGGCCGGGAAAAATTTAAAGTGGGTATAGCCAAGGCCAGTGCCTTCCATTAATTCAGAAATACTGGCAATACCCGGAATAAGCGGGATAGCCGCATCTTTACCAGCTTGCAACAGTTCGCGGGTTAATCCCGGGCTGATGGCAAACTTGGCACCGGCGTCGACCACTTGCTGTAATTGCGCAGCAGTTGTAACGGTGCCGGCACCAACTATCGCATCCGGTACTTCCTGTGCCAGCAAACGAATCGCATCCAGCGCTACCGGTGTACGCAGTGTTACTTCCAGTACTTTAATACCACCGGCTAACAATGCTTTTGCCATCGGCACGGCATCATTCAAATCTTTAATGACGATCACCGGAACCACTGGCCCCTGCTCAAATAAGTTGCCCGGTTGTAACTGCCAGTTTTCAAATGCCATATTCATTACTCGCCAAAAATTGTTTCAGGTAGACCGCAGCACCGACTAAGCCCGGTTGTTCTGCTGTCACGACATAGGTGGCGATCTGGCGATTAAAAGCGCTAAACCGGCCTTTTGCTTCAAAACGGGCTCTGAACTCGCTGTCAGCAAGCAGAGGTAATAATTTGGGGGCTATGCCACCGGCAATATAAACACCGCCGAAGGTGCTAAGGGTTAATGCCAAATCACCGGCTACACTGCCCAGGCTGGCAAAAAACTGCTTAACGGTGTCTTGCGCCAGGGTGCTTTGTCCGCTGAGTGCCAGGCTGGCAATTTCAGCTGCATTTACCGGCTCTGCCGGTTGCTGACGGTATAACGCCAGTGCCTGATAGATGGCTTCCAGCCCGGGGCCGGACAACAAACGCTCGGGTGACACATGGCCATATTGTTTGGCCAGGGTTTGCTGAATAAACCATTCCTGCTCATTCTGCGCGGCCCAATCGATGTGGCCACCTTCACCGGGTAAAGGGATAAACTGGCCATGTACGTTAATCAGATGCGCCACTCCCAGGCCTGTACCGGCACCCAGTACCGCCATTGGCTTAGCATCTTGCGCCTGGCCGCCACCCACTTTAACTTTTTGCTCTTCACTTAATGCCGGTAAACACATGGCTACTGCGGTAAAGTCGTTCATTACATTCAGTGCCGCCAGGCCAAGTTGTTGCTGCATGGCCTTAACGGAGAACTGCCAGTGAAAATTGGTCATGCTGATCTGATCACCGGTCACCGGACAGGCGATCGCAATGGCAACATGCTTAATGTCAGCGACATCTTGTTGTTGCATATAATGTGTCAGCGCATCAGCGAGGGTGGCAAATTGCGCGCAGGGATACACCGCAACTTTATCCAGCACCAGACTGTCCAGCGCCACCCGGCTAAAGCGGGCGTTAGTGCCGCCAATATCGGCCACTATAGCGTGAGACGGCAGCTTAGCCATGCAGATGCTCCTCAGTGGTAAACAAGCTGCAAGCGCCCTGCTCGGCTCCGGTCAGCTGGCTGCGCAGCGCGCCAAACATTTCGCGGCCCATACCATAATAACTTGATGCCATATCCATAGTTGCAACTTCACGTGCAGCAAACTCTGCCTCTGGCACCAGTACTTCTAAGCGGCCACTATTGCCATCGACCAGCATCATATCGCCGGTTTTTATTTTGGCGATATTGCCACCGTCAACGGCTTCCGGTGTGACATGTATAGCGGCAGGCACCTTGCCCGACGCGCCAGACATGCGGCCATCTGTGACCAGTGCCACTTTAAAGCCGCGGTCTTGCAATACGCCAAGTGGCGGTGTCAATTTATGCAGCTCTGGCATGCCACAGGCTTTTGGCCCCTGAAAGCGCACGACAACAATACAATCTTTGTTCAATTCGCCGGCTTTAAAGGCTGCATCCAGCTCATGCTGGCTTGAGAACACTACCGCCGGCGCTTTTACCACTTCAGTGCCTTCACGCAGGGCTGAGGTTTTAATGACGCCACGACCGACATTGCCAGACAACACTTCTAAGCCACCATGGGCTTTAAACGGTTTTTTCACTGTGGCTAACACATCCGGATCTAACGATTGTGCCGGGGCATCTACCCAAACCAGCTTACCGTCCTGTAGCACCGGTTGTTGGGTATAACGGCGCAGGCCCGGGCCTGCAACGGTTTGTACGTCTTCGTGCAGTAAACCGGCGTCGAGCAACTCACGAATTAGCAGCGCCATACCACCGGCATACTGGAAGTGGTTGATATCGGCCTGGCCGTTAGGGTAAATGCGGGTAAGCAGCGGTGTGGCAGCCGACAGCTCGGCAAAATCGTCCCAGTTAACTATAAAACCGGCAGAGCGCGCCATGGCAATTAAGTGCATAGTGTGGTTGGTTGAACCACCGGTTGCCAACAGGCCTACTATGCCGTTAACTATGGCTTTGGCATCAATCATCTTGCCGGCGGGTAAATAGTCAGCACCCAGATCAGTTAAACGGGTAACCTGACGTGCCGCCGCTTTGGTCAGTTCATCACGTAGTGGCGTACCCGGGTTAACAAAAGATGAGCCGGGTAAATGCAGCCCCATAATTTCTACAACTAACTGATTTGAGTTGGCGGTGCCATAAAATGTGCAGGTGCCGGCAGAGTGATAAGACGCCGACTCTGCGGCCAGCAACTCTTCTTTACCCACTTTTCCTTCAGCATACAGCTGGCGTACCCGGGCTTTTTCTTTATTAGGAATGCCTGATGGCATGGGGCCGGCGGGCACAAATACAAAAGGTAAATGGCCAAAGCTCATCGCCGCCATAAATAAACCCGGCACAATTTTATCGCAAATGCCCAGCATCAAGCCGCCATCAAACATATTGTGCGACAAGCCTACTGCTGCTGACATGGCAATAATATCGCGGCTTAGCAGGCTAAGTTCCATGCCAGGTTGGCCTTGCGTTACGCCGTCACACATGGCCGGTACGCCACCGGCAAATTGCGCCACGCTGCCAACGTCACTAACAGCTTGCTTAATCAGCGCCGGATAATGCTCATACGGCTGATGCGCCGACAACATATCGTTGTATGACGACACTATGCCGATATTGGCTTTAGTCAGGCTGCGTAAATCGCTTTTATCCTGCTGATTACAAGCGGCAAAACCATGCGCCAGATTACCGCAGCTGAGCACGCCCCGATGCGGGCCTTTCAGCCGGGCCTGTTCAAGTCGTTGCAAATAAATGTCTCTGCTGCGCTGACTGCGGGCAATAATTCTGTCCGTTACTTTCTGAATCACAGGATCCATGACTATCCCCTACTTAGCTGTGTACATCACCGTTACGTTAGCAACAGGATGTTGTAAAAATGCCCGGATTGGCATGGCATAAACATCAGTGTCTGCCATGGCTTTATCCAGTACTGAAAGTTTGTTGCTGCCCACCAGATGTAAAAATATCAGCCGGCTGTTAAGTAAACGCGGCAAACTAAGTGACATACGCTGGTACGGTGCTGTCGTCGGCTCAGTTGCCAGTACCGCCGGTGCGTCTGGTGCCAGACCTTGTTTAATTTGGCCGCTGCAGGGAAACAATGATGCCGTATGGCCATCTTCGCCCATGCCAAGGATCACTGCATCAAAGGTGGGTAACGCCGCAATGCGCGGCAGCACCTGAGCAACACCATCAAAGGCCGACGCAGTATTGGCATACAGGCTGATAAACTGCGCTGCTTTGGCGTTGTTTTGCAACAACGTGGCTTTAACCAAGCGCTCGTTGGAGTCAGCCTGGCTATCGTCCAGCCAGCGATCATCTGCCAGCAGTACCGTTACTTTATCCCAGGCCAGCTCGGTTTGGCTGAGTGTCTGAAATAAGGCTTGAGGTGTTTTACCGCCTGATACCACTAAATATGCAGCGCCACGCTCATCTATTGCCTGCTGCAGCAAGGCCAGCAACCGGTTTGCAAAATCCTGATTTAATGCCGTGGTATCGGTAAATTGTTGTAGTTGCATCATCGTTATTCTTCCCAGTTACGGTCGTCCCGCGCCAGTAATGAAATGGCTGACACCGGCCCCCAACTGCCTGCCTGATAGCTTTTTGGCGGCTCGTTACTGGTTTTCCAGGCTTCCAGAATACCGTCTACCCATTTCCAGGCATGCTCTACTTCATCACGGCGCACAAACAGGTATTGATTACCTAACATGGCTTCCAGTAATAAACGCTCGTAAGCATCGGCAATGCGTTGCGATTTAAAGGTTTCGTCAAAGCTTAAATCGAGCTTACTTTCCTGCAGACGCATATGCTCGCCCAGGCCGGGTATTTTATTCAGTACCTGAATTTCCACACCTTCATCCGGTTGTAAGCGGATAATCAACTTATTCGCCGGTAATTGGCTGTAGGTGGCATGAAAAATATTGTGCGGTTGCGGCTTAAAACAAATAACCACTTCACTGAGTTTTGCTGCCATACGTTTACCGGTACGCAGGTAAAACGGCACCCCAGCCCAACGCCAGTTATCAATATCTACCTTTAAGGCAACAAAGGTTTCGGTTTTGCTGTTTGGCCGGGCGCCCTCTTCTTCCAGATAGCCAGGCGCCGCTTTACCGGCAACAAAGCCATTCGCATATTGGCCGCGAACGGTTTTTTCCTGAATATTGCTGATATCAATGCGGCGCAGCGCTTTAAGTACTTTTAACTTCTCATCCCGGATGCTATCGGCATCCAACCGCGCTGGCGGCTCCATTGCAATCAGCGTCAGCACCTGTAATAAGTGGTTTTGTACCATGTCGCGCATCTGGCCGGCATCGTCGTAGTAGCTCCAGCGGCCTTCAACGCCAACTTCTTCGGCCACGGTAATCTGCACATGGTCAATCGAGTTGTGGTCCCAGTTGCCGGCAAAAATAGCGTTGGCAAAACGCAGAGCCAACAGGTTTAACACCGTTTCTTTGCCAAGGTAGTGGTCGATACGGTAGATTTGGCTTTCTTTGAAGAATTCAGCGACCTGGTCGTTAATCACCTGAGATGAGGCTAAGTCGTGGCCAATAGGTTTTTCCAGCACTACCCGTGCTGGCTCAGCTGCCAGCCCTGCTGCCGCCAGGCCTTTGCAGATCACACCAAATAAGGACGGTGGCGTGGCAAAATAACTTACCGGCACCCGCTTAGTTATATCGGCCACCGCTGTTAGCTTGTTGTAATCCTGCTCGTTCGCCAGGTCCAGTTGCACATACACCAGCTTTTGCTGCAGACGCTGCCATACTGCGGTATCCAGTGGCTCCTTTAAAAACTTATTCAGATTGGTTAACACCAGTTCGGCATAAGCTTCTGACGACATGTCATCGCGGGCAACGCCGATAATGCGCGATTCAGCACAGAGTAAATCGGCCTTCTCCAGCTGGTACATTGCCGGAAGCAGTTTACGGCGGGCTAAATCCCCTTTGGTACCAAACAGTATTAAGTCACATGCTGAGTTTTGTGCTGTGGTTGTCATAGCTGAACCTTGAATTAGATGTAATTTTACAACACTTAAGCCATACTAGCGCAGCATAACCGGGTTGTAAACCGAAGATCTTGTAATTAAATTACAGTTTGCGTAATGCTTTGACTATTCTTATATAATAAGGCAGCCTTAGCAACGGATCTGTCATTTTGTGGTAAATTTAATACTATTTTGCTGACAGCTCTGATGAAAAACAACCCAGGTTACACTCTGAGTTACAGCCTGTAGCCGCTTATTATTATAATGCAGGAATAGCCGTATGAACGTGCTGGAAAAAATCGTTACTAGCGTGAACAATTTTAGCAAGTCTGAGCGCAAAGTTGCTGACGTAATACTGGCGAATCCACAAACTACGATACATAGCAGCATCGCCGCTTTAGCAAAAATGGCTGATGTAAGCGAACCAACGGTAAACCGCTTTTGCCGCCGGCTGGATACCAAGGGCTTTCCTGATTTTAAGCTGCATTTAGCGCAAAGCCTGGCCAATGGCACACCTTATGTAAACCGCCATGTTGAAGAAGAAGATGGCCCTGAAGCCTACACGGCAAAAATCTTTGAATCAACCATGGCTGCCTTAGACACAGCAAGACAACGTGTTGATATTCCTATGATTAACCGCGCTGTTGATGTGTTAACCCAGGCAAAGAAAATCTCATTTTTTGGCCTTGGCGCTTCTGCATCAGTTGCTCATGATGCTCAGAACAAGTTTTTTCGTTTTAACGTGCCTGTGGTGTGTTTTGACGATATCGTTATGCAGCGTATGAGTGCCATTAACAGTGCTGAAGGCGATGTTGTGGTATGTATCAGCCATACCGGCCGCACAAAAAATCTGTGTGATATTGCCGCTATTGCCCGCGAAAATGACGCTACAGTCATAGGTATTACTGCTTATGACAGCCCGCTGGCAAAAGAATGTACTCTGGTATTGTCGCTAGACGTGCCGGAAGACACCGATATGTATATGCCAATGGCGTCACGCGTTGCACAGCTGGTACTGATAGATATACTGGCGACCGGTTTTACACTGCGCCGTGGCAGCAAATTTCGCGAAAATCTGAAAAAAGTTAAAGACAGCTTACGTGGCTCACGTTTTGAGAAAAAAGACTTTGCCAGTTAACCGCCTGGTGCAGTTGTCAGCGCAACTGCACCAACCTGTCGCTTTTCTGCTTTTTCGTACTGTATTATGTAATAAAATTACATTACACTAAAAGTCATCTGATATCCCCTCATTGCATCACGCAGGATTATTACCATGCACAGAAGAACTAAAATCGTCGCAACTCTGGGTCCGGCTACCAGTACTCAGGTAGCTATTGAAAAACTGATCCAGGCCGGCGCGTCAGTATTTCGGCTAAACTTCTCGCACGGCAGCGCAGACGATCACCGTGAGCGCGCAATGATGGTGCGGGCCGCCGCTGCTAAACTCGGTGCGCACGTTGCCATATTGGGTGACTTACAAGGGCCAAAAATCCGCGTTTCAACCTTTAAAAATGGCGCAGTCACGCTGGATGAAGGTCAAAGCTATGTGCTGGACGCCGAACTTGGCAAAGGTGAAGGCGATGAGCAACAGGTAGGTATTGACTATAAAGAGTTGCCACAAGATGTAAACGCCGGTGACTTACTATTACTAGATGACGGTCGTATTCAACTGCTGGTGGATCGGGTAGAAGGCCAGCGCGTCTATACCACTGTTACCGTTGGCGGTAAGTTAAGCAACAATAAGGGTATAAACCGCCAGGGCGGTGGTTTAACCGCCCCTGCCCTGACCGACAAAGATAAACGCGATATTATTACCGCTGCTGAAATTGACGTCGACTTTTTAGCGGTATCTTTTCCACGTTGCGGCGACGACTTGCGCTTAGCACGCGAATTAGCGCAGGCTGCCGGCTCTGAAGCCCGCATAATGTCTAAAATTGAACGTGCTGAAGCGGTAGCCGATGACGAAACCCTCGACGATATTATCCGTGCTTCAGATGCTGTGATGGTGGCCCGCGGTGATCTTGGCGTTGAAATTGGCGATGCCGAACTGGTTGGCCAGCAAAAACGCATTATTGCCCGTTCGCGTCAGCTAAACCGGGTAGTGATTACCGCCACCCAGATGATGGAAAGTATGATTGAAAGCCCGATGCCGACCCGCGCTGAAGTTATGGACGTGGCAAACGCGGTACTGGATGGCACCGATGCGGTTATGTTGTCAGCAGAAACCGCTGCAGGTAAATACCCGACTGAAACGGTTCGGGCGATGGCACGGGTCTGTGATGGCGCAGAAAAACACCCCAGTGTTCAAATTTCCAAGCACCGGATGGATGTCACCTTCACTGAAATCAGTGAAACCATAGCCTTATCTGCTATGTACGCCGCTAACCATTTGGAGGGTATAAAGGCCATTATTACCCTGACTGAATCAGGTTACACTGCTAAGTTAATGTCGCGTATTACTTCACCTCAGCCAATTTTTGCACTGTCACGCCATAGCAAAACGCTGAACAAAATGGCGTTATACCGTGGTGTATACCCGGCATTTTTTGACAGCACAGCCCTTAATGGTCAAGCGCTGGCCGACGCTGCTATAGACGCGATAAAAAGCAAAGCCGGTCTAAAAAGTGGCGATCTGGTGATCATGACCCATGGTGACGTGATGGAAACTATCGGTGCCTCTAACACCTGTAAGATTGTGCAAGTTAAGTAAGCTGTCAGTTTCAGTAATAAAAAAGGCTCAACAGAGCCTTTTTTATTACCTGTAATCTGGCTTAAAACACATCACGCTGTAACTTGCGCACTTTACGTGCGGCCCGATATTCAACAAACTGTGGTGCCAGAGCGGTGAGCGCCGAACCCAGTACTACCATTACTGCTCCCAGCCAGGACAATGCATTAAGTTGTTGTGGTACTAAAAAGCCCGGCAGCAGAGAACCGATAATATTGGCAAATAAAATGGTAAACAGCGGTGTAATAGCCAGTACAGCGCTGACTTTAGACGCTTCCCAATGATGCAGTGCTTCGGCAAATGCACCATAGGCCACCACGGTATTCAGACAACAAAATATCAAAAGGCCCCAATGCAGTGTAGTTAACTGGCTGAACGGATTAAAATCCGCTACCGGAATAAAAGCAAAGGTGCCGGCGCAGTACAACAGATACATAATTTGTTTAGAGCTGTAGTGCACCAGCAGCTGTTTTTGTGCCAGCGCATAGGCTGCCCAGGTTACTGCCGCGGCAATGACCAGCAGCACCCCCAAGGTTTCACTGCCTGCCTGCAATATCAACTGCAGCAAACGTTCATTAAAAAACAGCAGCAAGCCGGTAACCAACACTACCGCGCCTACTTTTTGCCACAATAACAAAGACTCTTTAAAGATAATAACACCGCCCAGCATCATCAAAAAAGGTGCCAGTTGAATAACCACCTGCCCTGTCTCAGCCGTCAGATAATTCAGGCCGCTAAGATACATAATATAATTTGATAGCAACCCCAGCACGGCAATCAACATCAGTTTGGCAACCCTGGAGCTGAACAACAGCGCCATTTTGGGCAGATTACCGCGGGCTGACAACCATAGGCCTACCAGCACAGCTGCGGCCAGGAAGCGAATGGCGGTAATGGTATTAGCCGTTAACACGTCCAGTAGTACCTTTAGTGCAATAGGCAATATGCCCCACAGCACAGCGGTAGTGAGTGCCAGCAGTAACCCCAGCAAGCTTTTACCGGTAATTTGGTGCATAGTGGTATCCCGGATGACAGGCAGCGCCAGAGCTGCAGCTTTAATAAAGGCGTCTATTGTCTCGCAAAAGCCACTGGCTTGTCTGCTTAATCTGCGACAGATCAGACTAATTGACTACAGCTTGCGTCACATCAAACAAAGCACTGACAATTAACACCTATACTAAGCGGCATTAAACGTTTAACACGCAGCGTATGAGGTTTAGACGATGAAACGAATTGGTGTGCTGACATCAGGTGGCGACGCGCCAGGTATGAATGCCTGTATCCGTGCCGTGGTGCTGACAGCGGCGGCGTATAACCTTGACGTCGTCGGCTTTCATCATGGCTACAATGGCTTGTTAGACGAAGATTATCAAACACTGTTGCCGCAACATGTTCAGCATATCATTCAGCATGGCGGTACCATTTTAAAAAGTGCCCGCTGCAAGGCACTGTACACCGACGCTGGCGCCGTGCAGGCAGCGCAGGTGCTGCATAAATTACAATTGGACGCCTTAGTTATTATTGGTGGTGATGGCAGCTTTCGCGGTGCTCTGGCGATAGCACCACATTATCATGGACAGTTAATTGGCGTGCCCGGCACTATTGATAATGATGTCGACGGTACTGACTTCACTATAGGTTTTGCCACTGCTATTGATACTGCGCTGGACGCGATCGATAAAATACGCGATACCGCAGATGCATTCGAACGGATTTTTCTGGTCGAGTTAATGGGGCGTCATTCGGGTTATATTGCGCTGTCGGCGGGAATAGCCGCCGGTGCCGAGCAAATAATTTGCCCCGAGTTTGGTCCGGTGTCAAAAGCGCAGCTCACTAAGCTACTGGCACCTATACAACATGCACAGCTGTTACGGGGTAAAAGCAGCTACATTATGGTGGTGGCGGAAAACAGTTATCCCGGCGGTACCATAGCGCTGGCAGAAGATCTTTCAGCTGAGCTCGGCACTGAATGTCGCGCTTGTATACTTGGGCATATTCAACGTGGCGGTAAACCGGTAGGGGCTGATCGCATACTGGCAACCAAGCTGGGTGCCTATGCGGTAGAACAACTGGTTAATGGTGCGCATCTGATGATGGCCGGCGAATTAAACCAGCAGGCGGTGCTGTATCCGCTGGCTCAAACCGGCGAGCGGACTAAGCAGATAGATCCTTATTTAGTACGCTGGCAACAACAGATCGCCAGCGACTAAGGTTATTGGCTAAATACCTGTTTGACGCGATCTTTGTAGCTGCGGCTTACTTTAACAGCCTGGCCGTTTGTCAGCATAAGCTGATGCTCGCCGTTTGCCAGCATTTGCAGTTTGGCAATGGTATGCACATTGACGATGGCTGAGCGATGCACCCGCACAAATAAACGCGGATCCAGCTCTTGCTCGAGCTCTTTCATGGTGCGCCGCAAAATATGGGTTTGGCCATCGCGGGTATGGATACACATATAATCACCGGCGGCGTCTACCCATTCAATGGCGCTAACCGGCACCCGGGTAATTTCGCCACTATCTTTAATACTGATTGCTTCAGGGTAACGCTCATTTACCACTGGCTCAGCGTTGTCCAACCGCTGCAGGATATTGTCTGCATCGTCGCCAGTCAGGCGGGCTACTGCTTCGGCCAGTTGGCCTTTGTGCAGCCGAGAATCGTCTGCCCGGGCGACTTTGATGGCTTTTTCAACCGCTTGTTTTAGTCGCTCCGGTTCAACTGGTTTTAACACATAATCAAGAGCACTGACTTCGAAGGCGTTAAAGGCGTAATGATCATAAGCGGTAACAAAGACTACATAAGGTAACGGGCTGTTTAATTGCTGCAGCTGTTTCAGTACGGTAAAACCGTCCATGCCAGGCATTTCAACATCCAGAAAGACCAAATCGGGTTGCAAGCGACTAATGGCTTCAATTGCCTGTTCGCCATTACTGCATTCAGCAATTACGTCCAGCTCAGTAAACTCTTTTAACCTGACTTGCATACCTTTGCGTGCCAGCGGCTCATCATCAACTACTATAACCTTAAGCATGTTCCTGTTCCGTTTGTTCTAATTGTAATGGGATCCTGATATTCACCTTCAGGCCACGCGGCTGATTATGGGTTAGCACCAGTGCAAAGTCATTATCGTACAAAGCAGCCAGGCGCTCTTTAGTATTAACCAGGCCTACGCCACTGTCGTTACTTTTCGGCAAACCGTTAGTGATACTCATGCCCGGCCCGTTATCGGCTACTTCCAGTAGCAGATCATGGCCGAACTTTTTCGCCGTAATCGCAATTTCGCCACCATTTATCTGGCTGGCGACAGCATACTTAATCGCGTTTTCAATCAATGGCTGTAAAATCAAACTGGGTACCAGAGCTTTTTCTGTCCCGGGTTCAATATCAAACACTATCGACAATCGTTCAGAAAACCGCACTCTTTCAATCTCCAGATATAATCTGGCGGCGTAAATTTCCTGTTCTAGTGCCACTTTGTTAATAGGATCTTTGTACAACGAATAGCGTAAAAAGTCACTAAGTCTGGTAACCATTTTATTCGCAGTGTCAGTTTCGTTAATCAGCACCAGCGTAGAAATGGCGTTGAGGGTATTAAACAAAAAGTGCGGGTTTAGCTGATAGCGCAGCATTTTTAGCTGGGCTTCGTGCGCTTTATTGGTGGCAGTTAATGACTTCTGTTTTTCCTGCTGCAATGTCTGATAGTACTTAATACCAAAATATAAGCCACTCCAGCTTAGCATTACGTAAAAAGCAAAGGGGGTATCACGCACATACTTCAGCCAGTCTTGCGGCCGGCCACCATGTTTATAAATTTCCCAATAGTTGAAATTATGCACTGCCGTCCAGATTGCAGCAATCAGGGTTGTTACCAGCAATACGGTGCTGGCAAGTTTCCACGGCGACCAGTGCCAGATACGCTGATAGGCATATCGCAGTGGAATCGTAATTAGCCAGCCAATATAGGCATCCAGAACTACCACAATAACATAGGCATCACGGGTTTCGAGAACCAGCGAGTTCAGGTAATTAACAATAGCGAAGCCGAGCCAGCCTAACGTATGTAGCAGCCAAAACTGTCGGTTTCTGTCTTCAAAAATATGCTTCAAAATACCAACCTGAGGGGCTAATGATAACGGCCGATTATAGCTAATTCAGCTGTTGCTGCCTGTAACACCTGCCGTATTGCAACAGACATTAATCGCATTTGTTGCCCATTTAAGGCAGTACCGGAGTCGGTTTGCGATCCGGCCCTAAGGCGACAAAGGTAAAACTACCGGAGATAGCCTTGTGCTGATCATCGTGGTACATATTCTCGACAAAGATATCAACCTGCACCCGGATACTGGTGCGGCCAACGTGTTCCACCTTAGCGACCAGCTCAATTATAGTACCGGCCGGAATAGATTCCTTAAAATCAACCCGGTCCGAGCTCACCGTTACCAGCGGTTTGCGGCAAAACCGGGTAGCGGCGATAAAAGCGGCTTCATCCATCCAGGCCAACGCTTCGCCACCAAATAAGGTGTTGTGATGATTTGTCCGGCCGGGAAACACGGTTTTAGTTACCCGGGTTACTGCGTATTCTATCCGTTTGGCGATCAGCGCTTCATTACTCATAATATTACTCTTTACCATTGCAAGGCGCGGATTCTATAAGACCAGTGCGCAATTGCAACAGTATGGTTGATAAAAACGCCAGCCGTGCAGAATTCAAGCTGGCCTTTACCGGCTCAGCATCGGGCCAAGTGCTCTGCCGCCGACCAAATGCAGATGGATATGATAAACCTCCTGCCCGCCATGCGAATTACAGTTCATAATTAACCGATAGCCTTTATCTGCAATGCCATGCTCGGCAGCCAGTTTTCGCGCCACAGTAAACAAACGGCCAAGTGCGGCTTCATGTTGCGGTTCAACATCATTTACCGTTGGGATCAACTGATTAGGAACCAATAAAATATGCACCGGCGCCCGCGGGCGGATATCCCGAAACGCCGTGACCAACTGGTCCTGGTACAGAATATCAGCGCTTGCCTCGCGGCGGATTATCTTACTGAATACCGTTTCTGTTGCCATGGCGTTTTCCTTGTCTGCTTTTCGCGGCATAATAACCAGCTTAATACGACCACAGCATGCAGGCAAAGTGAATTATGACAAAATCGGTGTTTTATCAAATTGATATTGCAGATATCGCTGGCCATATTATTGAGATTAGCTTGCACTTTACGCCGACAGAAAAGCAGCATAGCCTGACTCTGCCGGCGTGGATCCCGGGTAGCTATATGATCCGCGATTTTGCCCGGAATATTACCAGCATCAGCGCCGGTGACAGTGAAGGTGCTCTGCAGCTACAGCAAACCGATAAACAAAGCTGGCAGCTAAGCTGCCGACAACACCGCGTGACAGTCCGTTACCGGGTGTACGCCTATGACCTGTCAGTACGAGCGGCCTATGTTGATGATGAAATTGCAATACTCAACCCCGCTTGCCTGTGCTTAGCCGTTAGTGGATTGCAGCAACACCTACATAAGCTCGAGCTGATAAAACCCTCCTCTGGCAATTACCAGCACTGGCGCCTGGCCACATCGTTAACACCGGCTGCAGACACCGCCTGGCTTGATTTTGGTGGCTATAGTGCAAAAAACTATGCCGAGTTGATAGACGCGCCGGTTTTAGCCGGGGTGTTTAGCCTGTCAGAGTTTAGTATTGACGCTATACCGCACTATCTGGTGATAAGCGGTGACAATCAGACGGATCAAGCCAGGTTTACCGCTGATTTAAGTCGTATTTGCCAGACACAAAAACAGCTGTTTGGTGGCCTGCCAACAGATTTAACCCGCTATTGGTTTTTACTCTGGATCAGCGAAGACGGTTACGGCGGTCTGGAGCATAAAGATGCCACGTTATTGCTAAGTAACCGCAAAGCCTTGCCGTTACCCGCCCATTCAGCCGGCACGGTGACAGAGATTAATGAGCATTATCAGGATTTACTGGCGCTGTGTAGTCATGAGTATTTTCATACCTGGTGGGTAAAACGGTTAAAACCGCAGTGTTTTGCCAGCTATCAGTTAAATACTGAGCAGTACACTCCCCAACTTTGGCTGTATGAAGGCTTTACCTCTTATTATGATGACCTGGCCCTGGTGCGCAGCGGCCTGATTAGCCAGCAGCGCTATATCACCACACTGGAAAAACTCATTTCACGAGTCACGCGTAACCCAAGCAATGACAAGCAAAGCCTTACCGATAGCAGCTTTAATGCCTGGACAAAGTTTTATAAGCAAGATGAAAACGCACCTAATGCTGTAGTCAGTTATTATGCCAAAGGCGCACTGCTGGCCTTGTGCCTGCACAGTGAGCTGGCAGCGGCCGGAAGCAGTCTGGATAACGTTGTGGCCCAGTTGTGGCAGAGCTATTTGCCTGGCGGTACGCCTGACAATGCACTGCAGCTAACCCTGCAGAACATGGGCTTTGCAGAACTGGCAGCACAATGCGATAACTGGCTCCATAATGCCCAAGCGCTGCCGCTCCCCTCGGCCTTGAGCAAGCTTGGTTTACACCTTAGTTTCAGGCCAATGCAGCATAGTGATGACCTGGGAGGCGAAGTTACAACTGAGGTGGCTTTTATCGGTATTCAGAGCAAATGGCATAACGGCCTGTTGCAAGTGACGCAGGTCTATCATGGCAGCAGCGCACACCAGGCTGGCATAATGGTGGCTGATCAGTTGCTGGCGTTGGATGGCCGTAAAATTACCGCTTCTACCTGGCCAGAATTGCTGCAGCGTCACCCACTAAACAGTACCGTGCAGCTGAGTTTGTTTCGTAAGGATCGCTTACTGCAAACCAGCATAACGTTAGCTGTCGCTACGCAACAGGTAGCGGTGCTTACAGTTACCGATCCGGGCTTATGCCAACAATGGCTGGTTGCTAGCGACTAACAGGTAAGCCCGGCAACAGTGCCGGGTCTAACCGTTCCTGTAGCCAGTTAATGCGCCAATCCAGATGTGGCCCGGTTACCCGGCCTGTCGCCCCTACTTCGGCAATTTTGTCGCCTTTGGCCACAGTATCACCAGGCGCAACATCCATCTTACTTAAATGCATAAAAGTAGAACTGATACCAAAACCGTGATCAATAATTAGCGTCAGACCAGAGTAATACAGATCGTCTGCCAGCAGCACCTTACCTGCCAATGGTGCTACAACCGGCGCACCAACAGCTGCGGCCACGTCCAGCCCATAATGCGGATTACGGGGTTGGCCATTAAACACCCGCTGGCTGCCATAAACGCCTGAAATACGCCCTTGTGCCGGCATTATAGGCTGCTGAAATATAGCCTCCGAGTCAGATATATTTTGTCGGGCCGCTTTAACACGTAGATTATCACGCTGAATACGTGCGGTAACCTCTGCCGGTGGCGTAACGTATTTTTGAGCTACGCCATTAACATGCTGCACATCGTACTGTCTGGCTTTTAGCGTCAGGGGTTTAACCAGGGTTTGATCCTGAAAGCTTACAGTCAGACTATGCTCTAGCGGCGCATCGCGACCAACACCAAAGACAAAACGCCCTTCGTCATTCAACTGCAGTACAGTGTCATTAAATAACACCTGGCTACCTGCTGGTGCCTTACCGAAAATAATAGCGCCCTGGGTAAAGTCGCCATTTAATTCCACCTCAATAGCTGCTGCAGCGCCAGATACACTAGCTGTAAGCAACAGCGCCTTTAGCCACGCCTTCATAGGCTACTACCTTATAGTCTTTTGTGTTGTCCAGTTGTTTAAGCTCGGCTGCAATATAGTCGGCCAGACATTCTACAGTGGTATCGCAGGGCACAATTTCGCAATGTGCTTTGGGAATGCACAGCTCAAACCAGCCCTGCGCGGCCTGATAGCGAAAGCTGTAATCATCTGCAGAGGCGCTCAGGTGCTGCAGTGCAGCTGAGTCACATAAATCTTCCGTGGTGCCAAGGTAAATGTCCTGCCAGCGTTCACACCAGTATTTATTTAAGCGTGGCGACAGCATATTGTCGGTATAAATTTGAATAGTAGAGCGGTGGCCATGGGCAATGCGCTGGCAATTGCCATCGTGCTTTTTCAGGCCATGACTGTAGTGATAATAAAAGCCCTGGCTGGCTTCTGGCCGTAAGGTTAGCACCAGCTGAGCCACATTGTCGGGCAATAATGGCTTTATTTGTTGCTGCAAAAACTCGGTCAGACTGGCTTCATTTATCTGCTCTGCCGCTATGGCAACTATGGCTTCTGCCGGGGCGGCCATACTAATGCGGCCGCGGCCACTGTCAAATTGCAGTACGTTTTGTTCGCCCTCTTGCTGCAATGTCAGGCTGCGACAGTTGGCAGGTAACGCTAATTTGTGATCAACCAGTTGATCAATAGCCTGCTTAATCAGTTTTTTTACTTTAGAAAAATCCAGCACCATAGAGGTGGCATCCAGCTTGCCGTGCAGCTCGACATCAACAATATAGCTCTCGCCCAGCATGCCGCGTTCAGCACACAAATAAGAAAAATCAATAACGGTTAAATCCCGTACAAACAAAATCATGGCTGGCTCTCTACAAGCAAAAATAGGCCGTTATTATACCGGTATAGCCGCGATGACAACACCGGGTAGCGGCAGTTTTAACGCTTATGTTCGGTTAACCAGCTATTTAAAATGCCGACCTGGCCACATTTATGTGCGGCATACATTAAGCGGATAGCATTGCTTAGCAGCACGCTGTCTGTCCATTCAGTTTTTTGTTGTATTTCCTGATAACAACTCAGCGCTTCCTGCGTCAAATAACCGCGTAACTCTTTTTTACCCGATTGTTTTTGCCGCTCGCGATAGCGTTGTTGTTTTTCTGCATTCGTTAAAGCTTTTGCTGTTTTACTAGTCATATTGTCACTCTGTGGCAATAACCTTGTCATACCCGCACTAAACTACTGATTGCGGTGTAATTTACGATAATAAGACAAATCGGACTTGTTTGGCGTACAAGTGTTCGCTAAAGTGGCCGCGCATTTTCACTGGATTAAACATACATGACAAAGAATAGCTTTACAAAAGAAGATTTAATCGCCTGCGGTAATGGCGCCTTATTTGGTGATGGCAACTCCCAATTACCCTCAGACAACATGCTGATGATTGACCGTATCGTGCATATTTCTGAAGACGGCGGCCTGTATGGCAAAGGCCAAATCATCGCCGAATTAGACATATCGCCGGATTTATGGTTTTTTGCCTGTCACTTTAAAGGCGACCCGGTTATGCCAGGCTGTTTAGGTCTGGATGCAATGTGGCAATTGGTGGGCTTTTTTCTAGGTTGGTCCGGTGGACCAGGTAAAGGCCGGGCTTTAGGCGTTGGTGAAGTTAAGTTTACCGGCCAGGTTTTACCAACCGCCAAAAAAGTAACTTATACCATTAATATTAAGCGCGTAATTAAACGTAAGCTGTTTATGGGCATTGCCGATGGTGTGGTAAGCGTTGACGGCCGCGATATCTATGCCGCTACAGATCTAAAAGTAGGCCTGTTTCAGGATACGTCCAACTTCTAAGTTTACCCTGCTGTAAAATGACGAAGCCCCGCATTGTTGGCGGGGCTTTACTGCTAATTTAGCGAAAATCACTGACCTTTATTAAACAAGCCTACATTTCTGTCTTCAATTGCTTCGCGCCAGCCTCCTAACCATTGGGAGCGCGTATCTAAACCTTGATATGGGCAAATTTCTTTTGACCGTCCGGTAACACCAGCGCGGTAACCTTGAGCATGAGCACGTTCCAGACGATCACGTTTTTGTCTTTTCATACGGCAGTCTTCCTCAACTTTTAAGATTAAAATAACCGCTAACTCAGCAGCGGCTACCCTTTAATTGATAGCTGAGCAGGACAAAAGGTTCAATCTGCATTCAGCAAATTATAAGCTTGACAAAAGCTAACGAACTGAAGTTGTTTAAGATTTGATGACAATTTTATTTAGATCTAATTAAACTAAAAAATCTGGGTTTTATGCTTTTTTTATCCAACCGATTGAGGGCAAAAAAAAAGCTGCCGCAGCAGCTTTTATCGTATTAACGGCTAAAACGCCGACGCCATAATAACCCAGCTCCAGCTAACAACCAGGCAAAGCTAACCGCCCCGCCCTGACGTTCATACACTGCGTCGGCAGCATTACAATCTTCTGCTTCGCCATTGGCAATCGGTTGCAGCTGTAACACCGTTGAGACATCTTCCAACACGGGGTTACCGGCACTGTCGAGTACCGGTTCACCCAGCAGATCGCGGCTTTCTCTTTTCATCAAAGCCGTGGCCGTAATAACACCATGGTCGTTAATATCAACAGCATCAACGATGGTGTAAGGGGTGTTACAACCAATCAGGCTATTTAAGTCAGTAAAGCTATTACTGGCGATGTCGTAGACAAAACCGTGCTTACGCCGGGTTGTAGTACCACCTATGATCACTTCTGCATTGCCGACGACCTGATTGATATTATTAATCGCATTGGGAATGGTCGACGAACTGGTGAAAAAGCCGGTTGGAAAATTGGTTTCACCGCTGGCATAGTCGTGCACAAACATCTTGCTGCTTGCATTGCTGTTAATGATTTTATTGGCATAGCCCACAACAATATTATTATCATTAATATCGATAGCGACACTACCAGCAACATTGTTACCAATGTTGCCTGGAATAATGAACCATTCTTTCGGGTCAACTATAGGTAACACCTGATCATCAACAAAAATACTGGCGTGGGCCTGACGGTAAATACCGTCGGCATATCCATTGCCAAATATGTAGCGGTTTATGCGATCAGAATCGCTAAACATCGATATGCCAACGGCAATACCTTTATTGTTTACAGCATTGGCCTGGCTATAGTAGGTAATATTGTTAATACCCACTCCTTCAAACGCCTCACCGGTATTTTTGTCACCTAAATAGCCATAAACTTGCGGCGCGTTCACACTGCCATCGCTCTGCAACTGCCACACCAAGGCCCGCTGCTGATAACTGCCACTAATGGCATTTCTATACAAACATAAATCGACAGGCAAGGTGGCACCATTGCAAGTGGTTGTAATGGCTTCAAAACTCGCTTCACCCATGCCGCTACTGCCATAACCGGCAATGCGGTTGTCAGAGCTGATATTTCTGGCGACACTAAAACCACCACCTAATTCGGTGTAAGGTGCAGATAACATCGTTACAGTATTGTTGTTAAACACGACTGCTGATGAATAGGGTAAAGTTGGTACCCAATAATTTACCGCCTCAGGCTCTGGCACGTCGTCGGTTGGCGCTGGTGTAAAGCTCTGATAGCTAAAGGTACTGCTGGCAAAACCCGCGGCGATACCGGCATCATTAATTGCCAGCAAATATTCACTGTTACCGCGTTTGGCCTGACTATCACGCAGCAAAATATTCTCTGCATCGGCATTGGTAGTTTTCAGATAGCTGATAGCATCGCCCATAGGCTGAAATGCCGATATCGTGTTAAGCTCTAACAAAATTTTCAACGATTCAGCGCTGACAATGCCGTTTAGCAGATCGGCCAATTCCGCTTCAGTAAATAAGCCTTGTATCGCCTCGTTTTCAAAGTCAATTAAGCTTAAATCCAGTGGAAAATCAAATAATTGGAAGTCCGTATACTGTCGGTTTAAAATAGCATCATACTTGGTTACCTTAATGGCGCCGTTAAACACCATATCGCCTGCATTATTGATGCCTGCAGCGTAGGTAGATTTAAGCTCTTCAACCTGGCCAACTTCAACGACGCTGTATACTGCCGCCTGTACAGAAAACACACTTAACAGCGGCACTATTGCCAGACTGATACGAGATAACTTCATTCTAAGCCCCTAAAATACTTCTTCTTATGCGTCTAGTTGTTCCCAGCGCTGATATGCTTGCGCCAGCTTCGACTCGGTCTGTTGCAATAGGTTCAACGTGCTCTGGGTTTGCTCGCTGCTTTGTTTAAAAAACTCGGCGTCGTTTACAGTTAACTGCAATGCTTCCAGTTCGGTTTCCAGCTGCTCTATTAGTGCCGGTAACTCTTCCAGCTCACGTTTTTCTTTGTATGATAACTTCTTAGTACTGCTAACAGAAGCCTGTACCGCAGTTTGTTCAACTGCAGCCGGGCTATTTTTTGTCACTTTTTGTAAGGTGGCGGTAACTTGATTGCGTTGCTGATAGGCAATAACATCGTCATAGCCTCCGGCAATTTCAATTATTTTACCTTCGCCGGCAAACAGCAGCGAGCTGGTAACGGTATTATTGACAAATTCACGGTCGTGGCTAACCAGCAGCACTGTGCCTTGATATTGCTGCAGTATGTCCTCCAGCAACTCCAGTGTCTCAACGTCTAAATCGTTGGTTGGTTCATCCAGTATTAACAGGTTGCTGGGTCTGGCGAATAACTTTGCTAGCAACAAGCGGTTTTTTTCACCGCCCGATAAGGCTTTTACCGGCGTGCGCGCCCGCGCCGGTGGAAATAAAAAGTCCTGCAGGTAGCTCAGTACATGGCGGGTTTTGCCGTTTTGGGTAATTTCCTGCTTGCCTTCGGCCACGTTGTCCTGCACTGTGGCTTCTAAATCCAGGGCTATGCGGTGCTGGTCAAAATAGGCCACTTCAATGTTGGTACCGCGCTTAATATCACCACTATCGTGTTTATAGTCGCCCAGTAACAGCTTGATCAGTGTCGATTTACCAACACCATTTGGCCCGACCAGCGCAATACGATCGCCGCGCATTACCAGCAGATCGAGCTTATCAATCACCGTTTTGCCATTAAAACCGCAGCTGATGGCTTTGGTTTCAAATACCAGCTTGCCGGAGCGATCGGCCTGCTCAATGTTAAAATCGACCTTGCCTAAGGTTTCTACCCGTTCGGCGCGCTCGCGGCGCAAGGCTTTAAGTGCCCTTACCCGGCCTTCGTTACGGGTACGACGGGCTTTAATGCCCTGACGGATCCACACTTCTTCTTCGGCCAGCTTTTTGTCAAACAATGCATTGTGTTGCTGCTCGTCTTCCAGCATCTTTTGTTTGCGATCAAGATATTCCTGATAGTTGCCCGGATGAGAGGTTAACTGGCCACGGTCAAGATCAATAATACGGCTGGCCAACGCCCGGATAAAAGCCCGGTCGTGCGAGATAAAAATAATGGCGCCGGAAAAATTCAGTAAAAACTGTTCCAGCCACTGTATTGCCGCCACATCCAAATGGTTGGTTGGCTCATCCAGCAGCAAAATGTCCGGTTTGGCTATCAGTGCACGCGCCAGGGCTGCTTTACGCAGCCAACCGCCTGATAAAGTTGCTAAACTGGCGTCGGGGTTCATGTCAAATTGCTGGCATAAATCGGTAACGCGTGACTCCAACCCCCAACCATCACGGGTATCCATTTCAGCCTGCAGCTGCTCAAACAGGCGATAGTCGGCATCTGTTGCGCCATCTAAGTTTTCTGACAAGGTATAAAACTGCTGCGCTTTTTGCGCTAAATCGCCGGCACCTTCACGAATAAAATCGGCTATTTTCACATCCATTTTTGCCGGCGGATCCTGCTCTAGACGGCTTAATACGACACCAGTATTGACGACTATCTGGCCATCATCCAGATTTTGCTGACCGGTCAGCAATTTTAAAAAAGACGACTTACCGGCGCCATTACGACCAACCAGACACACCCGCTCGCCGCTAAATAAGCTAAAGTCGACATGATCTAAAATCGGGTGGGTGCCAAAGGCTAAACACGCCTGCTGAAAACGTAATAATTCCACTACTTTACATCCTTAAGCCATGTTGCAAGCTGGCTCTCGTCAAAGGGCCAGTATAATTCGTTATCACCCTGTCTTAGCACAGGTATCGCCACCCGGTAGCGTGCGAACGCCGCTTCATCGTCTACGATATCCACCAATTGAAACTGTCCGGCCAGGCCAAGATTAAGCAATAGCTGCTCGGCCTGCTCGCACAGATGACAGCCCCAGGTGGTGTATAAGGTTAATACCGGCTGCATGCTTTACCGTGTTAACTCAAAACAAACGTGAATATTCGGGTTACGTTTAAAATCTTCCGGCAAGGTAGCTGCAGAAATATCTTTTACCTGCCAGCCCGCATCATTCAGCGCCTGGGCGTCAATTTTAAAGCGGCGTTTATTGTTAGAGAAAATGACTTTGCCACCTGGCGCTAAGCGTGCAGTTAACATGTTCAGTAAGTTAACGTGATCACGTTGTACATCCCAGCTATCCTGCATCCGCTTTGAGTTAGAAAACGTCGGCGGATCGACAAAGATTAAATCAAACTGGTTACGACAACGGCTTAACCATTGCAAACAATCGGCCTGTTCAAACTGGTACTGCTTACCGCTTAAGCCATTGATGCTGAAGTTGCGCTTAGCCCAGTCTAAATAAGTGTTAGACATATCCACCGTTGTTACGCTGGCTGCGCCGCCAACCGCCGCGTGCACAGAAGCACTACCGGTGTAGGCAAACAGGTTTAATACGCTTTTAGCTTTGGCCTGCTGCTGGATCATGCGCCGCGTTATACGGTGATCCAAAAACAAACCGGTATCGAGATAATCACGCAGGTTAACTAAAAACTTAGCGCCGTACTCTGTTACTTCTTTGTACTGGCCGGCTTTGTTCAGCGCCTGATACTGCGATGTACCCTTTTGCTTTTCCCGTACCTTTAAAATCATCTTATCTGAGCTGATGCCTAATACCTGGGGTACCTGGTTTACCACATCAAATAAGCGCTTTTGTGATACCTGCTCATCGACTGTGCCAGGTGCTGCGTACTCATGCACCACAACTTCGCCGTCGTACCAGTCAACAGCAACGTTATACTCAGGAATGTCAGCGTCATACAACCGGTAGCAGCTTAAACCTTCTTTTTTGGCCCATTTCTGTAATTGCTTGAGATTTTTCGCCAAACGATTGCCAAAAGAGCTGCTCTCACTAAAAAACAATGCCGGTGCATCAGAGCTTACCGCCACTTGCTTTTCGGTTAAATCGAACAGGGTAAAGTCACAATCGAGCGGACCATTAGTAAATTTATAGCTTTTGCTTTTCGATAAACGCAGCGCACGCAACAAATCGGTATTTGAGGTAATAATGGCTAAACGCCAACCACTATAATGCTGCTTTAACGCCAGTGAAAACTTACTGTACAGCGGTATTAACGAGGGTAAGTCGCCCAATCGCTCGCCATAAGGCGGGTTGGTAACAATTACGCCTGGCGTATTAGATACCGCAGCTTTTAACGCTGTGGCATCAGCATAATCAAACTGTACATAAGCGGCAACTCCGGCACGGGCAGCATTTTGCTTGGCTTTGGCCAAATTGCGCTCATCAAAATCCGAGCCCCAAAACTGCACAGTTGCGGGCAAATTGTGTTCTGCCGCTTTAGCCTCTTGCTTTAATTGCTGCCAAACTGCATCACGATGGCCTGGCCAGCCTTCAAAAGCAAACTTCTCCCGGCTTAAGCCAGGCGCTTTGTTCAACGCTATCAGCGCCGCTTCCACCACTATGGTGCCACTGCCGCAAAACGGGTCAAAAAAGGGTTGCTCAACTTGCCAGCCAGAGCGCTTTATTAATGCTGCGGCTAAATGTTCTTTTAACGGCGCCTCGCCCTGACCGGCGCGATAACCACGCTGGTGCAAGGACGGGCCGGAGAAATCCTGTAAAAAGTGAAAATGTGCTTTATCTAACCGCACCTGAAAGCGCACATCCGGCGCCATGCGGTCAACGTCAGGCCGGTTACCGGTTTCTTCGCGGAATTGATCTACTATGGCGTCTTTTAAGCGAATCGCACCAAACTGAGTATTATCAATCTTAGGGTGTTTACCCACACACTCTACTGCTAAGGTGTTACGCAGCGCCATATGCTGCAGCCAGTCAATTTTCTGTGCGACCTGATATAAGTCGCTGTCGGCGGTAACCGGCTCTGACTGTATAAGGCGCAAAATACGGGTCGCCAGGCGCGACCATAAACATAGCTGATAAGCTGTACGCAGCTCCGCCGTAAAGCGCACCACACCCATGGTCACTTTTAAGACTTCACCGCCGTGCTGACGAACTTCATCCGCCAGCAACTCCTCTACCCCTTTAGACGTTAACGCCCAGAATTGCAGCATTGCATTACACCCGAAACAAAAATGGCGCACAGTATAGCAGAAGACCAGCTTTAACCGGTTGGCTTTTTATCTGACGCCATAATTGCTGGATTTAATAGCGGCTTGTATAAGAAAGCGGCAGTTAAACAACTTATTAAAAATAAAAGCTGTTAAGCGCTTGCAAGGCATCTGCAAAAACACTAAGATGCGCCCCGCAATGACGGACGCGGGATGGAGCAGCCTGGTAGCTCGTCGGGCTCATAACCCGAAGGTCGTCGGTTCAAATCCGGCTCCCGCAACCAACTTAACGTTGAAACGGCATTGTAAAACAACATATTACAATAACTGCTCAGTTGTAATATCACGGACGCGGGATGGAGCAGCCTGGTAGCTCGTCGGGCTCATAACCCGAAGGTCGTCGGTTCAAATCCGGCTCCCGCAACCAACATCTTAACCAGCATTTAGCTGGTTTTTTTGTGCCTAAATTTCAACAACCTGAAGGTCGTCGGTTCGCTCTTCACAAAGATCAGGGCTCCCGAAACCAACACTTAAGCCGACTTAAACGTCGGTTTTTTTGTGCCTGTTATTCGCCCTCGGGCTCCTCTTTATAACCGCGGGGCGAAGGTCTGCAAATCCGGCTCCCGCAACCAACATCTTAACCAGCATTTAGCTGGTTTTTTTGTAACTATAGTGCCCGCTCTGTACACTAGCGCTATAACCCATCAAAGCTAAAAGCTGATATGAGCAATTTTACCGTACAACACAGCCTGGCGGATTTAGGTACGCCTTTTTCACTGCCTTGCAATCCAACGCCGGTTGCCGTGCCGCAGTGGCTGGCGTTTAACCCGGAACTGGCTGCTCAGCTGCAGTTACCCGAATCATACTGGCTTACCGATGCCGGTTTAACGCTGTTTAGTGGCAATACCCTGCCCGACTGGGTAAAGCCGGTAGCGCATGCCTATGCCGGACATCAGTTTGGCCATTTTGTGCCGCAGTTAGGTGATGGCCGGGCGTTGCTGCTGGCAGAGCTGGCAGATAGCAGCGGCCAACTGTTTGATCTGCAGCTTAAAGGCGCCGGCCAAACGCCGTTTTCCCGCCGCGGTGATGGCCGCGCGCCATTAGGCCCGGTGCTGCGTGAATATTTAGTCAGTGAAGCGATGCATGCGCTGGGTGTGCCAACCACCCGCGCCCTGGCTGCAGTGCTGACCGGTGACTGGCTGCAACGTGAAACGGCAGAGCCCGGTGCGATAATTACCCGGGTGGCGAAAAGCCATATCCGTATTGGCAGTTTTCAGTATATTGCCAACCATGGCGATCGGGAGCAATTAAAAACCTTCGCCGACTATGTAATACAACGCCATTACCCAGAATGTGCAGATAGTGCTAATCCCTATCTGGCGCTGTTAAGTGCTGTGGTGAGTGCTCAGGCTAAGCTCATTGCCAAATGGATGAGCATTGGTTTTATTCATGGTGTAATGAACACCGATAATATGAGCATTGCCGGCGAAACCATCGATTATGGCCCCTGCGCTTTTATGGATGCGTTTAATCCTGCGCAGGTGTACAGCTTTATCGACAAACAAGGCCGCTATGCCTGGGGTAACCAACCTCGTATTGCCAGCTGGAACCTGGCACGTTTTGCTGAAACACTGCTGCCGCTCATCGCTACGCAGCCAGAACAGGCTGTTGAGCAGGCCACAGCGACGCTGCACAGCTTTAACGCTGAGAATGAAGCGGCGTTTTTACAGCTGATGGGTGAAAAAATAGGTCTTAAGGCAGCAACTAAAGATGATGAAGGGCTGATCCGGGATTTACTTAACCTGATGAGTGCGAGTAAAGCCGATTTTAGCCAGACATTTCGCCTGCTAAGCCGGTCTGTGCCCGATGCCTCACAAGGCGCGGCTATACAGTTTGCCGATAGCGGCAGTTGGCAGTCATGGTGTGCCAGCTGGCATGCCAGACTGGCGGCGCAAAACATAGCATCAGAGCAGGTGCAACAGCAGATGGATAACTGCAATCCGGCGCTGATCCCGCGTAATCATCAGATTGCACGGGCGATAGAACGTGCGACAACCGAAGGGGATTTAACGCTGTTTAACTGCCTGCATACTGCGCTGAAAACCCCTTTTACATTAAGCGAAGCACAGGCTGACTTAGCACTGCCGCCAAAGCCTGAGCAGTGCATCAGCAATACGTTTTGTGGCACCTGATAAAAAAGCCCCGCACTTGGCGGGGCTGACATTTACTTACCGTATTTTTCGGCCAGATACAGCCAGGTTTCCAGCACGGTGTCAGGGTTAAGCGATACGCTGTCGATGCCCTGCTGCATTAACCAGGCAGCAAAATCTTCGTGATCTGACGGGCCCTGGCCGCAGATTCCGATGTACTTACCTTTGGCTTTACAGGTTTTAATGGCCATTTCCAGCAATTTATATATCGCCGGGTTACGCTCATCAAATAGATGTGCAATCAGGCCGCTGTCACGATCCAGCCCCAGCGTTAACTGGGTTAAGTCGTTAGAGCCGATAGAAAAACCATCGAAGTATTCTAAAAACTCTTCAGCTAACAAGGCGTTAGATGGCAACTCACACATCATAATTACGCGCAGACCGTTTTCGCCGCGTTTTAAGCCGTGCTCGGCTAACAAATCGATTACCGCACTGGCCTCACCTAAAGTACGCACAAACGGGATCATTACCTCGACATTGGTAAAGCCCATCACATTGCGTACCCGCTTTAATGCTTCAACTTCTAACGCAAAGCAGTCACGGAAGTCTTGTGAGATATAACGCGAAGCACCACGGAAACCGATCATCGGGTTTTCTTCGTGCGGCTCATACTGGCGGCCACCGACTAAGTTGGCGTACTCGTTTGATTTAAAATCAGACATCCGCACTATGACTTTTTGCGGTGCAAAAGCACAAGCCAGGGTGGCAATACCTTCGGTTAGCTTAGCGATATAAAACTCGACCGGGTTAGCATAACCGGCAATCATCTCGCTGATAGTGGCTTTAAGCTCTGAGGTTTGGGCGTCAAAGTTAAGCAGTGCTTTAGGGTGCACGCCAATCATACGGTTAATAATAAACTCTAAGCGCGCCAAACCAATACCGGCATGCGGCAGCTTGGCAAAAGAGAATGCCCGCTCCGGGTTGCCGACGTTCATCATAATCTTTAAATCCAGCTTCGGCATTTGATCAACGCGGCTGCTCACCACTTTATATTCCAGCTTACCGTCGTAAATAAAACCGGTATCGCCTTCGGCACAAGACACGGTAACCTGCTGGCCGGTGCTGATTTTACTGGTGGCATCGCCGCAACCTACCACGGCCGGAATACCTAATTCACGGGCAATAATGGCGGCATGGCAGGTGCGGCCACCACGGTTGGTTACGATAGCAGAAGCGCGCTTCATGATCGGTTCCCAATCCGGATCGGTCATATCAGTGACCAGTACATCACCAGGCTGAATTTGATCCATCTGTTCGATGCCTTTTAGCACCTTGGCAGTGCCGCTACCAATGCGCTGGCCTATAGCGCGGCCTTCTACTAATACCGGCGCTTTCGCCAATAGCTGAAAACGCTCCATACTGTTGCTGTCTTCACGGCTTTTTACGGTTTCCGGCCGGGCCTGTACGATGTACAGCTTGCCGTCGTTACCGTCTTTGGCCCATTCGATATCCATCGGCCGACCATAATGCTTAGCAATGATCACGGCTTGTTTCGCCAGCTCTTCTACCTCAGCGTCGGTCAGTGAAAACTGCCGGCTGCGCTGGGCTGCAATGTCGACCACTTTTACCTGTTTACCATGGCCCTGCTCGCCGGAGTACACCATCTCGACTTTTTTGCTGCCCAGGTTGCGTTTCACCACTGCCGGGCGCCCTGCGGCCAGCGTTGGTTTATGCACATAGAATTCGTCCGGGTTAACTGCGCCCTGCACCACCATTTCACCCAGGCCATAAGAGGAGGTGATAAACACGACATCTTCAAAGCCAGATTCGGTATCTATACTGAACATGACGCCTGATGAGGCTAAATCTGAGCGCACCATCTTTTGCACACCGGCCGACAATGCCACGCCACGGTGGTCATAGCCCTGATGCACACGGTACGAAATAGCACGGTCGTTAAATAACGAGGCAAACACGTGTTTAATGGCAACGATCACCGCATCATAACCACGCACGTTTAAGAAGGTTTCCTGCTGACCGGCAAAGGAAGCATCCGGCATATCTTCGGCTGTGGCTGATGAACGCACGGCAAAGGATACATCGTGCGCCGCATCCGGGTGTAATTGTTGGTAGGCGTCGCGAATGGCGTGTTCCAGCTCTGGCTGAAATGGCGTATCAATAACCCACTGGCGTATTTGCGCACCCGCTTTGGCTAAAGCCGTAACATCATCGACATCCAAACCATCAAGCAGCTGGTAGATGCGCTCGTTAACGCCGCTTTGTTCAAGAAATTGGTTAAAGGCATAGGCCGTGGTAGCAAAACCACCGGGCACCTGCACACCGGCATTGGCCAGATTACTGATCATCTCGCCGAGGGAAGCATTTTTGCCGCCAACCCGGTTTACATCGTGCATCCCCAGGTTTTCATACCAAATCACAAATTCTTGCACAGTTCGTCTCCAATTTTTGTCGTATGGCGTGTAAGCTTACAGCAAGCGTTACAAGGCCGGATAATTTTACACCGGTGCAGGAATGAATTAAAACCTTAATTTTCAATGTAATTTTATAACGACAAATGGAGACTTTGTGCGTACAGCCTTTTATATTTCAGACGGTACAGCCATAACGGCAGAAGTGTTTGGCCATGCCTTACTTACGCTTTTTCCTGCACAATTTGAACACGTTACCATACCTTTTGTTGAAACCAGCGATATGGCCGAGCAGGTAAAGCAACGCATTAACGATCGTTATAAAACAACGGGACAACGGCCGTTAATCTTTCAAACCTTTGTTGACGATACGCTGCGGCAAATTATTAACAGCAGTAATGGCGTCTGCTATGACTTTCTTAATACCTTTGTTGAGCCAATACAACGCGAATTGGGTGTTGCACCAGTACCGAAAACCCATCGCACGCATAGCATTCATGAAAAAACTTACGATTTTCGTATTGATGCGGTTAACTTCGCGCTGGCCAACGATGATGGATCCAATTTAAAGAACTTTGACCAGGCCGATATAATTCTGGTGGGCGTTAGCCGCTCGGGTAAAACACCCACCAGTCTGTATTTAGCGCTGCAATACGGTATTAAGGCGGCTAACTACCCCTTTGTTGAAGAAGACATGGAACAATTGCGCCTGCCTGAGGTGCTAAAACGCAATAAAGCTAAACTATTTGGTTTAACTATTACCCCGGAGCGGCTGAGCCAAATTCGCGAACAGCGCCGGGCCAACAGCCGTTATGCGTCTATACGCCAGTGTCAGTTAGAGCTGGCCGAAGTGGAAAACCTGTATCAGCGCGAGCAAATCCCTTTTTTAAATTCCACGCATTTATCGATTGAAGAAATCTCAGCGAAAATAATCGCAAAAACCGGCTTAAAACGGCACAAATATTAAGCGGTGTGACGGCAGCTCAGCGTTTGCCGGCCTGCGCTAATAGCGCCCTGGCCGATGGAAAATCCGTTTCACCGGCTTCAGCCCGCTTTATCCAGTCCGTCAGCAATTGGTTTACCGGCGCAGCTATCGCATAACGTTGTGCCATGCGCACCACTGCCGCATTTAAAAACATTATTTCGGTCGGCTTTTTTGCCTGCAGCTGTTCCCACATGGCGCTGTGCCCGGGCGCTTCGATATTTAAGCGCCGCCCCAGCAGCATACTAAACATTCGGGTGGGTAAGCGCAGTAAAAACGGCAACAAACGGTTAGGGACTCCACAACAGGGTTGCGTGGCTATGCCTGCGGCAGTACATACCTTAAGCCATTCCTGCATAGCGGCTGCCAGCAAATGCCGGTAATCAGCACTGCGCCATTGCTGCTGTAGTGGTATTTGGCTTAGCACATTAATGGCGTCATTCAGTGCCGGCAACAACTGGCCATATTCTGCGGCAATAATGTCAGTGTGCAGCTCAACCTTTAACTGCAGTCTATTGCATACTGAAATCAGGTAATTCACCACCGCAAAATCATTTTGCTGCCAGCTGATATTGCCATCTGTGCTGCGGCAAAATTGGCCGGCATTGCCTTTACTGATGGCAAAGGGTACCAGAGCGCGCAGTATTGGATTGGGTAAGTCCTGCGCCAGCATTTGCGCTATGCCAATACCGTTTTGCAGCGCAATGACTGGCACGTCCGGTCGTAAAAAACGTTTTAGCTGAGCAATCATGGCAAGTAATGCTGTCGCTTTTACCGTTAACAACACTACATCACATTCAATTAAGCTATTTAACGCGCTGTAAAAGGCAACAGGTTGCGCAAAGTAGTTTTGTTTATCCACCGAGATAGCACAGAGGCCGTGCGCTGCCAGCTCCAGTGCCATAGTTTCACGGCCAAAAAACTTCACATCCAGCGCACTGTCCTGACACAGGTGTGCGCCAAAATAACAGCCAACATTACCGGCGCCGACTATGCCAACACAATAACGCTGACCAGCTGTTGCCAGCTGACCAGCGTCCTGCGTTGATGGATGTGTTGATAACATAGCGCTCCTCAGAGCGCGCAGACTATTTACGCGCTAAGCGTAGAGTATCGGCAATCAGGAAGGCTAATTCCAGTACCTGATCAGCATTTAAACGCGGATCGCACTGAGTAAAGTAGCGCTTGCCCAAATCATGCTCGCTTAAGCCATAAGCACCGCCGGTACATTCCGTCACGTGCTCACCGGTCATTTCCAGGTGAATACCACCGGCATGGCTGCCTTCGGCCTTGTGTACGGCGAAGAAATTCCGGATCTCTCGCAGTATGGCTTCAAAGTCACGGGTTTTGTAGTCGTTGCTGGCTTTAACAGTGTTGCCATGCATCGGATCTGAACTCCATACGACTTTACGGCCTTCCTGCTGTACCCTGCGTACCAACTGTGGCAGTTTGTCGGCCAGTTTATCAGCCCCCATACGGGTGATCAGCGTTAAGCGACCCGGAATATTATTCGGGTTTAATGCATCAATCAGCTTTATTAACTCATCAGGCTGCATGCCCGGGCCAATTTTCACGCCAACCGGGTTATGAATACCACGGAAGAATTCAATATGAGCATGATCCAGCTGCCGCGTGCGTTCGCCAATCCACACCATATGGGCAGAGCAGTCATACCAGTCGCCGGTCAGCGAATCACGTCGGGTTAGCGCCTCTTCGTAGTTCAGCAACAACGCTTCATGTGAAGTGAATAACTGGGTTTCCCGGATCGACGGAGAGTTTTGCGCGGTGATCCCGCAAATTTCCATAAAACGCAGGGCTTCCTGTACCCGCTGCGCCACGTCCTGATAGCGGTCCTTTAACGGGTTGGACTCAACAAATCCCAGGTTCCACTTACTTACCTGGTGTAAATCGGCCAAGCCACCCTGAGCAAAAGCCCGTAGCAGGTTCAACGTAGCTGCAGAATGATGATAGGCCGTTGTCAGCCGGTTCGGATCAGGCTGACGTGCAGCATCAGTAAATTCAAAGCTGTTGACGATATCGCCGCGGTAACTTGGCAAGGCAATACCGTTGATGGTTTCCAGATCGCTGGAGCGTGGCTTGGCATATTGGCCGGCCATGCGGGCGACCTTAACAACCGGCAGCCCACCGGCAAAAGTCAGCACCACTGCCATCTGCAATAATACCTTAAAGGTATCGCGGATTTTGGGGGCGTTAAAATCGTTAAAGCTTTCGGCGCAATCGCCACCTTGCAGTAAAAAGCCGTTACCTTCGGCAACATTGCCCAACTGGCTAAACAAATCCCGGGTTTCCTGGGCAAATACCAGTGGAGGGTATTTGTGCAGCTGTTGTTCAACACTATGTAATAAATGTTGATCCTGATAGTTTGGTTGCTGTTGGATCGGCAGACTGCGCCAGCTTTGAGGCGTCCAGGTGGTCACGATGTTTTTCCTATGCTTATTAACCTGCCAAGCAAGTTATAGACTTCTGGACGTAAATTCAATGCCGCAGATGGCATAATTTATGACAAATTCACCACTTTTACACATTGCCGGTTATTTTTTAAGCGCTGCGTAGCTTAAACAGGCCTGTACCCGCTATTTAAGCTGCTGCAACAGACCGGCACAACCTTGTTCAATCAATTGCAAAACCAGGGCAAAGCCCTTGCTACCGCCATAATAAGGATCCGGTACTTCGCTGTACTGCGGATATTGCGGATGATACTGCAAGAACAGCTGTAGTTTATGCTGGAACGCGGGTGGACAGCGACGTTTCAGTTCGGCCAGATTATCTGTATCCATAGCGAGGATCAGATCGTAGTAGGCAAAATCCGTGTCCTGAACCTGGCGTGATCTGATGCCAGCAAAACTATAACCCAACCGCTCGCCCTCCCGTACGCTGCGAGGGTCCGGTGCCTGGCCTTTGTGTGAGGCACTGGTTCCGGCCGATTCAATTTCCAGTGCCACGGCTAATTCAGCGCTTTTCTGCCGCAATACGGCATGTGCCGTCGGTGAGCGACAGATATTACCCAGACAAACCAATAACAGTTTTTTCATTTTCATCCTTGTATGCTAACAATGTTTGTCACCAAATATTAAACATTAAGTTAAATGGTTGCATTACAATCACAGCGGGTACAGTATAAGCGATAGCAGTATCAATGTAGTTAGGTTGTAAGGAAGTTTATCTGATGGATAAGTTTAATAAACTTGTTGTAATCACGGAGCAGGAGTCTCCGCATAGTCTGGTATTGCTGGCACAATCAGTTGGGTTGCAAGTTGAACAAAAAAGCCGAATAGCGCTTATGGCTGCCGCCGAACAAAAAGCCGGTACTTTATTTGCCTGTCCTTATTTAAGCTCAGATTTAAATAAAAAAGGCTTGTCGATTGAATTGCAGTATCTGCAGAAAAAGGCGCCGTGCTTTTTATTTCAGGCTGAGCGGTCTATGGTTGACATAAAAATGGCCGTTTATTCCGGTATTCGTGGTGTAGTGTTTCGCGACGAACAACTTGACCGGGTGCTGACGGCATTAAAAACCATGATGAATGGCCAGCTGTATTATAGCCGGCCAATTATGTCTGAATTATTGGATGAAATGCTTAAACCTAAACTGGCCCTGGCACAACAATCTGCCAAGTTACCGGACAGTAATTTACTGACCAGACAAGAAAAACGTATTATTCAACTGGTAGCAGAAGGTGCACGTAATAAAGAAATTGCCGAGCAACTCAATATTAGTGCACATACTGTCAAAGCCCACTTGTCGGCTATTTTTCGTAAAACACAGGCCAGAAACCGGGTCGAGTTGCTACGTTCACAACAAGGCTCAGCACGTTATGATGCTCCGGCGTCATTTAAAGCATTTTGACTGTCAGCTTTCCAGAAGCCACGTTGTTGCCCTTGCGCAACTATTTCAGCCACAGCCGCTTCCATAGCCTGACGCACACAAAATTGTACCGGCTCGTTGGTTGAATAGCCGCCTTCAACTTCAGCCAGACGATTTAGCGCCACGTAACGAAACAGCCCGGCACGTAGTTCCTGCGAAAACACCTTTTTGGTGCTCGACACCGACAACAATACCTGGCCGGTATGCACATCAACAGCACGCAGATATACCGTTACCTGATCTTCCCGGTACAACTCAGATGCTCCGACACCAAAGTACTCGGCACCAATGCCACCAGTGGTTAAATTGGTTTCATAACCGGTAATACCGCCTTCAAATAGCAGCCGGGCTTCTTTAAGAGGAGGCAATTCCTGCGACTTTTTGTTGGCACCCTGAATTTTGCGCTCGGTAAGCAGATTTTGTAACCCTTCCCGCTCCAGCGGGGCAAACCAGCCACTGTCGAGTAAAATTTGAGTCAGTACCGAGGTGGCCCCCTGCGTTACCGCGGTAGAAAAACTTGATACGTTGGCCTGCGGTTTATACTGCCCAGTTTGGTCGCGAAACGCGTATACCGATACCGGAATCGCCGAGCGCGGTGTTCCCTGTTGTTGTAATTGTTGCATTAGCGGACTAATGCTATCGATAGCTGCAGGTGTAATGTTTAATTCTGGTTTAGGCACCATAGAACAACCGCCCAGTAGCAAGGCTGTCATGAGTAATGCAATTTTCATGTTTAGCCCCCAATAACCGGAATAGTAATGACGGTTATTTCACCGGTTTCCAAATTGGTAATGTTGACGATTACACTGCCGTCAGTACCGTTTTGCACTTCAATTAAAAACTCGCCGGTGTTATACACACCTTCAACTAACTCGCCATCTGCAATACGGCGTGTAAGCGAGTTAATAATATTACGCTCCAAAGCATCCTGAAATTTTTCGATAAATGACAAACCGCGATCTTCCGGTTTGTGCGCATTCTGGCTTTGTGCCTTTTGCAACAAAAAATTGCCGTTTAGCGGGTTGCCACCAAAGCTGGGATTAATTGGCGTATAAACCAGCTCAGTGGCACTTGCCACAAAGCTGCATGCAAACAACAAGAGGTACATCAGTTTCATTATTATTATTCCCCTTACCACACAGACAGATCATTCTGTCCTAACATTTTTTCAGTTTGTATATTAGCCAGTTCATTTACGCTAAGTAACACGGCTTGCTCAGCCATATGTTTTACATCATTGTAGCGGCGGCCAAAATAGGTCTGATAGATACGTTTCTGATTCATCTCAACCCAAAGGAAGGTGCCAGCCTGCGGATAAACCTGCTCATAGATCACCACAGTGACGCCCTCTGTCGCAGGCATATCACGCCAATAGCCAGAGTAATAGAAAGAAAAGTCTTTTCCGAAACGGGAAATGGTACGATCCAGCACCAAACCACCCAAGGCGATATCATCCGCCAGTGCCGGAACACTGAATAACAGCAATACAAACAGCTGAGTTAGAAATGTTTTCATTCTGATCTACAAGGTAAAGGCGGCTTGCGCCGCCCTACTACAACTTAGTTTTGTACCACAATAGCGGTATTAAAATCACCGACCTGGGTTACTGACATCAGGTTGCTGTTGCCACCCTGGCTGCCTAATACCAGGTTGTCATTGCCCTGCTGAGTAACGCTCAGCAAACCATTATCGCCGGTTACGGCGAAATAGCCGCTGTCACCGGCAACCCAGTTACCGCTGCCAGATTGCAATATATCAATGCTATTAGCGTTGCCGGCCAGTAAAATATCAACCAGATTAATACCACCGTCCTGCTTAACTGTGGCGCTGTTTGCAGACACAGCCATCTCACTGGTAAAGAGTGTGGTGTTTTCTACACCGCTTTGTTCAATATCAAAGGTGTTGTCATCACCGATAACATCAACTACGGCAAAGTTATCATCGCCCATCTGACGAATTTCAGCCAGGTTACCGGTGCCATTCAGGCCGATACCGGCAATATTGTTATCGCCATTACTGTAAATGTTACCGATGTTATTTGCCCCAACCAATACCATTTCATTGATATTGCCGTTGCCATGCTGATGGATTTCGACATTGTGACCATCACCAACAGTAGCAAAGAAAGCACTGTTGCCGTCACCGTTTTGCCAGACATCAATCTGGTTATCGTTACCAACCAAACCCAGTGGAGCTTCAATCACATTACCGTTACCACGTTGATCGATTGCCACCACGTTGTCATTGCCAGCCAGCGGGTCGAGCAAAAATTCGTTACCGTCACCACGCTGAAAGACATCAACCAGGTTATTGTTACCATTGACGTCAAAGGCAATAAAAACGTTAGCATTGCCATCCTGAAGTATCGCGATGTCATTATTGTCGCCCTGTACACCAACAATACCACCAACGTTGCCGTCGCCGTATTGTTCAGACGCGAAGATATTGGCATTGCCGCTAAGATTAAACATGCCAGCTTCGTTGCTATTGCCTTCTTGCAGCACACTTAATTCATTTTCATCGCCAACAAAACCGGCATTTGCCCAGTTGCTGTCACCATTTTGTTCGATTTCTGCCAGGTTAGTGTTACCGGTTAAAGTAACGATGGCTTCATTAAGGTCGCCGGCCTGAGTTACAGCGGCATCATTGGCATTGCCGTCTACTAACACTTGAGCCTGGTTAAAAAAACCGCTTTGTGTTGCGGTAGCAGTATTTTCCTGCCCGGCAATTTCTACGGTACTGATATGCCAGTCGTCAGCTTGCTCAATGCGTATTTGGTTATCATCACCTGAACTTAGAGTATAGGCCTCATTCCATACACCGGTCTGGCTGATAGCTGTGGTATTTAAGGCACCATTTTGCTCAGCAACGGCCAGGTTAATATCGCCGCTCTGTGTTACTTCAGCAGTGTTACCTTCAGCCACAGAAGTTGATGTCTGATTGATAATTGCTTCATTACCGGTAGCCATTGCCTGACCACTGACAACTAGCGCTATAGCTAACCCCAACATATGTTTACGTGGAAAACTCAGTTTCATCACATTCTCCCTAACTTATTATTAGTATTTCATTAGTACTGAACTATGTATTAGTACTGGACTATAGAAATGGCTTCACCGACGCCGGACTGCTCAATCGAAAAATGCCGGTTTCCCCACTGCTCGATCTGGATCTGGTTATTTTCACCATGTTGAACAACCAGAGCAGAATTATTGCTGCCATATTGGTTGATTTGCGCGCTGTTTCCGCTCCCCGTTTGTTGCAACAGAATTTGGTTCAGTACGCCTTGTTGTAACAACACCGCGTAGTGTCCCTGTCCTGTCTGAGTAACATCTGCAACGTTTAAATCGCCAAATTGGGCAATATCAACCCCATTTGCCAGCGCGTGGCGTTCTAGTAATGAAGTAAACTGTAGCGATACATCCGCTTTTACCTGATAGCTTGTCAGCGCAAACAGCACCACTGCAGACAACTTCAACATCTTATTCACTTTTAACCCCGCACTTAATTTACAGACCTAGGCTAAAGCACTGTTCAAAAGCTGCAATAGGAATAAACACCTATTTTTTCACATAGGCTTAACACATTGCCATTTATTATAAGTCTGAATATCAGTAACATAGCGAATGCCGTTTACATTTACCCACCCTATATGACTAATACTTTCGGGTTATTTTTACAAAAACGTTTAAACAATGCTGCAGCACGTGCTATCCATTATTGAGCAACACTTGGAACATATGTTTAACACTTAATTAAAAATGGATAATAACTATGATGAGAAAAAATCTTATCGCACTTGCCATAGCGGCAAGCCTTGCTTCAGTTTCAGCAGTTGCTGCAGCTGTTCCGGGAGAAGACGCAATATTGGTAATGTTTAAGCCGGGTGTCGGCAAACAAGAACGTATTGACGCGGTTAAAGGTAGCGGTGCCAGCTTACGCCAGCTGGATGACAATGGCCGTGATATGAAGCTACGTTATGTTGCCGATGGCAGAATTGTCAAAGTAACGCTACCTAAGGGTGCTGACAGAGACAAACTGATTAAAAAGCTGACTTTACATCCGGCCATTGAAATTGCTGAGCCGGACTTTCCATTAAAAGCGCTGGCCACGCCAAATGATCCAAGCTTTGGCGATTTATGGGGTTTACACAATACTGGTCAGTCAGGTGGTACTGCCGGTGCAGACATTAAAGCAGTCGATGCCTGGGATATTACCACTGGTAGCCAGGACATTATTATAGGTATTATTGATACCGGTATGGATTACAACCATCCTGATCTGATTGATAACCGCTGGGTTAATCCGGGTTCATTGCCTGGTAGCACTTACGGCTACTCTACGTTAAACGCTGAATTGGACCCAATGGATAGCGATAGCCATGGTACCCATGTTGCTGGCACTATCGGTGCTTCTGGCAACAACGGTACTGGTGTTGTCGGCGTTAACTGGAACGTTACGCTGCTGCCTTGTCAGTTTTTAGGCCCAAGTGGTGGCAGCACTGCCGGAGCCATTGAGTGTATCAACTACTTTACTGACCTGAAAATCAATCACGGTGTTGATATTAAAGCGACCAATAACTCCTGGGGCGGCGGTGGTTTCTCTGAAACCTTAAAAGCGGCGATAGAATCTGCGGGCGATGCCGGCATATTGTTTATTGCCGCCTCCGGTAACGATGGTGGTAATGCTGATTCTACCCCTATGTATCCGGCAGCCTATGACCTGGACGTCATAGTGTCAGTGGCCTCTACTGACCGTAATGATGCCATGTCAGGATTTTCAAACTACGGTGCAACGTCTGTTGATTTAGGTGCGCCAGGTTCAGCCATCTTATCGACAGTACCAGGTAACGGTTATGCCAGTTACTCCGGCACCTCGATGGCGTCTCCTCATGTAGCAGGCGCTGCAGCGCTGTTATGGTCGGTTAATCCGGATCTGACTCCGGCAGAAATGAAAGCCATACTGATGGATTCCGGTGATGCATTGCCGGCGCTGGAAGGTAAAACCGTATCAGGTAAACGACTAAACCTGGTAAATGCGCTGGACGAAGCAGATCCGACCCCAACATTTAAACTGTCGCTAACGCCAAGAACCCAACAAATTACCGCTGGCGACAGCGCGCAATATACGTTGGATATCGGTAATGTTTCAGACTGGATGGGCGATGTAGCATTAAGCGTTGATGTTCAGCCAGCATTAGCCGGTGTTAGTTTATCTGCCAGCAGCGGCCAGCCAGGTCAAACCCTGACGTTGGATGTCACTACTGCAGCCGATACGCCATGGGGTAATTACCAATTCACCGTTACCGGTACCGATGTAGCCACTGGTGAGTTAGTTAAATCGGTTAATGCCAGCCTGAGCGTTCTGCCACAAGGCCTGCAGGATTATGAGTATGACAATACCACGCCTGTTGCAATCCCGGACAATAATGCTGAGGGGATCAGCAGCGTTATAAATGTACCGCAAGCCGGCTTTGTGTTTGGCACCAATGTGGGTGTAAACATTACACACACCTGGCAAGGTGACTTACTGGTAAAACTGCGCTCACCAGAAGGCACGGAGCATACACTGCACAATCGCAGCGGCGGTAATCAGGACGATCTGATACAAAACTGGCAAACATCTGCCTTTAACGGCGAAGCTATGCAGGGCGACTGGACCTTATTGGTATCTGACAATGCAGGTCTTGACACTGGTACCTTAAATAGCTGGGATCTGACCATCACAGCACTGACCGATGGTGATACCGGGCCAGATCCGGTGGCTCCGGTTGCCGATTTTAGTTTCACGGTATCGGGTTTAACTGCCAGCTTCACCGACATGTCAACTGATGCAAACAATGATATTCAGAGCCTGAGCTGGGATTTTGGTGACGGCACCAGTTCAAGCGATGCCAACGTTACACACAGCTATGCAGCCGCAGGTAGCTACAACGTTAGCCTAACCGCCACCGACGTTACCGGCTTAAGCCACACAGTAACGAAAGCGGTTAGTGTTAGCGAAGCTGACAGTGACTTATCACTAACGTTACATCGTTCAATCCGTACCCGCACCGGTTCAACTATCGTTGACCTGCGCTGGACCGGAACAGCAGACTCGGTTGATATTTACCGCGACAGTCAATTAATCGATACCACCAGCGCCAATGGCCGCTATCGTGATCGCTTTAATTCGCAGGCGGCAACGGTAACCTATAAAATATGCCTGGCAGGTACTGACTCCTGCTCAGCAGATTTAACCGTTAACTTCTGATATCAGTAATACTAACAAGGCGGCTTCGGCCTAATGCCGGTCAGTTAAGCTGACCGGCATTTTTCTTTTTAACGGGATACTTAAGTTTGCTCGATTTAACACTTCT